>CACNJU010000005.1 GCA_902620895.1 uncultured Prochlorococcus sp.
GAGAACAGCATATTCACAAGATTTTTGTCTTCTATCTTTATCTAATTCTTTTAAAAAATCTTCGTTTTTTCTTTTGTTAGTTCCATTTAAACTTTCATTCTTCATTTCGAACATTATAGATACCACTTCAGTTTTATTTTCATCAAATTCTCTAAATATATAGTCACCTTTACTTCCAGAAGTGGCATCATTATCCTTTTCGAAATATGAGTTTTTAAACGCAGAGGCACGATTCAGATTAAATTGTGTTTCGCAATGGATTTCTAATGTTTCTCCTATCATCTTTGTAGATAATCTAGATTTCATTTCTCTTAACTCCTGAATAGTCAGGTCCCTTTCGCTAATTTTGCTTTTAAACTTTTCTTCAATTAATTTTTCATTAATTGAATGTTCGAGTCTCATCTTTTCAATGGTGTTTGTTAATGATGAGTTTTCTTTTTCTAAATTAGTAACAGCTTCACTAACTTTGTTTTTTAAAGATAATTCTGAAATTAAAGACTGGTTTTTGATTTCATCCTTTACCTTGATTAATTCATTATTCAGTGAATTAATTTTATTTGTTGCTTGATTTTTTAAATCATTAAGAGCATTTGTTTTCTTTTCTTCAGCTATTTTTAATTTAGATTCAAGAGTTTGGATCTCAGACTCTTTAATACGATTTTGCTCTATTAACTGTATTTTTAACTCTCGTTTTAAAATTTCCAAAGCTTTTTTATTATCTTCTTCAGCTAAAATCAGTCTTTCTTTTATTTGCTTGTTGAATTCCTCGTCTTTTATCTGAAGAAGTATTTCTTCAAAACTGCTTGGATCAATTCGGAAAGTTTTGCCGCATGAAGGACATTTAATATCTTTCATTTTTAATTACAAAATTAATATTTGAAAGGATTTAATATTCCAATTAAGTAAAAAGAATATTATTCTTGACTAAGAATAAACAATGATTCAATGTTATGCATTAAAAAATAAAATAAATTACTCAATAAAAGTCATATTAATCCTGATTCCTTAAGAATATTTATTTTGTTTGCTAATTCAATATCTGCAGAAGATATTGAGCGGTCTAAAGTTTTGTGAGTTGAAACTGTGTATCCACTATCATCTACAAATTCGTCTTCAGCATCTTTTAAGTGGGCATTCTCACTTTGGAGATCTTTAATATTATCCGACCTGTATAAATTTGACTTACTGTTATTACTATAACCAAAATTCGCAATTCCTCTGGCATCTAATGCTTCCTCAACTAATATTCCAACTACCTTAGATCTACTTATAGATTCACTCTTGGATATTTCATCAATTATTTCAAGCACTCTTTTTCTGGGGAGATATCCTATTCTTTTAACTTTAATTTCCATGAGCCTATACATATGTCAATATTGTAACATTTCTGTCAAATCTTATCAGATTTTGATTAGTAGAGCTGATGTATGAATTTAAATAATGGGATTAAAGTATAATTTTAAAGAACACCCCTTAAAAGTTATTTCCCAAATAGTCATGAGGATTGTTTTAAATGCTTCTTCTAGTTACTCTTTCAGATTGGGCAGGATTTCTGAAATTTTCTTAATTTAAATTCCAAATATTATGAAAGATAAACTATACGATAATGCTGATAGCTTCGCTATGTCATTTGATGAGGAATGGAAAAATATTGATTGTGATGATCTACGATTAAAGATAGATAAGGTATTTGAACTTTTATCAGACCACCCCTTTTTAATATCTAATCCAGAAAATGCAAGAAAATTGGTAGAATTTAGAATATTTTCATTAAAAAAATTTCAATGATTATTTTTAAATTTTATTAAATAAAATTTTTTAAAGTTAATCTCAATTACTTAAGATTTAAATAGTTGGCGAATTAAAAAATCCCTTAGTGTATAAAAAAATTATTATGCCAATAATTGGACCTATCCCAAAAACAAACAGTACTAATTTAGCAGAATTTTTTGTTTGACCTAATTTTTGATCTTTTAAATTTAAATTAGGTTGATTTTTTTTTGATTTTTTCTTTTTCATGTGGGGTTATATTACTACAATTCGACTTTAAAATATTTTGATATGTTATTGGGTTTGAAATAATTTTTCAATTTAACAAAATTGATATGGGAGTCAAAAAAAGATCGTATTGTATAATATAAAGAATAAAAAGGAAATATGAGTGCAACTAAGAGAGAGGAAGTATGTTCTCACCTTAGATATATAAGGTTAGAGCTTAGAGAGATGCATCAAATGCTTATCAAAGAAGATTTATTGCCAGATCTTAATGAAGCAAAGGAAGTGCTCGCACAGCTTGATGCTTTATTGGATTTATTATCAGACAAAAGAGTTACGAAGATAAAAACTCAATTTTGAAATCTTTAGATTATTTTAAATATATTAAAGATAATTTGTAGCTGATTCTATTTTTTTTCTATTATCGTGCATCTGCTCTAATTTATTGTAAATTTCTTTAATTTGGATTTGTATTAGATCTGTCGAATTTATATTACTTAACGCATCTAATGTTGATAGAAGGCTTTCTTTTGCTTCAATTAAATGTCTACATTCTTTACTGCCTGCTTCGTAGGACATAGGATTTCATAAAAATATAATTATCCCAAATATATTAAAAATTCTTCCGTATTGTTTGATACTCTTATTAAATCAACGCTTATTATTGTAATTTTCAATACAGAATTAGATATTATTTTTACTAAACTCTAATAAAAAACTTATGCAAGAAAATTATAAAGATTATTATTACTGTATTCAATTAGTTTTAGATAATGCAAAAAAAAGAATTAATCTTCTAAATAATCCTGATAAAAAGTGTGTCCTGGAAGAATACAAGGAATGGATTAATGATGGTTTAAATAAGCATACAGTTTTACTACTAAGAGATGATCCTATCATTTAAGAATAATGTAAAATATTTTCTAATTCTTTTTACTAGATGTAACCCTAAATAAAAAATAAAGACTTGCTATAAAAATTACTGACAAAATAATAGTTAATGAGGAAAAACTATCCATTTTACTAAATAAAAAATTTATTCAAATATAGCAGTTAACTTAAATAAGTCCTGCATTCAGGTTTCTCTAAATAGTGAATGAATAAATTTATTCAAACTTTCTTTTTCTAGACATATTTTTTTATTTTTGTAGGTTTTTAATTTCTTAAAAATTAAATCAACTAAGAGTTCTGTTTTTGGAGTCATATATTAAATTTATTTTTCCAATAAATAAATTTTCTCTTCACCTATTTTATCTGGCTTTGTTACTTTACAACCTTTATCTTTTTCCATATTACAATCTTTTGTGGCAGGAACAGATTTCCAGGTGCAAATTTTTTCTTGAGAATCTTCTTTTAAAATATTCCATCCATCATCTAAGTATTCTGAAATACCATCCTCTCCACAAGAAAACTTTATTTCCATTCTTTTTTTTTCTTTATTAAGATTCTCATCAATATTTTTTTCCAAATTATTTATGGGATACTCTTTATTAGTTGATGTCCTACAAGAAATCAAGAAAACTGCAATTAGAATTATTAATGGAAATTGTTTTATTATTTTCATTTTTTTAACTTTATGATGATTCTATATTTTTTCAATTATAGTTTATTTTGATTCTATTAATTTTAGTAGTTTATCCATTTTATTTATCAAGTCTTTTACTTCATTTGGCTTCGGTAATACTAAGTCTTCCGTGACTTCTAAATGCATTTTCTTTAAGTTTTGCCTCAAATCTTTTAAATGCATTTTTATGTTTTCTTTCTTTTCTTTTATATCAGTCATAGGAATAAAATTTAAATTTTTTTTAAACTTAAACTCATTATCATAATAATTGAGATGCTTATTTATAGAAAATAATTAAAAATTTAATTTTTTAAATTTTCTATTTCATATATTTCTTCGCCACCATAACAAAAATTTGTAGATATCATTTTTATTTCCCTATCATTAATTCCGATTATATTTTTATTTTTAATAATATAATTTTTAGCAATCGCTTCACAATCTAATTTGTTTTTTGCATGTTTAATAACTGGATAAAAATATGCCAAAGTAGCAATTACAAACAAAAATATTATTATCGAATTTTTATCATTTTTAATAAATTCTTTAGATTTTTTCTTGGCTTTTAAAATTTTTATTAGTAATTTATCTGGTAATCCTATTTGAACAAATAATAACTCTACCCACCATGGAAGATCCTTATCTTTCTTTTTCTTTAAGTTTTCTGAAGTAATCATTTTTTTGGCTTCATAGTTTTGGTTTCTAACCTCTTTAGGATTAGTTGTTTCTTTTTTACTCATATCATCGAATGATTTTTCTGGAATGTAGAGGTTTTATTTTGATTTGGAAACTATATTTTTATTTTATAAGTTTTAAGTTAACTTTTCTATGAATTTGAGTATTGTTAATCTGTATTTAGAAATTTTAAATGGCAAAAAAAAGAAGGAAGTTAAATAAAGATTTTGAGAGAAAAATATATTCATCAAAAAAAAATGTCGAATTAGTACTTGCAAAAATCTATGATATCGAAGACGAAGACATACAAAAAGATTATATGAGCGCTTTTAACAAAGTGGTTTACCTATATGATGAATTAAAAGAAGATTACGAAATACAAGGATTTTCTGAAAATTCTGAAGAACTTCTTACAAGCTATAAAAATGCTTTTAATCTTTTCGAATCAGAATTTGAAATTTAAATTCAATTTCTAATTATCATTTGTAGGGTATTACAGGTATTTCAATTAGCTTTCCTTCTTGGAGGTCAGATCTTTTCTCTCGTAGATTTTTTATACATAAAGATACCCTTTTCTTATTTGCGCAAAATCTTTTTATTTGGTAGTCGGTAAGTGAGAATGATTCACTACTAAATGAGGAAAAGGCTAATAAAAAAATAGAAAAATTTAATACTAATTTCATTTGTTCTCTCTTGACTATTTCCTAATTCTCTTTTATTGAGTTATTACTCATTATATATATCTATAATTTGTTTTAATTCATCTTTACTTAAGTCTGTTGAAATAAAAACTTCTTGGGCTGTTTTGCCCTTTCTTGCTATTGCTTTATACCCGTTTATAGTTTTCACTGAAAGTCTAATTATCAATTTAGATGATCTTCCCCTGGCTCTTGAAATAACAGCTGGAGTTATTGTCTTGATATTGATGTCCAGTGCTAACTTTTGCAGTATTGGAATTAGACCTTCTATATTTGAACTATGATTTAAGACTAACCTTCCCAATTTTAATTTATCTTTATTCTATTGAGAAAATTTTGTTTCTGAGAAATTAACTTTAGCTTAAAAATGATTAAAAATTTTGAAGTTCTGTTATATTTATGTTAGTGATTTAAATTTAATGATCTTCCAAATTGGTTGGGCAGCTTTGGCTGCAATTTTTACTTTTTCAATTGCCATGGTTGTTTGGGGAAGAAATGGTGATGGTTCAATCGATATATGATTTCATTTTTAACTTATGAAGTCTATTTAAGTAAATTTCTTATCCTTACATCGTTCGCCTTACTCATATTCATAACAATTGCTGTAATTTACATATCATATGTCTCTTGGAAAGATAAAAAAAGATTAAAAAAATAAGTATTATTTTTTGTGTTCTTTTTTCTTATCTTTAGTTCTGAGCTCTTCAATTAATTCTTTTGCTTGTTCCATTTTTGATATACTGCTTTTATAGATTCCAATATCTTTTTCTGCTTTATTACCTGATAAGTTTAATTTTTCAAAAATATCAGAAATCATCTTATTTATCTCTGGTTCATCTTTTTCTTTGAGATCTTGAGAGTTTGAAATTAATATATATATTGCTAAGTTCAAAATCCTTGAGGGATAAGGTTTAGAATTGCTTTTTTCTATTAACAATTTCAAAATATCGTTAGATGTTTTATTGTTGAATTCCTTCTGAGATTTTTGAGATATTTCATTAATGTCCTTTGCTTCAAAATTTGTAGAACTGCATAAAGATTCAAAAAGAAGATCCAAATGTTTCTCAGGTTTGTATCCTTTCATTAATTCTTTGAATGTTTCTGTGAGACCAATACAAAAGAGATAATCTTGCGTAAAATCATTCTGATGGTTTAAAAGATTAAGTTCGACAAGCATTTCATCAACTATTCTTTTATATAAACCTGGAATGACATAAGGGAATTTTTCATGAAATAACTTTTTGCTATCTGAAACAGTCAATTTTTCTTTCAATTTTTTATTTGTAAACCTTAATAAGGTTAGCGTATGTTGACTCAATATCGTTAATATCTAATAAACAGATAAATATTTCTATGATCCCTCTAGTATTAGAAGAATCCGGCGGTAGTGAAAGAGTCTTTGATATTTATTCAAGACTATTAAGAGAGAGAATAATCTTTTTGGGAGAACAAGTTACTAGCGAAACTGCTAACAGAATTGTTGCTCAATTATTGTTCCTTGAAGCAGAGGATCCAGATAAGGACATTTATATGTACATAAATTCTCCAGGCGGATCAGTTTATGATGGATTGGGTATCTTTGACACAATGCAACATGTTAAACCTGACATTCATACAGTTTGTGTAGGCTTAGCAGCTAGTATGGGTGCATTTTTACTTGCGGCAGGAACTAAAGGTAAGAGAAGCAGCCTTAGACATTCAAGAATAATGATTCATCAACCACTTGGAGGTGCTAGAGGACAAGCCAGTGATATAAGGATTCAAGCAGATGAAATTTTGTTCTTAAAAGAGCGACTCAATACTGAATTGTCAGAAAGGACTGGAAAGGATTATGAAACTATCAAAGAAGATACTGATAGAGATTTTTATATGTCCCCAAACGAAGCTGTTGAGTATGGCTTAATTGATCTAGTATTAGACAAGAAACCTATTAAAGTCTAGCTTAACAATTGAGGTGTTCTCTCCTTCTCAGGAATTTTGGTGAATTTTGAAAGAATACTTACAAATTCCTCACCATCTAATGTTTCTTTTTCGATTAATAGGTCAACTATCTTATCCATAGCTTCTCTATTTTTGCTTACTATATCGTAAGTCTCCTTATAACATTCCTTCACCATTAATCTTACACTTTCATCTATTTGCTTAGAGATCGAATCAGAAACTTCACTTCTGGTCATTAAATCTCTTCCAACGAATACTTCTTGATTACCACTTTCTAAAGCTATAGGCCCTAAATTACTCATTCCAAATCTGGTAACCATTTGACGGGCCATAGAAGCAACTTGTTGGAAATCACCTCCCGCTCCTGTTGTAATTTCACCTTTTCCAAAAACTACATCTTCAGCTGCTCTTCCTCCCAAAGCACCCATTATCCTTGCTTTTAGTTGAGCTCTGCTAACGAGGGTTTGTTCATCGTCTGGGGTAAACCAAGTTAATCCTTTAGCCTGACCTCTTGGAATGACGGTCACTTTTTGAACAGGATCGTGTGCTTTCACAAGTGAACCTATTAAAGCATGACCAACTTCGTGGTAAGCAATTAATCTCTTACTTCTGCCATCTGTTAATGGCGAACCTTCCATTCCTGCGACAATCCTATCTACAGAGTCATCTATTTCTGAAATACTGATAGAGTCTTTCCTTCTTCTGGCTGTTAGTATAGCAGCCTCATTTAATAAATTTGCTAAATCTGCTCCTGTAAAGCCTGGAGTTCTTCTCGCAATACTTTCAAGAGTTAAATCCTTTTGAAGTTTCTTATTCCTAGCATGTACTTCCAATATTGATAGTCTGCCCTTAATATCAGGTGCGTCTACGGTTACCTGTCTATCGAATCTGCCAGGTCTCATTAGAGCTGAATCTAAAACATCGGGCCTGTTGGTGGCTGCAATTATTATTATGCCACTATTACCTTCGAAGCCATCCATTTCAGTAAGTAATTGATTGAGAGTTTGTTCTCTCTCATCATTACCTCCACCAATTCCTGCACCTCTTTGCCTCCCAACAGCATCAATCTCATCTATAAAAATTAAACAAGGACTATTTTCTTTAGCTCTTTTGAAAAGGTCTCTAACTCTACTAGCACCAACACCAACAAACATTTCAACAAATTCAGAACCTGATAATGAAAAAAATGGTACACCTGCTTCACCTGCAATTGCTTTTGCTAAAAGCGTTTTCCCAGTTCCAGGAGGTCCCACCAATAATACGCCTTTTGGAATCCTTGCACCTACAGATGTAAATTTTTCTGGTTTTTTCAGAAAAGTGACAACTTCTTGCAAATCCTGTTTAGCTTCATTAACACCTGCAACATCATCGAAAACAACTCCTGTTTCAGCTTCCATTGCAAATCTTGCCTTTGTTTTCCCAAACTGCATTGCTTGGCCAGGACCTCCAGGCATTCCATTTGATCTCCTCGCTAACAATATTAAACCTCCAATTAAAATAGCTGGGAAGAGTAAATTACCTAAAATTCCTAATGCAGGAGGGGCTGTTTTCACTGGATGAACATCAAAACTTATCCCCTCATTTTTTAAAATATTTATAAGTTCTGGTGTTAAGCCAGGGAGATCTACACGCAACCTTTGAACTTTATTATCTAAATCAGAATCTATTGTCTCTATAACTGCATTTCTGCCCCCCTCAAAAATATCAACAGATGTAACTTTTCCTGAATTAATGTAATCTAAAAATCTGCCGTAACTAACTCTTGCTACCGCAGAATTTCTTGGTGCAACAGTAGTGCCGTTAGATTTAAGTGAATCAACATTGCTTGAAGATAAAAATTGGTAAGAAAGCGCTATTACTAAAAGTATAGGTAAGGCCCATAAAATTAATGTTTTAAATTTCTGATTCATTAATTTGTAGAAAGTTAATTATAAGATTGTAGAATGAATCAATGCATTTCGTTGATATTTTTTCTAACTTTTTGCTTATACTACTCATTAATGTATTCAATTTATAAATGAAATTTAAGATCAACGATAAGGTTAAGTTGATTGCACCAGTCTCTTATTTGAAGACTTCAGATAATATGCCGATGTTAAGACCACCTGAATTGGTGGCAATTGATGAAATTGGGGAAATCCTATCAATCAAATCCCCAGATACTGTCGAAGTAAAGTTTAGAAGAGGTTCGTTTTTAATCGATATTGATAAGATTGAAAAAAACTAACTAAAAGGTTTTCTTCCAATTATTGGAAATTTCTAAACATATTTTTTCATTTCCCGAAATACTCAGAAAAGGCTTTGAAAAATATTTATTAGTTAATTTTAAAATATCTAAAGAAGATATTCCCTCTATTTTTGAACTTAAATCAATCTCAGAAATTGGAGAAATACCATAACTAATTAATTGTATCTTTCTCTGTAAAATTTCATCTAATGATTGATTCCCTAATAGAAAAGAACCTTTTAGTTTTTCTTTTGCTAAAAATATTTCAGCATCAGTCAATGGAAATAACAGTAAATTTTTCCATAGTGTTGATAAAAGTTCAAAAGCAAAAAGTGCTTGCTTATTAGATACGGATAAATAAATTAAAAATGGAGCATTCCCACTCCTAATTGGATAATAAACACCTAAATCGTAAGTGATACCATGTTTTTCTCTAAAAAGTTTAAATAAAGCGGCGCTCATTCCATAAGATAAATATGACTCCAAAACCTTAAGTGGCAAATATTCACTACTTTTTCGCGAGCAAGTTTGGTCCCCCATCATTATTATTGTTTGATTTGAATTATTATTATTGAAATCAAATCTATTGTTAGGACTTAAATTGTGATTAATAGATCTTGATTTTTCTTCTAAGGGTTTTTTTTCTAATGTTTCTGTACATACTCCATTTATTTCTAAATTATTTGAAATTAAATACTTGTCTCGACTTTTGAAATTTTTGTATTCAATCAAAACATCTTCATAGGTAATCAAAGAGACATCATTTGCACTGCCATTTGCATTAAATGCATAAGGATGATTTGAGTAAACAATTCTTTTCCAGTTTTCAAAACAGATATTAAATGGATTCTCTTTATCTTTTTTTATAAAATTAATAGAGGATTTTTTAACTTTTTGAAATTCAATTTCTAAGAGAGTTGGTTTATTAATTATTAAATCTAATAAAGGGAATAATTTGCTGAAATGTTCATTTAGGGATTTAATGCTTATTGAAATACCATCTTCAAATACTTCTTGATTTAATTCTGCTCCATATGACTCAATATATTCCGAAAGAGTGAAATTATTAAAACCCTCACAACCTCTGGTAAGTAATGAACTGAGGATCTTGTTTATACCTTTTTTGCCAACACTATCAACATCACTGCCTCCTTTAATCCAAATTGAAGCAGTTGAAAAATTCCTTTTTTTATTATTTAAAAAATATCTTTTTAACATTTACCAGGGGATGCAACTAAAGTGAATTTTTCTCCACGGATATATTTAATGATCTCTTTGAAGTTATCCAAGTCATTCCAGTACTTTAGATGACTCTCTAAATTTTTGATTGAAGATTTTCTCCCCCAAAGAAGTTCATTTCCAAAGAATGAAGAGAGTTGTGTAGATGTCTCTAAATTAAAGATATAATTACTTTTTACAATATTTATTGCTTTTTTTATTTCATCCAAAGCCAAGGCTTTACAATTTGAGATCTCATCAATCGTTTTATTAATTTGCTTTTCTACTAAATCAATATCTTTTGGCTCACAACTTGCTTCCATTATAAATAATCCTCCTAATTCTCCAGCATTTACATCTACATATACCGATTCAACAAGATTACTTTCTTCTTTTAAAAATTTAACTAATCTGCTGTTTCTTCCAACAGAGAGTATTGATGCTAATATCTCAAGTCCAATAATATTTTTTTGATCATTTAGGTTTGGGATAAACCAAGCCATAAATATTCTTGAAAACTCTAAATTATCAAACTTAACTAACTCTCTACCATTCCTCATTTTTAAAAAAGGTTTATTTTTTACATTTATTAAATTTGGACTTTCTTTTATGCCAGAAAGATCACTTTTTTCAAAAATTTTATAAATTTCTTCGGAGAGATTTCCCGCAATTGCAATACAAATTTTTTCGGAAGTGTAATGTTTGCTATGAAATTTCACAAGGTCATTTATCTCTAAGTTTTTAATACTATGTTCAGTTCCCAGAATCGAATTGGCATAATTCGGACTTAACCAAACCCTTTTCAAAAAATAATTAAATAGTCTTTCTTCAGGTTGATCATCTTGTTGTTTTATTTCATCAATAATTACCCCTTTTTCTTTTATAAATTCATCAGGATTAAAATCTGGAGCAACGACAATATTTGTCAAAAGAGCAAGTGATTCTTTAAAGTTACTGGGTGGAACTAAGACATGGTAATGTACATCATCATAACCGGTTGAAGCGTTACTTAATCCGCCTAGTGATTCAATTTTATTGTCAAACTCACCTGGCATTATTTTGTTAGATCCTTTAAAGATCATATGTTCTAAAAAATGAGCAGTGCCATTTTTATCAACATCCTCAAATGAAGAACCTGCTTTGCACCAAATATCAATGCTTATAAGCGGCAATTCTTTATTATCCACAAACACACATCTAGTTTTGCTTGAATGGGTGTAGTAGTTAACCTCTCCTACGTTCATTTCGAGTCTCTCTTTAAATTCTATTTTGGTACTTTTTAGCCTTGTTGTCTGAATCTTTAACTAAAACAAAATTAACTGATCCTCTTATTTTGCAGTTATTACAAAATATTAGAGAGAATAGATCCATGCTTGAGGACCTTAAGGCTATAAAAATTGATCCAAAACTAACTAACATAGTATCTAAAGAAAAAGGCAGAGAAGTTTATATTGAAAATGAATTTCATAAAGCAAAAGGTTTTAGAAAGTTACATATTGAAGTAGCAGAATTTTCAAAGAATCTTCATATATTACACTGCGTTTTTTTCCCTGATCCAAAGTTTGATATCCCAATTTTTGGTATGGATTTGGTAAAAATAAATGATATTGTTTCTGCTGCTATTGTTGATTTATCCCCGGCATCGCAAAACCAATGTTTGAAATACGAAAAATTACTTTCTGAAGTTGATAAAAGTTCTTTTACCTCTTTGAGAGAGATTCCTAAATGGGGGGGGATTTTTTCTAATAATGTATTTTTTGCTTCCTTAAAATGTAAATCTGAAAAAAATGATTTTTGTAGAGTTGTGGATCAATACTTGTCTATTTTGATCAAATTAAGTAAGGAAGCTAAACCGGAAGTAAATGAGGAAATTATCCAAGAGAGAGTAGATTTTCAAAAAAATTATTGTGTTCAACAAATGAAAAATGAGAAGACTAGCATGGTTCTTTTAAAATATTTTGATGAAAAGTGGGTTAATAACTATATAAAAACAGTTCTCTTCGATTTTTAATGAAATTAAAAATATTAAAAAATTTATTTGTTTATTTTTTATTATTTACACCAATATCTCTTGGTGTTATTTCCTGTTCAGGAAATAATAAATCTAGTTCAAAAATTAAAGAGGAAATAAATTCAGATTTCATACCTCCCATTACAGCTGTTGCTGCACTTGGTCAACTTTCTCCTTCGGGAGAGATTAGACAATTGGCAGCTCCAATAAGTCAGTTTGGCTCTTCCCCCCGAATTGTCAAAATTTTAGTAAATGAAGGAGATTTCGTAAAAAAAGGTGATATCCTAGCAATCTTTGAAAATGAAGAAAAATTAATTACTGATCTTGAAAGAAATGAAAATTTAATTAATACTATTAACGAAGAAATTATCCTAAAGAAAGATCAAATTCAAAGGTATGAGCAAGCTTTGAGCAAAGATGTATATTCTTTTGTAGAGTTTTCACAGAGAAAAGATGAATTATTAAAATTGCAAAAACAGAAAATAAACCTCATTGGAGATCAAAAAAATATCAAAATAGATCTATTTAATTCAAAACTAAGGAGTCCAATTGATGGTTTTATCCTTGGAATAAACACGAGAGTTGGTGAAAGACCACAAAATGAAGGGATTTTGGATATCGGTTCTAGTCAAAAAATGGAAGCTTTGATAGAGGTTTATGAATCTGATATCGATAGAGTCTTTATCTCTCAGAATGTTGAATTGAGCAGTGAGAATGGAGGTTTCCAAAAAAATCTTAAGGGAAAAGTGATTAGGATTAGTCCTCAGGTAAAACAAAGAAAAGTTCTATCTACTGATCCAACAGGAGATGCTGATTCACGAATTATCGAGGTACTAGTAAAACTAGATCAAAATTCTATAGATATCGTTCAAAACTATGCAGGAATGAAAGTGATTGCAAAATTTATTCCCTAATGAGTTTTTCTTTTTTAAAATTTAGAAAAATACCATTAGCTTGGTTGTTATTAACTAGGCAACCATTAAGGCTAGCAGTTGCCATAGCTGGAATAAGTTTTGCAGGGATTTTGATGTTTATGCAATTAGGTTTTAGAGATGGTTTATTTGACACGAGCGTAACAATTCATAAACTTCTAGATGCCGATCTTGTTTTGATAAGTCCTAGATCAAAAAGTTCTATAAGCATGAGTGGATTCCCAAAAAGAAGATTAATTCAAACTCTCGCAGTAGAAGATGTTGAAAAAACTGCTCCCGTTAATCTAAATTATTTACTTTGGAGAAATCCCGAAAATCTCAAAACTAGATCAATACTTGCGTTAGGTTTTAATCCCTCTGATTCACTTCTTTTAGATGAGGGATTCTCAAATAAAGCTTATAAATTAAGAAATCCATCAAGAGTTCTTTTTGACAAACTATCTAGACCTGAATTTGGGCCGATTGAAGAATGGTTCTTATCTGAAAAAAAAGTTGAGACTGAGGTTGCGGGAAAAAGAGTAATTGTTGAGGGCCTTGTTGAGTTGGGACCATCTTTTGGTGCAGATGGTAATTTGATAACTAGTCGAGAAACCTTCTTAAGACTTTTTCCTGCTAATCCCCCTGGGAGTATAGAAATTGGTTTGGTAAAGCTAAAAAAAGGATCTGATCCTGAATTGATTTCAAGGATATTAAATAATTCACTCCCAAATGATGTTAAGGTTCTTACGAAAAAACAATTTATAGAATTTGAAAAGAATTATTGGAAAAATAGTACTGCAATAGGTTTTATATTTAGTTTGGGAGCCTTAATGGGTTTTGTTGTAGGGTGTGTGGTCGTTTATCAAATTCTATATAGTGACGTTACAGATCACCTCCCAGAGTACGCCACCTTATTGGCCATGGGGTATAGACTTAAGTCCCTTTTCTTTGTCGTAGCTAGAGAGGGATTTTTGTTGGCATTGTTTGGTTATTTACCTGCTTATTTCTCTGGTCAAATACTTTACTCAGTTATAAGAAGTTCTACGAAACTCCCAATAATAATGGACGCAGATAAAACTATTTTAATTTTCGTATTAGTTTTAGTTATGTGTATGGGTTCCGCCGCTGTCGCGATGCGTAAATTAGTTGACGCTGATCCTGCCGAAATTTTTTAATAATTAAAGATAAATGGTTAAAGCTAATAAATCAATAAATAATGTTAAAAACCTTAAAACAGTTTCGATAAATAATTTGAGTCACTTTTATGGAAAAAATGAGAATAAAAAACAAGTTCTTAATGACGTTAATTTAAATATTGATGAAGGAGAGTTGGTCCTTTTAAAAGGACCTTCTGGATGCGGTAAAACGACTCTTTTAACATTAATTGGTGCCTTGAGAACCTGTCAAACTGGAGATTTAATTGTATTAAATAATCAGTTAAATGGAGCATCAAGGAAAACTCGCCAGATTCTTAGAAGAAGTATTGGAATGATTTTTCAAGGTCACAATCTTCTAAGATGTTTAACAGCAGAACAAAATGTCCAGATGGGTGCCGATTTAATAAAAGGTATAACATATTTGCAAAGACGTGAAATAGCCAGGAATTGGTTGTCAGCAGTAGGATTAGAAGAACATCATAAAAAGTTGCCAAATGACTTATCTGGTGGGCAGAAACAGAGAGTAGCAATTGCTCGAGCTTTATCTGCTAACCCAAAACTTTTATTAGCTGATGAGCCCACTTCTGCTCTAGATAGCGTCACAGGAAGAGAAATAGTAACCCTTTTAAGGAAACTAGCAAAAGAGCAAAATTGTTCTGTCCTTATGGTGACGCATGATCCAAGAATTTCTGATATGGCTGATAGGATATTAAATATGGAAGATGGTAAAATATATAGTGCTCATAGTGAGCTAATATAATAGAAAGTTAAAAATTTTATGTCTAAGAGAAGGAATCTAAAAAAAGAAAAGCAGGAACGTAATAGAGCCTATGCTAGAAAATTCAAAAAAAGGAAATTAAGATCTGATGGAAGACCTGATGGTGGAAACGTTACAGGTACAGCAAATAATGGCGGTGCAGCTGATTAGGGGAATATCTTGTATTTTTATCTTTTGTAGTTCAATCTATTATGCATATCTAAGACATACTCATGAATGTAAGTATTGTTATACCGACTTACAATAGATTACCTATACTAGAGAAATGTCTCTTTGCGCTTGAGAAGCAAAAATTAAATACAAATATCGGTAATTATGAAGTAATAGTAGTTGATGATGGTTCAACCGATGGGACAACCTCATGGATAAATAAAAACAAAGCTAATCTCCCGCACGTTATTCTATTTCAGCAGGAACATGGAGGGCCTGCACTTGGAAGAAATCTGGGGGTAATTAAATCAAAATATGAAATTATTATATTCATTGATAGTGATCTTATTGTTTTAGAAAATTTTATAAATTGCCATGTAGAAAAATTGCTTGCCTCCTGGAGTAAAAATGATAAAAAATGTTTTACCTATGGCTCGGTCGTCAATACATCTAATTTTAAAAATCCTCAGAGTGAAAAACATAAAATAATGGACACTTCTTTTGCATACTTTGCTACTGGGAATGTAGCGATATCAAAAGAATTGATTTTAAGTGTGGGATTATTTGATACTTCTTTTAGTCTTTACGGTTGGGAGGATTTAGAACTTGGAGAAAGATTAAAAAAAATTGGGACAAAATTAATTAAATGCCCAAATGCAGTAGGTTTTCATTGGCATCCGCCATTTAATTGTGAACAAATAGATTCATTAATAGCTCAAGAAAAAGAGAGAGCAAAAATGGCATTAGTGTTTTATAAGAAACATCCAAATTTAAGGGTTAGATTTATGATTCAATTAACTCCTCTTCATAATTTACTTTGGAAAATTCTTTGCTTGGGAGGACTAATCAGTGTTAATAAAATCCTTCCTTTATTAAGATTCCTAGTAAATAGAAGAAGAAATAGACTTGCACTTGAGATACTTAGGATCCCTCTAAATATGATTTACATTAAACAGTTAACCAAATCAAGATAAAAAACTTTTAGAAATACACATCACTTGCTAGAATCGATGAAACTAAATCCACACATCTGACAGTTTCGGGTGATTTATTAAAATAAATTCCCCGTCAGATGGAGGCTAACCCGAAACCCTTTTTAAATTATGGCTGTTGTATCACTATCAGAAATGATGGAAGCTGGTGCTCATTTTGGGCATCAAACTAGACGTTGGAACCCCAAGATGTCTAAGTATATATATTGCGCGAGAAATGGAGTTCATATAATTGATCTTGTAAAAACGGCATTGTGTATGAACAATGCATATAAATGGACGAGAAACGCTGCAAAAAGCGGTAAACGCTTCCTATTTGTCGGTACAAAGAAACAAGCTTCAGATGTAGTAGCCCAGGAAGCTACACGCTGTGGCGCTGCATATGTAAACCAAAGATGGCTTGGAGGGATGTTGACTAATTGGACAACAATGAAAGCTAGGATTGAAAGATTAAAGGATCTAGAAAGAATGGAAAGTAGTGGTTCAATAGCAATGAGGCCTAAAAAAGAAGCAGCAGTATTAAGGAGAGAACTTGAAAGATTACAAAAATACTTAGGCGGACTTAAGAATATGAGAAGATTACCAGACGTTGTTGTATTGGTTGATCAGAGAAGAGAATCTAATGCAGTATTAGAAGCTAGAAAATTAGATATCTCATTAGTATCAATGTTGGATACAAATTGTGATCCGGATTTGTGTGAAGTCCCAATTCCTTGTAACGATGATGCCGTTAGATCTGTGCAACTTATTTTAGGAAGACTTGCAGATGCCATAAATGAGGGCAGAAAGGGATCTAATTCCGAAAGAAAAAATTAAATTCTAATTTAAATCTTACTATTCACTATTTTTTATTACTTCAAATGGGAAACATTACAGCAAAACTTGTAAAAGATCTAAGAGACAAAACTGGCGCAGGAATGATGGACTGCAAAAAAGCACTTAACGAAACTGAAGGAAATCTAGATAAAGCTTTGGAATGGTTAAGAAAGAAAGGCATAGCTAGTGCTGAAAAGAAATCGGGAAGAGTAGCCGCCGAAGGGTCAATTGGTAGTTATATACATACTGGTTCAAGAGTGGGTGTTTTACTAGAATTAAATTGTGAAACTGATTTCGTCGCTAGAGGTGATATATTCCAATCTCTGTTGAAGGATGTCTCAATGCAAGTAGCAGCATGCCCAAATGTTGAGTATGTATCAATTGATGAAATACCGGAAGATGTTGTGGAAAAAGAAAAGCAGATTGAAATGGGTAGGGATGATTTATCTGGAAAACCAGAACAAATTAAGGAAAAAATAGTCGAAGGTAGAATAGCAAAAAGACTTAATGAGCTTGTTTTGCTTTCACAACCTTATATTAAAGATAGTTCTCTAACAGTTGAGGAGCTTGTTAAACAAGCAGCTGCAAAAATTGGGGAAAATATCAAAGTAAGACGCTTTACAAGATATACATTAGGTGAAGGTATTGAAAAAAATCAGATGGACTTTGCTGAAGAAGTTGCATCAATGCAAAAAAACTAATCACTTGAATGATTTGAATAATTTCAATAATTACATAGATATACATAAAATTAATTCTCAATTAGAGAGAGCAGACATACAAAAAAGAATTTTAACTAGCAATATCTATAGGGAATATGAACTTTATTTGAATATCGTAAGAGATTTACTTTTCATCTCTGTAGAAAAAGGCCTTTATCAAATATATAGTTATCCAACAATTAATGATAGTTTCTTAAATGAAAGTGAATTACATAGCTTTTTTGAAAAAAAAATAAGTAAGTTAATATTTACGAATTTGCCCTTTTTAACAGTAGAACAATTAAAAATAAATGAAATTGAAAAAAATATAAATAAGGAAATTAATTTTACTATTTTTGATAGTTCTGCAATAGCAAAGGATGATCAAAAAGAAAAATTTCAATATGAAGATGGTTTTAAATTAAAAGAACCCAGTCAATTCGAGATTACTGAAGACTTTTCAAATACTTCTGAATATTATCAAGCTCACAATTATGAGAAATTTGTATCACTTGATTTAGATAATAACGACCATAATAATTATTTGTCTAAAAATAATATTTTTGAAAATTTAGGAGTTGAAAAAAAATTTATTTCCTCCCTACTTGAATTAATAGGAGAAGAAAAGTTGGAAAAAACAAGACATCTAGAAAAAGAAAATATTAATCAAATGGATAATTTACCAAAAAATCAGATCCTTAATAATTTTGATTTTATAGACAAGTCATTGGAAAAATTACTATTGAATCTTTCATATAATATTAACCAAGAATTATTTAAGGCAAATCTAATAAAAAAGTTGATCTCTAAAGATTCCTTTGATTACTTAGTAGGCAAAAATATTATGATAAAACATCCATATCCTTTTGTTATTAATTTCGAATTAAATTTAAATCGGTCGTCATTAATCGGTAATAATTTCCCAAGCATTACTCTCTTCAATATATCTACGGTTGAGTTAGAGTTTAAAAATTTAAATCTTTCTATTCAAAGGAACAAAATAAATGAGCTAAAAAATCAATTTCAGCATTTGATTAAAAAAGAGACATATTGGAGGCAAAAAGAAATAACTTTGAATAAGATACGTTGAAAAAATAACTCTTTTTTCAAATGTGACTATTAGCGGGAATAATAATAAATTAATTAAAGATTGGATAAGACCTCTTCAAAAGTCTCTTACTATTGAAACTGAAAACAAATTTATTAATACTTTAGGAAGAGAAAAATATTTTAATGATTATTTGCATGAATCATTGCAAAAACTAGATGATCTAAATATCTCAGAAGAATATTTAAGGATATTTTATGAATTTTCTAAAAAATATAATGAATATAATAAATTAGATGAAAATCAAAGAAAAAGGTTAATTATAGATACAAGAAAAAATCTTTATAAACTAGGCAAAACTCTAGAAATAGAAAGTTCTAATAATATTTCTAATAATGTTTTTCTGAGTAAAGCTGATTCAAGTTTGTCTTTTGATTCAGAGATTTCATCAATTAAGAATGTAGGAAAAGTTTATAAAAATAAGCTTAATGAATTAGGGATATTTCATATAAAAGATTTAATTAATTATTTCCCTCGAACATATCTTGACTATACGAATAGAGTTAAGATAATAAATTTAAAACCAGATAATTTATACACGTGCATCTCAAACGTTAAAAGATTTTATATTCATAAGAGTAAAAAGAATAGTAATTTATCAATAATGAATATTGTAGTTTCTGATGAAACGTCTTCAATAAAGGTAACAAAATTTTTTTTAGGAAGAAGATTTAGATCTTACTCCTTCTTCACATCTCAAAAATCTTTGTATTCTCCTGGAACCAAATTAGCAATTTCCGGTAAGGTTAAATTGACAGAGTATGGCAAAACTTTTGTAGATCCGCAGATCGAAATTCTTAAAGATAACAATGATAATTTTAATTTCTCAGGCAAAATATTACCCTTGTATTCATTAGGTGAATCAATATCAAATATGAGTTTTATAAAACTTATGAAAAAGGTACTAATTTATGCAAAGCAATATCCAGAAATTTTAAATAAAAAGCAACTTGATTCATTATCTTTATTATCAAAAGGAGAGTCGTTAATTAATATTCATTTTCCACCAACTCAACAAGCACTTATTGAGTCAAAAAAGCGTTTGGTTTTTGATGAGTTATTCATTCTTCAAATAAAGTTCCTACTTAGAAAAAGAAAGACGAATAAAAATGTAACTGCCCAACTATTACCTCAAAAGAAATCTTTATTAAAAGAATTTTTAAATACTTTTCCTTTTGAATTAACAAAATCTCAAGAAAATGTTTTAAATGAAATTAAGAAAGATTTATCTAATCCCGTGCCAATGTCTAGATTGCTTCAGGGAGATGTGGGAAGCGGTAAAACCATAATTGCAATAGCATCTCTTTTACTTGTCATTGAAAAAAACCTGCAAGGTGCATTAATGGTCCCAACTGAGGTATTAGCAGAACAGCATTATAAAAATTTATTAAAATATTTGAACCCCCTTTTAGTTTCTGTTGAACTACTTACTGGAAATACTCCTCAAAAAAAGAGAAAAGAAATTTTCTCTAATTTGAACAATGGATTAGTTGATATCCTCGTAGGTACTCATGCATTATTTGAGGATAAAGTCATCTTTAATGCCTTAGGGATGGTCGTAATTGATGAACAACATAGATTTGGAGTTACTCAAAGAAATAGATTACTTAATAAAGGAGAAAATACTAACTTGTTATCAATGACAGCAACACCAATTCCAAGAACTCTTGCGCTTTCCATTTATGGTGATTTAGATATAAGTCAAATTACAGAACTCCCTCCAGGGAGAGTTCCCATAACCACAAAAATAATTTCAGAGGATGATTTAACTAACTTGTTCAAGGTTGTTGAAGATGAGATCAATAAGGGAAAGCAAGCATATGTGATTTTGCCACTTATAGAAGATTCAGAAAAAATGAATTTAAGCTCAGCAAAGAAAACATTTAAATATTTATCAGAAGAGGTCTTTTCTAACAAAAAAGTTGGATTATTACATGGCAAATTAAGTTCACAAGAGAAGAATGAAGTGATTAATTCTTTTTTAAAGAATGAAATTAATATATTGGTTTCAACCACTGTAATTGAGGTTGGCATTGATGTGCCTAACGCCACAATTATGATTATTTATAATTCGGAGAGATTTGGATTGTCCCAGCTACATCAATTAAGGGGGAGAGTTGGTAGAGGATCAACAAAATCTTTTTGTTATCTGGTAACCTCAGATAAAAATGGATTGGAAAACAAGCGACTTTGTGTTTTGCAAAAATCTAATGATGGCTTTTATATCGCTGAAAAAGACTTGGAGCTTAGAGGACCAGGCCAGATTTTAGGATATAGACAATCCGGATTGCCTGATTTTGTACTGGACAATTTACCTAATAATAAATTTCTTATTGATAAGGCACGAGAAGAGGCTATTAAGCTTATTAGTGATGACCCTGATTTAAAAGAAAATATTGTTTTAAGGAATATACTTATTGATAATTCTGAAAATAAATTCATTCATGATTTCTTGAATTGAAAACTATCATTGTAATTTTTGATATATATGCCACTATAAAACAATTGCAAATTTCAATTGAAAATTTGGAATAAGATACCAATTAAAGATAATGGAGATAAATTAATAGCTATACCTAGCTGCTTAAAGTTTTTAGATCCCCATCCTTACTCTCAATTAGGAGCACCTTATAAAGACAAAACTGCTATTTGGAAATTAAGAGAGGAGGTCGTAAAGAGATTAGTAAAAGCAAATAATTATTTTATATCAAAAAGTAGTTTTAACCTTTTAATTTATGACAGTTGGCGACCTTTAGAAGTCCAGGAATTTATGTTTAAAAGAGCATTTTCATTAGAGTGTAAAAAATCTGAAATTGATATTTCTTTTGAAAATATAAAATCTTTTCCATCTATTTTAAAAAAAGTTGAAAAATTTTGGGCATATCCTTCTTATGACACCAAGTGTCCTCCACCTCATTCAACTGGAGGTGCATTGGACGTCTGTTTAACAGATAAAGATGGAAAACTTATTGAAATGGGTGGCATGGTTGATCAAATGGATGAGACCTCAAATCCTGATTTTTATGCAAATAAAACAAATGAAGAAGCAATTATTTGGAATGGTAGAAGAAATTTATTAAGGGAAATTATGACTAAATTTGGATTTGCTCAACATCCTAATGAATGGTGGCATTTTTGTTATGGCGATCAATTATGGGCTTGGAAAAATAAAAAAGCAAATGCCCTTTATGGAAAAATTTAAAATCTATTGAACTTTATTTAGTAAATTCAATATATATTTCTCATCTTGAGTATTTATAAAGTCTCCGAAATCCAAATCTAAATTACTCTTCCAATTATCAAATAATGGTTTAAGAGTTTTTTCTAAATCTTTAAGTTCCATTCTTTGTAAGAAAGGTTTAGCCAACCTTTGTAGATTTTTACTTCCCCCTAACCATAATTGGTATTTGTTTTGCCCACTTCCAACAAGTGCTAATTCGGCCATATAAGGCCTGGTACATCCATTCGGACATCCTGTCATTCTGAATAATATTGTCTTTTGTATTTTTAGATCTAATAGTAAATCTTCAATCCTTTTTAGTACATCAGGTAATATTCTTTCAGCTTCAGTCATTGCAAGACCACAAAGTGGTAAAGCAGGACAAGCTAAAGCGTGCCTTTGTATTTTATTAATATTTTCTAAATTTTCGTATCCAATTTTTGATAGAGATTTTTGAATCTCACCTTTGTTTTTATTGGGGATATTACAAAGTAAAATATCTTGATTAGGTGTGAGTCTTAAATCTAAATTATATTTTTTTACAATACTTGTGATGGTATTCTTTTTCTCTCCAGATAATCTTCCTGATAATAATGGTAAACCTACGAAATGGGAGGTTTTATTTTGTTTATGCCAACCTAGGTAATCAATAAGAACCTGATCAGGTTCTTTTCTAATTTTTTTAATTTCTTTTTTGAAATACTTATCAGAAAGTATCTTTTTGAACCATTTAATACCTTTTCTATGAAGAAGATATTTCATTCTCGAATTTTTTCTTGATTTTCTATCACCATAATCTCTTTGAATAGCCACAATACTTTGTAATAATTCATAAACATCTGGTTGTTCAACATATCCAAGTGGATCTGCAATTCTGGCAAAAGTCTCCTCATTATTATGTGTACGGCCCATCCCACCTCCAACATAGAAGTTGCATCCTTCCAAGTTTCCATCTTTAGAAGTAAAGGCAACTATTCCTATGTCATTGGTAAGAAGATCAACAGAATTGTCCCCAGGAACTGTGACGGCACATTTGAATTTTCTCGGTAAATAAGTTGAACCATAAAGAGGCTCATCTTTTATTCCACTAAAAACATTATCTTTGAATTGGAGCTTCCTAATTGCTTCAATATCTTCATCAGGCTTTATGGTGTACTCTAAATCTCCATCAGCCCAAAGCTCTAAAAAAGTACCTTGTCCAGCCATTGGGGTGAGAAGATCTGCAATTTTTTTTGCCAATGCTCTTGCAATATTATAGTCTGGCGAATCAAATGGAGCCGCAGGGGCCATAACATTTCTATTAATGTCTCCACATGCAGCTAATGTGGAACCCATTGAATGTACTATTGTTTGAATTACTTCCTTTAGGTTATCCTTTCTAATTCCATGCATTTGAAAGGCTTGTCTTGTAGTGGCCCTAAGTGTCCCATTACCTAGTTTGTCAGATAATTCATCTAATGCTAAAAATAATTTCCCAGGGACTTCACCGCCCGGATTTCTTAACCTAAGCATCATTTGCCAATCTTTACTTTTGCCCGGCCTTCTATTTTCCCTGTTATCTTGTTGATAACTACCATGAAATTTTAATAACTGAACTGCATCATTAGTAAAATGATCACTTTCATTGACTAATTCTGTAGCAAGTGGTTCCTTAAGAAATTGGCTACTTTTTTTAAAATTTTCAAATTTAGAGACTTCTAGTCCATTTGCTAAACAAGCAGTCTCTTCCTTTGCAGAATCTTTTTTCTTTTTTACTTTCTCAACCTTGATCAACGGACCAAAACATATCTCTTTTTATACATTAGCGAAAAGCTTATTTAACTGGTAGTAAATTATAGTAAGTGAAGTTATATTTTTTTCTTGTCTAAATATTTACTTGAGATAGGAACAGAAGAGTTGCCCGCAAAATTTTCTCATTCTGTTCTAGAGCAATTTAAATCTCTAATAGAGTTTGAATTGGATAAAAAATTAATCAAATTCGAACGAATAGTTGTTACCTCCACACCAAGGAGGATAGTTCTACTTCTCGAAGGTTTAGTTGATTATGCAGAAGATAAGATAATAGAAAGAAAAGGGCCTAAAGCAAATTTAGCTTATTTAAATGGATTTCCTACTAATGCTGCTTTAGGATTTGCTAATAGCTTAGATATAGATGTAGGTAAGCTAGAAATAAAAAAAACGGAAAAAGGTGATTTTATATTTGGAAAGAAAATTGAGAAAGGACTATCAACAAAAATTTCTTTGTCTTCGATTATCCCAAAATTAGTAGAGAGTCTTCAAGGCCCTCGATTTATGAGATGGGGGGGTGGGAACATAAAATTTTCAAGACCTATTAGGTGGATTGCCTCAATTTATAATGATGAAATTCTTGATTTTGAATTTGATGCATGTGATCCAAAAATCAAAATAAGTAATAAAACAAAAAGTCATAGGTTAATCAATGAAGTTTTAGAAATTCAGAGTCCTGATGATTTTTTTGAATTATTGAAACGAAATAGAGTAATAGCTATTCGAAAAGAAAGAAAAGAAAAAATTGAAAGTTTAATAAATCAAGCATCTATTTCTTTAAATCTGAAACCTGACCTATCAGAAGGATTACTAAATGAACTAACTGATTTAGTTGAATGGCCAGACTTAATTATTGGCAAATTTAGTAATGAATTTCTTGATCTTCCGGTTGAAGTTCTCTCAACAGTCATGAAAAATCATCAGAGATACGTTCCTCTTTTATTTAAAAATGAAAGTTTTTCTAAACTAGATTTAAGTTCTGAAAAAAATATTAGTACAACTTTCTGCGTTATTTCAAATGGTCTTGAAGAATCAAATAATAATATTGCCAAAGGTAATCAGAAAGTATTAAGGGCTAGGTTTTCAGATGCAAAGTTTTTCGTAGAAAGCGACAAAAAAGTTGCTTCAATCGAAAGAAATGAAAAACTAAAATCTGTTTCATATTTAAAAGGACTTGGAAATATATTTCAGAGGGTAGAAAGGATAGAAGAAGTTACTAAAAAAATTCTTAAATTTTTAGATGATAAGTCTTTAGAAGAAAAAAAAATAATAGAAGCTGCTAAATACTGTAAAAACGACTTATGTAGCGAAATTGTTTTCGAATTCCCTGAGCTGCAAGGAATAATGGGTGGTAAATATCTTAAATATGAGGGATTTAGTGAGGATGTTTGCTTGGCTGTCGCTGAACATTATTTGCCTTCTTTTTATAAAGATGCTTTGCCATCCACAAAATATGGTGCAATAGTTTCCATAGCAGATAAGGTCGAAACTTTAATAAGTATATTTATTTCTGGTAAACGTCCTAGTGGATCATCTGATCCTTATGCTTTAAGAAGAAATTTGAATGGAGTGATTAAAATAATTTGGGATTATGAATTTGATTTACCTTTAGATAAATTATTCAACGAACTTATTGATTTTTGGAAAATCGTATTTCCGAATTTAAACTTCTCAAGAGAAACAGTATTTAATGATTTAAATGAATTTTTAGTTCAAAGAATTGTTAGTCATCTAGAAGAAATATCACTAAGTAAAGATTTAATAAAGGCCGTTTGCTCTTCTGATGAATTATCTCAAAAAAGAGTCTTTAATATTGTTGATCTTAAGAATAGGATTAATTCTATTATTAATTTTAACGAAAAGGATAATTTTGTTGAAATCCAGAAGGTAATTACAAGGGTAAGCAAATTAGCAAATAAAAGTGATATTTCAAGAGAGGTTCTCTCAACAAGAGATTATGTAAACACAAAACTTTTTGAAAAAGATTGTGAATTCAAAGTTTTTGAATTTATTGGAGAATTAGAAAAACTTTTTTCAGAAGGTTTTTGCAATTATTTGGAACTTCTAAATTTGTTTGAGATTAATGTAAAAACTATCGAGGACTTATTTGATAATGAAAAGGGAGTCCTAATAATGTCAGAGGATTTAAAAAAAAGAAATAATAGACTCAATTTGTTGAGCTTAATTAGAAATTATTCTCTAAAAATTGCCGACTTTACACTTTTGAACTCTTAACTTTAATTCCTCCCTTTATTGAATAATTTTCTAGCATTTTTTCTACCTCTTTATTTTCCCTGACAGCACTATCAACGGGTTTATATTTTAGAGGCGCTAGGGCTTTCCCTCTTAAAATCGAACCAAGTGTAAGCATCGTAATTTTAAGTTGCTGTAATGGTTTCATAGAGACAACTCTTTTGTATAAGTAACTATCAAAAGTAAGTCTTTGAACATCCATGTCATCACACATCTCAACAAAGGCTTCTCTAGCAGAATCATTTCTGTAGAAAATATTTTGAAGGATTTCTAGTACCTTATAAGTTGTGCCATATTTTTTATCCCATTTTTTAAGATAGTTTTTTAGATCTTTTTCTGATGGAATTACTTGACCATTTTTTGATGCTTCAACAATTTCTTCAGCACACATTCTTCCGCTTTTTGCAGCAAAATAAATACCTTCTCCAGAGCTTTTTGTAACATAACCAGCTGCATCACCAACCAATGCCATTCTCCCAACTACCCTTCTTGGCCTTGGATGCTCTGGAATAGGGTGAGCTTCTACCTTTATTACTTCACCATTAACAAGTCTTTTCTTTGCCCTATTTCTTACACCCTCTTGAAGCCCTTTAATTAATGACTGATTCTTTTGCATGGTTCCTGTGCCCACAGCAACATGATCATATTTAGGAAATACCCACCCATAAAAATCAGGTGAAACATCAGTTCCAACATACATTTCAGCAAGATCTTCGTAGTAACTCATTTCTTCTTTAGGCAATTTAATTCTTTCCTGAAATGCTATAGCAACTTTGTAATCACCTGCATCCATTGCTTTTGCAACTCTGCTATTGGCTCCATCAGCTCCGATCAAAAGGTCAACAGTAAGTTCTTTTAGTTCCCCTTTTTTATCTCCATTCGCAAAATCTGAGTAGGAAAGCTTATATGGCCCTTGATTATTATCGCCAGTATCAATAGAAGTAACTAATCCATTTATTAATGTAGCACCAAGATCTGATGCTCTGTTGCGCATAAAGGCATCCATAACTTCTCTTCTACACATCCCAATAAACTCATTATCACTTTTCCCATAAACTCTATCTAAACTTATATCTACTTCTCTATTTGATGGAGATATCATTCTCATATGCCTTACTTTTCTGTCAATAATTGACTCAGGCAAATCAAATTCTTCGACCATGCAAAGTGGAATTGCTCCTCCACATGGTTTCGCATTATCTAATTTTCTCTCGAAGAGCCAAGTTTTTATTCCAGCTTTAGCAAGTATTTCTGCCGCACATGAACCACTTGGACCTCCACCAATAACAGCTACCCTCAACATATGAAAAAAAAATAATACTGTATATAAAAACTACATCTTTTTTGCTTATAAAAGTGCATTTCTTAAAATAATAGTTAATATCGAAATATCTTTTCCAAATTCACTTCTAAATATTGGAACTAAACAAAGATATCGATCAATTTGATATACCACTTGCCAAAAGAACTTACATAAATAATCCAAATTCAACATTATTAAAAAAACTATTAATATTTTCTCCATTTCTTTTTCTTATCTTTTCTTTCGCTGCATTGCGATTAATTAAAAATATAGAAATAGGATCTTTTGATAATCTCAATTTTCAGGCTCAGATAAATCACGACCATAGAATTTTAGGTCATTTACCCTATGCGGAAATTTCTAAGGAGAAACTAGTTTTAATTGAGCCTAATATTGAAGTTCATATTGATATGCGCGATTCTCTACTATATATGAGAGAAGAAGCCAAAAAGGATGGGATATATTTAGTCTTCTTGAGTGGTTATAGATCAATAAATTTGCAAAACGATATCTTTTATTCTTTAAAATCTATTAGAAATCAAGAAGCGGCGGAAAGAGCTAGAGTTTCAGCCCCTCCAGGGTATTCCGAACATAGTACAGGTTTCGCAATCGATATTGGTGATGCTACTCAAAGAGAGACAGACTTTGAAACCGACTTTGAAAATACTGACGCTTTTAGATGGTTAATAAAAAATGCAGCTAAGTTTCACTTTAAGTTATCGTTCAACAAAGATAATAAATATATAGATTACGAACCCTGGCATTGGAGATATGAGGGGTCAATTGAAGCATTAAAAGTTTTTGAAAGCTCAAATAGAAAATTATAAATCTAATTGATTAATTTAATTATTCAATAAATTATATTTTTCAAAGTCTTAAAGAGAAAATTCTCATAATAAGCATACTTTGAGTTAGCCTTAATAAAGTCAATCTAATATTTATATAAATTCTATAAATGTCATCTTCGATAAAAGAAATTAGAAATGTTGCAATTATTGCTCACGTAGATCATGGGAAGACAACTCTTGTAGATGCATTGTTATCTCAATCAGGAATATTTAGAGACAATGAAGTTATCCCTACATGCGTAATGGATTCAAATGATCTTGAAAGAGAAAGGGGGATAACAATTCTCTCAAAAAATACTGCAGTTAACTACAAAGATACCAGAATTAATATTATAGACACACCTGGACATGCTGATTTTGGAGGAGAAGTTGAAAGGGTTTTGGGAATGGTTGATGGTTGTCTGCTTATTGTTGATGCAAATGAGGGACCGATGCCTCAAACAAGATTTGTTTTAAAAAAAGCATTAGAAAAAGGACTTAGGCCTATAGTCTTTGTAAATAAAATTGATAGACCACGAGTAGTACCAGAAATAGCAATTGATAAGGTCCTTGATTTGTTTTTGGAGTTAGGTGCTGATGATGATCAATGTGATTTCCCTTATCTTTTTGGGAGTGGCTTATCTGGTTTCGCAAAAGAAGAGATGGAATCTAATAGTGATAATATGATGCCTCTTTTTGAAGCTATTATTAGACACGTTCCTCCTCCAGTAGGGGATTCTAATAAGCCTCTTCAGCTACAAATAACTACTTTGGACTATTCTGATTTCTTGGGCAGAATAGTAATTGGGAAGATCCACAATGGAACTATAAAAAATGGCCAACAGGCTAGTTTAATTAAAGAAAACGGAAAAACTATTAAAGGTAAGGTTAGTAAGCTTTTAGGATTTGAAGGATTACAAAGAATTGATATAAATGAAGCATTTGCAGGTGATATTGTTGCTGTTTCTGGTTTCGATGACGTCAATATTGGTGAGACCATAGCATGTCCCGATTCTCCTCATCCTCTTCCGTTAATCAAAGTTGATGAACCTACTTTAAATATGACTTTTGTTGTTAATGACTCACCATTCGCGGGTAAGGAAGGGAAATTTGTTACTAGTAGACAATTAAAAAATAGATTGGAGAGGGAACTTTTAACAAATGTTGCCCTGAGAGTAGAAGAAACTGATTCTCCTGACAGGTTTTCAGTTTCAGGAAGAGGAGAATTACATCTAGGGATATTGATTGAAACTATGAGAAGAGAGGGTTTTGAGTTTCAAATCTCACAACCTCAAGTAATTTTCAGAGAAATTGATAATGTTGAATGTGAGCCTATAGAGACTTTGGTTTTAGATGTGCCTGAAGTATCTGTTGGTTCTTGCATCGAAAAACTTGGATCTCGAAAGGCAGAGATGACAAACATGCAGACAAGTTCAGATGGTAGAACTCAATTAGAATTTCTAGTACCATCAAGAGGATTAATTGGATTTCGTGGGGAGTTTGTAAGGATAACTAGAGGTGAAGGTATCATGAGCCATTCGTTTTATGAATATAAACCTAAAACAGGAGACTTTGAAACCAGAAGGAATGGCGTTCTTATAGCTTTTGAGGAAGGTGTAGCCACATTTTATGCTTTAAAGAATGCTGAAGATAGGGGAGTATATTTCATTAAACCTGGAGTTAAAGTTTACAAAGGGATGATAATTGGTGAGAATAATCGACCTCAAGATCTTGAGTTGAACATATGTAAAACTAAGCAGTTGACTAATATGAGATCTGCAGGAGCAGAAGAACTTGATACTTTGCAGTCACCTGTGGATATTACCCTTGAAAGAGCACTAGAATATATTGGTCCAGATGAAATGCTAGAGGTAACACCGGATTCAATAAGAATGAGAAAAATAAATAAAAAGAAAAAAAATTAATAATTACTTTAATGAACGAAGAAAGTGCAAAAAGTTTTCAAGATTCTCTTTTTACGGCTTTAAATCTTTTTAACAATCATGAATGGTACGAGGCTCATGATGCTTTTGAAGAAATATGGAATTCCGTAGATGGTGACGAAAGACAAGTTATCCAAGGAATTTTACAAGTATCTGTTTCTCAGTTTCACTTAAGTAAAGGTAATTTAAATGGAGCTACTATTTTGCTTGGAGAGGGTCTAGGCAGAATAAAAACTAGAACCAAGATTGACTTAGGGATTGATCTTGAATGCTTCTGCAAATGTTTAGAAGATTTATTAAGGAAACTACAATACAGAGAATTATTAAACGAGAACGATAAGCCTTTTTTGAAACCTCTTTGATGAATATATCTTTATCTTCAATTAAATTATTATTATGTATTTAATTTTTTTTCAAGAAACTAAGAAAACTAATCGAGCTCAAGGAAAATGAACCTAAATATTCATAATGTATCTCTTTCAATTAAAGGTAGATTAATTGTAAATGATGTTTCCATAACTGTTAATCCAGGGGAAGTTGTAGGTTTGATGGGACCTAATGGTGCTGGGAAAACTACAACTTTTAATCTTGCAGTTGGGAATATAAAACCAGATAAAGGTGAAATTTTAATGAATGGGAAAAATATAACCAATCTTCCTCTACCAATTAGATCAAGACTTGGGTTAGGGTACTTAACTCAGGAAGCGAGTATATTTAGAGACCTCACAGTTAAGGATAATATAGATTTGGCTTTACAAAATTCGTCTTATAGTAGAGCAGCTATAAGAAATAGAAGAGAACAATTAATTAATGAATTTAATTTGAATAACTTTGTAGATAATTATGGCTATCAACTTTCAGGAGGAGAGAGGAGGAGGTGTGAAATTGCAAGGGCTCTCACTGTAGGCAGAAAAGGACCAAAATATTTATTATTAGACGAACCTTTTGCTGGGATAGATCCTCTAGCTGTTAATGATCTAAAGAAACTAATTCTAAAATTAAGTAGTGATGGGGTGGGGATTCTCATTACAGACCATAATGTGAGGGAAACCCTTCTAATTACTAACAAATCATATGTATTAAGTGAAGGAAAAATTTTAGCTAACGGTTCATCAAGTGAATTGGCTAATAATCCAATAGTCAAGAAATATTATCTTGGAGATAATTTCAAACTTTGAAATGCTTTTTTTAAAAATAAATTAAAACTTTATTATTAAAGATTTACTCATATGAGAATGATTTTAATTATTATTTTATTGTCATTGAATATTAAAACTTGAGAAATTTCTAGAAATGATACTAGATAATTTTTTTAAAAATTTAATATATGAACCGGTTTCAGTTTTAGGTCTTTTAGTTTTTTATTTTTTATTAATTAACTTACCAATATCTTTGGGTGCAGTTTTTAAAAAAAAGTCTTCTTCTTCTGTAAGACTTATTACGATTTTAGTGAACTTATTAATAACATTACAATTACTTTTTAGATGGTCAATTTCTGGGCACTTTCCTATTAGCAATTTGTATGAATCTCTTTATTTCCTTACTTGGGGTATCACATTAGGTCAACTATTGGTTGAAAGAGAATACCAAGCTCCAATAATTCCCTCAATTGCTATACCTATTGAGTTACTGACTGTGGCTTTTGCTTGTTTTGTTTTACCTGAAGATTTGAAATTATCATCCAATTTAGTTCCAGCATTAAGGTCTAGTTGGTTAGTAATGCATGTTAGCGTCGTAATGCTTAGTTATGCAGCATTAATAATAGGTTCTTTACTTTCAATGTCCGTTTTGTTTGTCAATAAAAATAAGCCACTTCAAATCAGAAGCAGTTCTACAGGTATAGGAGGATTCAAACTTTCAAATAGCTATTCCGTAAATGATTTAGTTGAACCTATTGAATTTTCTCATTCAGAAGAATTAGATACATTAAGTTATCGTTCTATATTGGTAGGCTTTGTTCTTTTGACTCTTGGTTTAATTTCAGGTGCAGTTTGGGCTAATGAGGCCTGGGGCACATGGTGGAGTTGGGATCCAAAAGAAACATGGGCATTTATCTCATGGTTGTTTTATGCCGCTTATCTGCACATGAGAATAAGCAAGGGTTGGCAAGGACGCAAACCAGCATTATTAGCATCTACAGGCTTTTTAGTTATTTTAGTATGTTATTTAGGAGTTAATTTTTTAGGAATAGGTTTGCATAGTTATGGATGGATATTTGGGTGATTTCTTAATCATCCAAAATATTTATTGAGGTTCTGAAAGAACATTACCTTTTTGTGCTTCTAGTGCAACTTTTCTCAAGTCATCACATCCTTCTTTTAATGTTGGGTAAGCAAACATTCCGCTACCTGCAATAAAACAATTAGCACCAGCATCGGCACATTGTGAAATAGTCCAATTTGCTTTTATCCCCCCATCAACTTCAATGTCGACATCTAAGTTTTTTTCGATAATAAAGTTTCTTATTTCTCTTATTTTATTAAGCATTGTTGGTATATAAGCTTGTCCTCCAAAGCCTGGATTAACTGTCATAACCAAAACATGATCAACCATATCCATTATGTTTTTAATCATTTCAAAAGGAGTATGAGGGTTTAATGCAACAGAAGGAGATCCTCCTAAATCTCTTATTCTTCCAAGAACTCTATGCAAATGAATATTTGCTTCGGCATGAGCTATTACTACTCCTGGTTCACCATTTGCCCCTTTTGTAGCGTTTACATAAGATTCAAGCATTGTTTCACAGTTGTACTGGCTTACCATTAATTGAGTTTCAAAAGGGACATTGCAATATTTCCTGCATGCAGTAATCATTTCAGGACCAAATGTGAGATTTGGTACGAAATTTCCATCCATTACATCAAATTGAATTCTATCTACCCCAGCTTCCTCAAGCTCTTTTACACATGCCCCCATATTTGCCCAATCTGCTGGTAAAACTGAAGGAATTATTTGAATTGGTCTATTTGCACCAGTTAAATTTGCTTGATTTGACTCAGTCATTTAATTTTTAAAATATTTAATAAAGATACTATATTTAGTTGTTTATTCCTAATTTCAAGTCACGGCCTGATAAAGTAACAGCTGTAAAGAGTTAAAAAAAGCTTATTAGCATAATAATTCTCATATAAAATTGCATTTTATATGAGATCATACTCAAAACCTTTTAGAAAATCCTCAAAATTTAATTGTGAATCAAACTTTAATTCAAGAAATTCTCGAAGTTGTCGAGCAGGCAGCTATTGCTTCAGCAAAACTAACAGGACTTGGTCAAAAAGATGAAGCTGATGCTGCAGCTGTCGAAGCAATGAGATTGCGAATGGGCAAAATTGAAATGAAAGGGAAAATTGTTATTGGAGAAGGTGAAAGAGATGAAGCACCCATGCTTTATATAGGTGAAGAGGTTGGTAGTGGAAGTGGCCCAGGTGTTGACTTTGCAGTAGATCCTTGTGAGGGAACTAATCTTTGTGCGAATAATCAAAGAGGTTCTATGGCGGTTTTAGCTGCCTCTGATACGGGTGGTCTTTTCAATGCTCCTGATTTTTACATGAACAAATTAGCAGCGCCTCCTGCGGCCAAAGGTAAAGTTGATATTAGAAATTCAGCTACTGAAAACTTGAAGATACTAAGTGATTGCTTGGGCCTTTCTATTGATGAGCTTACTGTAGTTGTAATGGATAGAACTAGACATAAAGATTTAATTAAAGAGATTCGAGGATGTGGTGCAAAAGTACAACCGATTTCTGATGGTGATGTTCAAGCTGCGATTGCATGCGGTTTTGCAGGAACTGGAACACATTGCTTGATGGGTATAGGTGCAGCTCCAGAGGGTGTTATTTCAGCTGCTGCAATGAGAGCTCTCGGCGGACACTTTCAAGGACAACTAGTTTATGATCCGGCAATCGCTCAAACTTCTGAATGGGCTGATTACACAAAAGAAGGAAATATAAAACGTCTTAATGAAATGGGCATAACAGATATAGATAAAATCTATGAAGCAAATGAATTGGCATCGGGAGAAAATGTTGTTTTCGCTGGAAGTGGAATAACTGATGGATTATTATTTGACGGAGTTAAATTTGAAAGGGATTGTGTTAGAACAAGTAGCCTAGTTATTAGTACATTAGATAGTACTGCAAGGTTCACAAATACTGTCCATATAAAAGATGGTGCTAAGAGTATCAGCCTTTAAAAATTCACTTTTGATTTTATGCATATTGTTGTCGTCGGACTGAGTCATCGCACGGCACCTGTCGAAGTGCGTGAGAAGTTAAGTATTCCTGACCAATCCATAACAGAGTCATTGAAAGCATTAAAAGCTTTCTCTGATGTATTAGAGGTGTCGATTTTAAGTACTTGTAATAGGCTGGAAATATATGCGCTAGTAAAGGATAAAAATACTGGAATCTCATCTATTAAAGAATTCATATCAGAATATTCTGGAATTATTTTTGAAGATTTAAATCCACATCTTTTTTGCTTTAGACAGGAAGAAGCAGTTTTGCATTTGATGAAAGTCTCGGCAGGACTCGATAGCCTCGTTTTAGGGGAAGGACAAATCCTTTCGCAAGTAAAAAAAATGATGAGATTAGGTCAAGAGAATCAATCTACTGGACCAATTCTTAATAGATTATTAACTCAATCAGTTAGTACAGGTAAAAAAGTAAGATCCGAAACAAATTTAGGAACTGGAGCTGTGTCAATCAGTTCAGCAGCGGTAGAACTAGCTCAATTAAAAATTGGACAAGAAAAGGGTTTTGATACTCTTGTAAGTTTGGAAGCAGAGAACGTTCTTGTTGTTGGCGCGGGACGAATGAGTAGGCTTTTAATAACTCATTTAAAATCAAAAGGATGTCATAAACTTATCCTTTTAAATAGAAATATTGATAGAGCATTAAATCTTGCTCAAGATTTCCCCGATTTAGAGATTATTTGTAAAGGATTAAACGAATTAGAAGAAAACATATCATTATCTTCGCTTGTTTTCACCAGTACTGCTTCTGAAGAGCCAATTATTGATCTCACGAAAATTGAAAAAATTAATTTGAGTAATAGGCTTAAATTTATTGATATTGGTGTACCGAGAAATATATCTAATGATGTCAAACAACATGAATTTGTTAAATCATTTGATGTTGATGACTTACAAGAGGTCGTTTCAAGAAATCAAGAATTTAGACAGAAAATAGCAAAGGAAGCGGAATCTTTAGTAGAAGAAGAAAGGATCATTTTTCTAGAATGGTGGGCAAGTTTAGAGGCCGTTCCAGTAATTAATAAACTTAGATCAGATTTGGAGTTGATTAGAAAAGAGGAATTGCAAAAAGCACTTAGCAGAATGGGACCAGATTTTTCGGCTAGAGAAAGAAAAGTTGTGGAAGCTCTGACTAAAGGAATAATTAATAAAATACTTCATACGCCTGTCACCAAGTTGAGAAGTCCTCAATCAAGAGAAGAAAGACAAGTTTCTTTGAAAATCGTTGAAAAATTGTTTTCTTTGGCAGAAGAGGATAAAAATAACTAACTTTTTTCGATTTATATTAAGTTTTTCCAGTGATTTATCGAAATACCTTTGTAAACTGACCATTTGTATTTCTAAATATGCCCATAATCAGTTACTTTAAATAGTTGTATATCTACCTCCATTAGATTGAATGAAGCGTGTGTTGGCCATAATCCTCGGAGGAGGAAAAGGTTCTAGACTTTACCCTCTAACAAAAATGAGGGCTAAACCTGCTGTTCCATTGGCAGGTAAGTATCGTTTGATAGATATTCCGATTAGTAATTGTATAAATTCAGGCATTGAAAAAATGTACGTATTGACCCAGTTCAATAGTGCATCCCTAAATAGACATATAGGAAGAACCTATAATTTAAATGGCCCTTTTGGCCAAGGATTTGTGGAGGTTTTGGCTGCACAACAGACTCCTGATAGTCCGAAGTGGTTTGAAGGTACTGCTGATGCTGTAAGAAAATACCAATGGTTATTTCAAGAATGGGATGTTGATGAATATTTAATATTGTCAGGTGATCAACTGTACAGAATGGACTACAGTTTATTTGTTCAACATCATAGAGATAATGGTGCTGATTTAACTGTTGCAGCTTTGCCAGTTGATGAAGCTCAAGCAGAAGGTTTTGGCCTAATGAGAACCGATGATGTAGGAAATATAAAAGAATTTAGTGAAAAGCCGACTGGAGAGAAGTTGAAGGCTATGGCAGTAGATACTTCAAAATTTGGATTAAGTATGGAGTCAGCTGCCGAAAAACCATATCTAGCCTCTATGGGGATTTACGTTTTTAGCAGAAATACTCTCTTCGATCTTCTAAATAAATTTCCTAATTATACGGATTTTGGTAAAGACATAATTCCAGAAGCCCTCAATAGAGGCGATACTCTTAAAAGTTATGTATTCGATGATTATTGGGAAGATATCGGCACAATTGGGGCATTCTTTGAGTCAAACCTTGCATTGACTGAGCAACCAAAACCTCCATTTAGTTTTTATGATGAAAAATTTCCTATTTATACTAGACCTAGATTTTTACCCCCTTCTAAACTTGTAGATGCTCAAATTACTGATTCAATTGTTTGTGAAGGCACAATCTTGAAGTCATGCAGTATTTTACATTGTGTTTTAGGTGTAAGAAGCAGGATTGAAAGTGACTCGGTTCTTGAAGATACTCTGGTTATGGGAGCCGATTTCTTTGAATCCCCTGAAGAGAGGATTGAATTAAGAAAAGGGGGCGGAACGCCTCTTGGAGTAGGTGAAGGGACTACTGTAAAAAGAGCAATTCTCGATAAAAATACAAGAATTGGCGATAATGTCGTGATCATTAATAAAGATCGAGTAGAAGAAGCAGATAAGCCAGAATTAGGCTTTTACATAAGAAATGGAATTGTTGTAGTTGTTAAAAATGCAACTATTGCAAACGGAACTGTTATTTAAATCTTTTCCATCATTTTTCGCTGACATAAGTATTTTTTTTGAGCAATTTTCTTGAGTTGCAGGCACACTGTATTTATTGAGTTTTTTAATTATTTATGTCCAAGGCACATTTTGGTTTGATAGGTCTTGGTGTTATGGGCGAAAATTTAGTTCTTAACGCAGAGAGAAATGGATTTTCTAGTGTAGTTTTTAACAGGACTTACTCAAAAACCGAAGAATTTTTACAAGGTCGTGGCCTAGGGAAAAATATAGAAGGAGCTGAAAATCTTCAGGAATTTGTTAATAAGTTAGAGAGACCTAGAAGAATTCTTATGATGGTTAAAGCTGGGCCAGCAACAGATGCTGTCATTGATAATATTTCTGGATATCTCGAGGAAGGAGATTTATTAATAGATGGCGGTAACTCTCAATTTAAAGATACAGAAAGAAGGGTGAATACTCTTGAAAGTAAAAGTTTTGGATACATCGGAATGGGAGTCTCTGGGGGCGCCAAAGGAGCTCTAGAGGGCCCAAGCATGATGCCCGGTGGTACTAAGGCTTCATATGATGCAATAGAGAGCTTACTAACAAAAATGGCTGCCAAAGTTGAAGACGGACCATGTGTTGCATATGTTGGCCCAGGCGGCTCAGGTCATTTTGTAAAAACTGTTCATAACGGAATTGAATATGGAATTGAACAAATACTTGCAGAAGCTTATGACCTTATGAAGAGAGTCAAAGGTATGAATGGAGAGCAGATGTCAGAGGTATTTGGTATTTGGAATAATACTGATGAATTAGCTTCTTATCTTGTTGAGATAACAGAGATTTGTCTAAAAACAAAAGATGATATCACTGGAGATGATGTAGTGGAAAAAATATTAGATAAAGCTGGCCAGAAAGGTACAGGTTTATGGACTGTTGTGAGTGCTCTAGAACTGGGGGTATCAGTCCCAACTATTTATGCATCTTTAAATGCAAGAGTAATGAGTTCTTTAAAAGAGCAACGTAGTGAGATTGAAAAAACTATTCCATCTAAAGAGATAGAGGATTTTGATTTAGGAAATGTTTCAGATGGAATGAAACCTTTATTTGATGCTGTAGTCCTTGCCACAATTGCTAGCTATGCCCAAGGTATGGATATTTTAAGAGAAGCATCTGCAGTATATAACTATGGTTTGAATATGCCGTCAATTGCACAAATATGGAAAGGTGGTTGCATAATTAGATCAAAATTATTAAGTAAAATTCAAGATGCTTATAACAAAGATCCTGATCTAAAAAATTTAATTTTTGATGATTGGTTTAATAATGAAATTGCGACAAGATTAGATAACTTATCTAAGGTAGTTTCTCTATCCACAAAGGCAGGTATACCAGTCCCATGTTTATCCAGTACTTTAGATTATTTGAATAGTTATAGAACCAATAGACTTCCTCAGAATCTTGTGCAGGCAATGAGAGACTGTTTTGGCTCTCATACATATGAAAGAATTGATATGGAAGGTAGTTTTCATACTGAATGGATGAAATGATTGAAAAGGTCAAAAATGGATACACCTTAAATATTTACAAAGACAAGTTAGAACTATCAACAGCGGTTTTTAAGTTTATTCAAAGCCATATTATTCATACTTTAAAAAAGAAAGATAGATTCAAATTTTGTGTAAGCGGAGGTTCAACTCCTAAATCTGTGTATAATCTCTTATCTAATAATGATCTTCAATGGGATATGGTTGATGTCTTTTTAGGAGATGAAAGATGTGTTGATCCAAATTCAGAATTAAGTAACTCGTTAATGTTGCGAAATTCTTTGCTAACTAATTTTGGATCTAAAGCTTATTTTTATGAAATTTTCAATGATTTAAACGCTGATGATGAAACTACTAAAAATCAATTTATTTCTAAATTATTTGAAAAATGCGGATCAAACCCTCCAACTTTTGATTTAACATTATTAGGTCTTGGAGATGATGGTCATACAGCCTCACTATTCCCTTATCAAAAAAATAATAATGTAGATGATTTTGTTATTTTTAATGAAGGTAAAGGTTTAAAAAGAATTTCATTAACTCCAAAGGTTCTTTCAGCTTCTTCAAAGATAGTATTTTTAGTTAGTGGAGCTTCTAAAAGAATTGCTCTTGAGAGGTTATTAGATGAAAAAGAGCCACCAGATAGAACACCATCAAAATTAATAAAATCTATTAATAAAATTTCAATATTTTGTGATCAGGAATCAGCAAAAGAATTAGAAATTTAGTTAAAGTCTATTAATAATTTAAATTATTTAATGAGTAAGAAAAAATTTTTATTCCAGAAAAAGGATTTTGATGGTTGGAAAACATTAAATGATACTGTTATGGGCGGATCAAGTTCAGCTTTTTGTGAAACTTCAAATTCGGGTTTGATATTAAAGGGTAATATTGTCGAGAAAGCAGGAGGATTTGTTAGTTGTAGATCATCTATATATAAACCTATTCTAAATGTATCTGAGTATTCATCCTTTGAATTAAATATTGATGGACAAGGAAGAACTTTTAAATTTGCTGTCGCTTGTGAAGATGATCTTCTTGGACTAACCGAATTTATTCCTGGTGGACTTAGATGGATTAAATCATTTCCAACAAAAAAATTCGGGACAACAAATGTTCAAATTCCTTTTAGTGAGTTAAAACCTTCAGTAAGAGCTAATAAAGTACGTTTTCCATTTAAATTCAAGCCATCTAAAATTAAAAGATTGCAATTACTACACTCCAAGTTCGGTGATGATGGATTACTTAATAATGAGTTTAAACAGGGTTCAATAAAAGTTTTAATTAAATCAATAAGTGTTATTTGAAAATCCACCTAAAAATATAGAGAGCTTAATCGCTAAGTCAGCAGATTTAACAAATAAACCTTTTGTTCATTCTGTAGTAAAAATAAATGGTGAATACGAATTCGAAGATGAAGATATTGATTTAACAGTTAATATCTTATGTAGAGATAAAGAAGGTAAAAGATTAGAAACTTATGATCTTGAATTAGAACTTTTTAAATCAAATAAAGAGTTGGTTTTAGTAATCTCTAAGCTTAACTTCCCTGATGAACCAATACTATGGTGTGGAGTTAAAACATTATGGATGGATAGTAATAATGGGGAAAAATGCAATTCACCAAAATACAGCGCTAGATTAGAAAATTTAGCAAATAGGATAAAAAGTTTTATTGATTAAGAAAAAAAATTTGAGCTGATTTATAAATCAGTAACAGCCCCTAAACTTGATGTGCTTACGATTCTCGAATATTTTGAAAGAATTCCTCTTTTGTATTTTTGAATAGGTTTTACCCAATCTTTTTTTCTTTTTTCTAATTCTTCGTCAGATAAATCAACTTCAATTAGTTGTTTTACAGCATCTACTGTAATTAAATCCCCTTGTTTTATTAGAGCAATATTTCCTCCTACAGCAGCCTCTGGAGCTATGTGACCCACCACAAGACCATAGGTACCGCCGCTAAATCTACCATCGGTAATTAAAGCCACCTTCTCTCCAAGCCCTTGACCAACAATTGCAGATGTTGGAGCTAACATCTCTCTCATGCCTGGTCCTCCTACAGGACCTTCGTTTCTAATAACAACAACATCACCAGCTTTGATATCGTTATTTAATATCGATTTTAAACAATCCTCTTCACTTTCAAAAATCTTTGCGGGACCTGTTAATACAGGGTTTTTTACTCCGCTAATTTTGGCTACAGAACCTTCGCTCGCTAAGTTACCTTTTAATATCGCTAGATGTCCTTTTTCATAAAGAGGGTCATCTATCTCTCTTATGACTTTTTGATTTGTAGGAGGCTTATCTGGAATATTTTGTAAGTATTCTGAGATGGTTTTCCCTTCAATGTTTTTGCAATCGCCATGAATTAATCCTGCATTCAAAAGTATTTTCATTACTTGTGGAATCCCACCTGCCTTATGAAGATCCACCGTCACATATTTACCACTCGGTTTAAGGTCACAAATAACAGGTACTTTTTGTCTGATTCTCTCAAAATCATTAATGTTGATATCTATTCCTGCAGTATTCGCGATAGCTAAGATGTGCAATACCGCATTTGTTGATCCGCCAATTGCCATAATTACTGATATTGCATTTTCAAATGCTTTCTTAGTCATTAGGTCTAGAGGTCTTATATCTTTTTCTATTGCAGAGACTAATATCTCAGCACTTTTATCTGCACTTAGTTCTTTTTCAAGATCTTCAGCAGCCATAGTGGAACTGTGAGGAAGACTTAACCCTAATACTTCAATAACCGCAGACATTGTATTAGCTGTAAACATTCCTCCACAGCTACCAGCACCAGGAATACAATTTTTCTCAACTTGGATTAGCCTTTCTTCATTAATTTTGCCTGATGTTAATTGTCCAACAGCTTCAAATGCACTAACAACAGTAAGATCTTCTCCATGCAATTTCCCAGGCTTTATTGTCCCTCCATAAATGAAAATTGAGGGAATATTCATTCTTGCAATCGCAATCATGGCACCCGGCATATTTTTATCACATCCACCTATAGCAAGTACTCCATCCATACTCTGAGCATTGCATGCTGTTTCAATTGAATCAGCAATAACTTCTCTTGAAACTAGTGAATATTTCATGCCCTCTGTTCCCATAGAAATCCCATCACTTACTGTTATGGTCCCAAACATCTGAGGCATCCCACCTGATCTTTTTATAGACTCTTCAGCTTTTAGAGCTAACTTATTTAAACCCATATTGCATGGTGTTATGGTGCTGTATCCATTTGCAACTCCAATAATAGGTTTATTAAAATCTTCATCATTAAATCCAACAGCTCTTAACATCGATCTGTTAGGTGATCTTTGCACACCTTGGGTTATTGCAGATGATCTGAGTTTATTCATATTATTTGAAAACCTTTTTTATTCTATTGCCCCAACTCTTCAAGTTGCTTCCTCACATCAGCAATTGCAGAATTAAGTTGCTCAACTTTCTTCTCCAGATTCTCTCCTTCAACTTCATTTATATTTTCATTTGAATCAATCGCTTCTGAGCCGTCTTGAATTCTGGAGGAATACATCATTGCTTTTTGTTTTTTTTCCTCCTTTCTTTTGTCTGCTTCGGATATTAACCACCATGCTAGACCTGCTGCTCCAATAAAAGCACCACTTATTAATGATAAAAGATTATTTGAAGACGAATCTCTGTATTCAGACATTGGTAAAATATTTACTCCTATATTCTATATTAGTTCTTATCTTGAAATATAGTACTTAAACGCGATAAAGGATTCCCAATACCGGGTAGCAATAATGGTGTTTTTTCGTCTTCCTCATCTATGCAAGAAGTGTAAATTACCTGATTCGGGAATAATTTCGCAATTTCATTTAACCCTTTATTTGAGCAAATAGCAGTTATTAAAAGAATCCTATTTGAATCAACACCTAATTCCTTTAATTTAATTAAGGTTTCTAATGTGGTTGATTTTGTCGTTATTTGTTCTGAATAAAATATAACTCCTGCATTTGATTCAATAGTTTTAGGAAGTTCTCCTAATGAGAGGGTTGAATTAGGAATTACTTCTTTGGATCCAAACCAAAGAGATAACCCTTCGGGCAACATTGCGAGCACTTTTATTGGATAATCAGTATTAATAAAGAATCCATCTGTGTCCCCATTATCAGTATTTACTATTTCTTTTTTATATGGCAGCCAATTACGTAATGCTTCATATGTAAGCCATTTCCCTAATTGCTCATATCCTGTTGAGTACAAAATATCTGGAGTATTTTTTTCTCGCAATATTGAAAGCCAATGTTTTATTAATGGATGAGGAGGAACAATAACCTTTAGTGACATTGCCATATATTTTCCTTTAAGATACTCTTACAAACTTTAAATACTTAAGTTCTAAAATACAGTCTTATTATGATTAAATCAATTGTTTTCCCCTCACTAAAGAATGCATTAATGACTTTGTTAATCGTTGGGATTTTATTTTTTAATTCTGTAAATTCTGCATGGGCTAAACGACCTCCTGAGATTAGAAACCAGCAAGACCTTAATTTAGAGCCAGATATGCATGGTCAAGATTTAAGCGGTAACGAATACGTTAAGTTTGATTTGAATGGATTTAATTTCAGTGAAAGTAATTTAGAAGGCGCGGTGTTCAATAATAGTAAATTGCAAAATTCAAAGTTTAATGGAGCCAATCTAAGAGATGCATTAGCTTATGCAACAGATTTTACAGATGCAGATCTTTCGGATGTTAATTTTACAAATGCTTTATTAATGGAGAGTAATTTTGAAGGAGCAAAAATAGATGGTGCAGATTTTACAGATGCAGTTCTTAGTCGTACACAACAGAAACAATTATGTGCGATTGCTAATGGCACAAATAGTTCTACAGGAGAGAGTACAGAATATAGCTTAGGTTGTTAATCATAAAAAATGAAAAAAAAAATACCAGTTATAGTTGTTTCAGGATTTCTTGGTTCAGGTAAAACAACTTTTCTAAGATATTTATTAAAAGAGAGTAATAAAAAATTTGGTTTAATAATTAATGAATTTGGTGATGTTGGAATTGACGGTGATTTGATTAAAAGTTGTGATAAATGTGATGAATCTGAAGACGACTGCGTAATCGAATTAAACAATGGATGTTTATGTTGTACTGTTCAAGATGATTTTGTTCCATCAATAAAAGCTCTCCTAGAATTTAATCCTCCTATCGAATCAATAATTATCGAAACAAGTGGCTTGGCACTACCAATTCCCTTAATTCAAGCACTTAACTGGCCTGAGATTAGGTCTTCCATCTACCTTGATGTTGTTGTTGGGATCGTTAATGGAGAATCAATGCTTAATGGTTCACCAATTAATGATTTAAATAAAATAACAAAACAATATAATGAAACAGATAAAATTGATCACAACGCCACTATAGATGAACTTTTTGAGGAGCAACTAGAAGTTTCTGATATCGTTTTAGTCTCTAGATCAGATATCTTAAATGATGATCAGTTTGACGTTGTAAAACATAAAATTCAAGGAAGTCTAAACTCATCTACACCAGTCCTTAAATCCAATAATGGCAAAATTGATTTGAACTATCTATTTGATTTTAATTTTAAAAAAGAAACTTATAAAGAATTTTTAACTGAAGAACATGACCATAATCATGTTGAACTTGTATCAGAATCAATTAAATTAAATTATTTCCTAGAAAAAAATGACTTTGAAAAGGAGATGTCAAAAATCTTGGATGAATTAAACATTCTTCGAATAAAAGGACGTATTTGGATACCAAACAAATCATTACCTTTACAAATACAAATTGTTGGAAAGAAAATTAATACTTGGTTTGAAGAAGCGCCAGATAATTGTTGGAGGCCAAATGATAATGCTGGGCTTGAATTAGTAATAATTTCCTTTGATGAAAAATCTATAAAAACTTTTAATAAAAAAATTAAAGAGAAATTTAAGATTTTAAGTGAACCAAAAATAGCAATTTGACATTATAGTTAGCCGTCGGGATACTTAAATAGAAGACAGCCCAAGATGGAAAATCCAAAAATTGCTTTAAAACAAATAATCACTGACGAAGTTACATCAATTGATAAAATAAAATGTTCAAAATGTGGAGGGGCAGGAAATTTTAAAACACATGAAAATTCAAGAAGAACTTGCTTAGTATGTTTTGGTAGAGGCTACATAAACATCTAATAACTCAGAAAACCTTAAGGTAAAAATATTTGTTTATTAATCAATAGTACTTTTTATTAAAATTTAAACTAATCTTCTAGTAGAAATTAATTTTTAATTGGACCAATTTGCTGTAAAAGTTTTTGTAAGACTAAGACCCTCAGTTTTAGATCCAGCAGGGGAAGCTACTAAATCTGCCTCTATAAAACTTGGAGCCGAGGGAATAAAATCATTACGTATAGGAAAAATGATTGAGGTAAAAATAGAAGGTAATGGTGAAAACGAAGTAAGAGGAAAAATTGATTTATTGTGTGATAGGTTATTCGCAAATACTGTTATTGAAGATTATGAGTATTCACTAGAAAAACTATAAGATGGATAATTTTTCTGTAGGAGTTGTTGTCTTCCCTGGTTCTAATTGTGATCGTGATGTTTCATGGGCATTGGAAGGTTGTTTAGACATAAGAACAAAATACTTGTGGCATGAGTCTTCAGATTTAAGTGATGTAGATGCAATAGTATTACCCGGAGGATTTAGCTATGGTGATTATTTAAGATGCGGAGCAATTGCGAGATTCTCTCCATTAATAAATGCCTTGGATGAGTTTGTTAAAAGCGGGAAAAGAGTTTTAGGAATTTGTAATGGGTTTCAAATTTTGACAGAATCAGGATTTTTGCCTGGTGCTCTTGTTGCAAATAAAAATCTTAATTTTATCTGTGATGACGTTGAACTGGACATCGTTTCTTCAAAAGGAGGTTGGTTTAATAATGTAGATGAAAAACAAACAATTAAATTGCCAATAGCGCATGGGGAAGGAAGATATCATTGTGATTCTGATACTTTAAAGAAACTTGTAGATAATGAATTGATCGCTTTGAGATATAAAAATAATCCCAATGGATCCTCATTCGATATCGCAGGCATAACTAATGAGAAGGGAAATGTTCTAGGTTTAATGCCTCATCCAGAGCGAGCATGCGACGAGACAATTGGTGGGACTGATGGTCTCTTTACATTAAAATCATTAATATTGAAATAAAAAAAGACCCCCAATTTTGGAGGCCCTTTTTTTATTTAATTTGGGAAGAAATTAAACAGTAGCTTTTACTTTTGGATCCAAATCACCTTTTGCGTAAAGATCAGCAAAATAATTAGTGCTGTTTTGTTTGATCTTACTTGCTTGACCTTCGCACCAGAACTGCTTGTATCTATCAAGACAAACTTGCTTCATGTATTTTCTAGCAGGCTTGTTGAAATGTCTTGGGTCGAAGTTTGCCTTATCAGCAAATGCTGCCTCTCTAACCGCGGCAGTGAAAGCAAGTCTGTTATCAGTATCAATGTTGACTTTCCTAACTCCATTTCTTATTCCCTCTTGAATTTCTTCAACAGGAACACCATAAGTTTGAGGAATTTCACCGCCATATTTGTTAATGATATCCAACCATTCTTGAGGAACTGAACTAGATCCATGCATTACAAGATGGGTATTTGGAAGTGCTTTATGAATTTCAGCAATTCTGCTTATTGCAAGAACTTCTCCTGTAGGTTTTCTTGTAAATTTATAAGCACCATGACTTGTTCCGATAGCAATAGCTAAAGCATCGACTTTTGTTTTAGCTACAAAATCTGCAGCTTCTTCAGGATCAGTCAGAAGCATATCTGTAGAAAGTTCACCTTCAAATCCATGACCATCTTCCGCTTCACCTTTTCCTGTCTCTAATGAACCTAAGCAACCCAACTCTCCTTCAACACTAACTCCAACTGAATGAGCAAAATCTACTACTTTTTTAGTAACTGCAACATTATATTCGTAACTAGCGGGTGTTTTCGCATCTGCCTCTAGAGAACCGTCCATCATTACTGATGTGAAACCATTTATTGCTGCTGAGTAACATGTTGATGGCTCATTACCGTGATCTTGGTGCATTACCACTGGAATATTAGGATATGTTTCTGTAGCAGCAAGGATTAGATGACGTAGGAAAATTTCTCCTGCATAATTTCTTGCCCCTCTTGAAGCTTGGAGGATTACAGGACTATCAGTTTCATATGCTGCTTCCATGATTGCTTGAACTTGTTCAAGGTTATTAACATTGAAAGCTGGAATACCGTAACCATTCTCAGCAGCGTGATCTAAAAGTAGTCTTAGTGGAACGAGGGCCATAATTAAAATAAGTTAAATGCTATATAAAGCATATGTTTCCGAGAGTTTAGTATAAAGAGGTATCAAATGTCACGTCATTAGATATACAAAATACTAAATTAAAGAAACTTATTTTATGACCTAGAGTACATTTTTAGGATTTTTTTAGTTAATAAGTGTAGCCTGCCACAAACAATTGTTCATCAGATGAAGGTTGAGATCCTGCTACGTAGGCACCTTTTGAAGCTTCAGAGTTTGCTTGAGCTCTTGCTATTAATGCTTTTTGACCTCCTTCAACGTCGCTTCCTTTCCAGGCCTTTAAGTATGAGTGCTGTAATGCTCTCCCATAGGAGAATGAAACATTCCATAAAGCTTTCCTGTAAAGAGTGTTCATATTATTTAGATAAACAGAAGCAGCTTCTTCGCTTAACCCTCCTGATAAGAAAACTATTCCAGGGACAGATGCAGGAACGCATCTTTCCATAGTTCTTATTGTCATTTCAGCAACCTTCATAGGATCAGCCTTTGTTGGACAATCTGCTCCATTAACAGTCATAGAAGGTTTTAATAGAGTGCCTTCTAGAAAAACTCCATTTGCTTGACAGGCACTATAAACCTGCTTTATTACCTCTTCTTGAACTTCAGCAGTTTTTTCAATAGTATGGTCGCCGTCCATTAAGATTTCAGGTTCAATAATTGGTACTAACCCAGATTCTTGAACTGATCTTGCATACCTTGCTAATCCCCAAGCATTCTCTTGAATTGATAGTTTTGAAGGACAACCATCATTTGTAATTTGCAGAACTGCTCTCCACTTTGCAAATCTGGCACCTTGTTCATAATATTTTGCGGCTCTTTCAACTAACCCATCTAGGCCAGAGCAAAAAGTTTCTACATCTCCTCCTCCTGGAAGTGGATTTAGGCCCTTATCGACCTTTATACCTGGAATAATACCTAAATCATTTAGTTTCTTAACCATTGACTCGCCATCTTGGTGATTCTGATAAAGAGTTTCTTCGAAGAGGATTGCTCCACTTATATATTTGCCAAGACCTTCTGTAGTAAAAAGCATTCCTCTATATGCCTTCCTATTGTCTTCAGTATTCTCAACGCCAATTCCAGCGAGTCTTTTACCTACTGTTTTAGTGGATTCATCTACCGCTAATATTCCTTTTCCTTTAGAAGCTAGTAATTGAGCATTTTCTTTAAGCTCATTTTTGTAATAATTTAAAGCCATTCTTTAATAATTCAGTTCAATTGATTTTTCCAGAATTATGAAAAAAAAATAAAAACAATCCAATACTTTATTGGGTGATAATTGCTACTTATAAATGTATAGCCTTAAATTTTGATACTTAATCCACTTTTGGAAGATTCTCTTATGGCTTCGCAAACTTTATGACTAGCAAGTCCCTCGCATAAGCCTGGGATTACAGGTGTTCCATTCATTATACTCTGGGCCCATAAATTTTGAATTCTCAAAACTGGAGCTATTCTCCCATCAGTCCATGTTTTTTTCAAAATTAAAACTTGAATCTGCAGTTAGATTTTGTATTTTATTTTCGTTGTTTGAATATTTTAAATTAAAACCATGTACATAATCTTTTTGGTTTTCGCTTTTAAGAATTAGTGAACCTTCGCTTCCATATATTTCTAAACTAAATCCTCTACCATTTTTAGAAATTGATGATAAAGATACCTGACATGGAATAAGATTAGAGCTGTAGTTTGATATTTCTATATTGGCTAAACATACATCTTCACTCGTAACATCATTAAGATCAGATGAATTAGGTAAAGGTCTTTTTTTTATTGATGTTGCTAACTTGCCAGACACGTTTATTGCTTCTCCAAAAAACCAATTCAACATATCGAATGCATGAGTACCTAAAGCGCCAATAACTCCTCCACCTTTTTCTTCCAATGAATACCAATTCCAGGATCTTTTGGGGTCGGATCTACTACCCATTAACCAATCTAATTTGACTAAATATATATCTCCTAAGATATTTTCATCAATAAGTTTTTTTGTCTGAAGGAAAAGAGGTACTGCTCTATATTCAAAATCAACACATACGCTTAAATTATTAATTAAAGATATTCTCTGAAGCTCTTCAATTTCTGAGGAGGATATTGAAACGGGTTTTTCTAGGAGCAAATTTTTATTATTCTCTAGAGCTTGTTTTGCTAACTTAAATCTTGATTCAGGAGGAGTGGCAATAATAATTCCATCAATTTTTGGAGATTTAACTAAGTCTTCCCAATTATGAAAAAAATCTAAGCCCGTTTCTTTTTCTATTATCGATTTTTGCTTTTTCTCATAATGATAAATTGCTACAGGAGTTAAGTGATCAGACTCTTTTAATGCCTCTAAATGAACTTTTTTCCCAAATCCTAGTCCAGCGATTGCTATTTTTAATTTTTTATTTTTAGTATTCATTCTTATTCATTAATAAACTCTGAACAGCTATTTTCAATAACAACATCTATAAGTTCATCATTATTAGAAGTTTGCCATTTTGAATTGAATTGTGGAATTCCATTTATTGATGTATCTTTGAACTTTTTTTCATTGCAATTAATTCTCATTACATAAAGTGATAACTCTCCATCATCATCAGAATTAGTTGGATTCTTAAAGAACTTTGTTAATACACTTATTTCACCATTTGGGAGCGACTTAATACTCCCTTTATCAAGCCATTCTTTCCCATCATCATTCTCTTTTAGTAGGACCCAGTCAACATTTCCTATCGCATATGAATAGGAGGCAAAGTTAAAAATAAAGAGTAGAAGGGTTAAAGAAAAATAAAATAAATTACAAATTATTCTCATTTTATATATTTGCTTCTGCAAGTTCTTTTACACCATGAATTTTTAAAATTTTAGTCAGAGTATCCTTGAGATCTTTCCTTTTTACTATTACATCAACAAAACCATGCTCAAGCAAATATTCAGCTGTTTGAAAATTATCGGGTAATTTTTCTCTTAATGTTTGTTCTATAACCCTTCTTCCAGCAAATCCAATAAGTGCTTTAGGTTCCGCCAAAATTAAATCACCTAACATCGCAAAGCTGGCTGTTACCCCTCCAGTAGTTGGATGAGTTAACAAGGGCATATATAGGAGATTTTTCTCTTTATGTTTTTTTTAGTGCTCCAGATATTTTTGCCATTTGCATGAGACTTAACATACCTTCTTGCATCCTTGCTCCTCCTGATGCGCAAACAATAAGAATTGGAAAATTTTCCAAAGTTGCTCTCTCAATTATCCTTGTAATCTTTTCACCAACTACTGAACCCATGGATCCTCCCATAAATCTAAAATCCATAACAGCTAATGCTAAAGGCATTGAATTCACAGAACAGATACCTGTTACGACTCCATCTCTTAGACCTGTACCTGCTTGACTTTCTTTAATTCGATCAGCATACGCTCTTCTATCTTTAAAACCCAAAGGATCTGTAGGACTTAGTGAACTATCAAATTCTTTGAATGAATTTTTATCAGCAATTATATTTATCCTTTCATCGCTATTAATCCTATTGTGGTGTCCACAATTACTACAAACATTGAAATTTGAAATTAGGTCTTTTCTATAGGCTACTTGCGAACACTCTGAACATTTAACCCACAAACCATCTCCTTCGTCAGTATCTTGGGAAACTTTCCCAACAAATTGATCTTTACGCCTTGCGGCAAACCAGTCGATTAATGACACAACTTTTCCTGTTTTTTCTATTTAAATCTAAGTAAGGTACTTTTATCAAGAAAGATATATAAAAATTTGAGATCCTCTAGATTAAAAACTTCTCAAAGTTAAAAAATAATGATCTGAGTTGATAATCGAAAATTAATTATTATTTATTTTTCTCCTCAATCATTTTATGAATTATTGGAGTGAGAATTAGTTCCATTGCGAATCCCATTTTCCCACCATTTACAACGATACTTGTTGGACTTGACATGAATGAATCGTTAATCATTCCAAGCAAGTATTGAAAATCAATACCCCATTTCTCTCTTGCCCCTTTTCTAAAATGTATGATCACAAAGCTCTCATCAGGAGTTGGGATATTTCTGCATATGAAAGGATTTGAAGTGTCAATTGTTGGAATTCTTTGGAAATTAATATCAGTTTTGCTGAATTGTGGGCAGATGTGATTTATATAATCAGGCATTCTTCTCAATATAGTATCCACAATGGTTTCCGCTGAGTAACCTCTTTCTGCGTTATCTCTATGGATTTTTTGAATCCACTCTAAATTTGTTATCGGAACAACGCCAACAAGTAAATCAGCATAGGATGCCACATTGTATCCATCACCCTCTACCCCGCCATGCAAACCTTCATAAAAAAGTACGTCTGTTCCCTCAGGAATATCTTCCCATGGAGTAAATTGCCCAGGTTCTAGTGATGTCCCAAGTCTTGTATTATGTTCTTCTGCTTCTTCAAGACTATGTAGATAATATCTTTTTTTTCCTCCTCCAGTTTCACCATAGATTTTAAAAAGTTCTTCTAATTTGTCAAAAAGATTAGCTTCCGGACCAAAATGAGAGAAATTTTCACCTTTTGAAAGAGCGTCTGCCATCGCTTTTTTCATAGGCATTCTTTCAAATCTGTGGTAACTATCACCTTCTACAACTGCAGGAACAATATCTTCTCTGGCAAAAATATGCTCAAAGGCTCTTTTTACTGTACTTGTCCCTGCTCCTGAAGATCCTGTTACAGCGACTACTGGATGACGTTTTGACATTTTTTAAAAACAATATCTAATGATTCTGACAGGTCATATGCCAACTTTATGTTTTACTTAAAAATATTTTTTTATTTATTAATTTTTTTTTAAATTTCATCCATTATTTTATCTCCGATTTCACTGCAAGATAATACTTCGAAAGACCCGTCAGCTAAATCGGCTGTTCTAAATCCTTTTGATAAAACTTTATCAATGGCAGTTTCTAAATTTTCTGCAGCTTCTTCTTCATTTAATCCAATTTTTAACATCATGGAAGCAGATAAAAGCATTGCAATAGGATTCGCTATGTTTTTACCAGCTATATCAGGAGCCGAACCATGAACTGGTTCAAAAACTCCTGGCCCATTATTGTTTAAAGAAGCAGATGGCAGCATACCAATAGAACCTGTTAACATTGCGGCTAAATCGCTTAAGATATCACCAAATAAATTACTAGTTAAAATCACATCAAATTGACCAGGATCTCTAACTAATTGCATTGCTGCATTATCAACGTACATATTGCTTAGAGATATATTTTCATCTTTTGAGGTGATATTTAAAACTGTATCTCTCCACAATTGACTAACTTCAAGAACGTTTGATTTATCAACAGAACATATTTTTTTATTTCTTTGGTTAGCAATTTTTATCGCTATTTCAGTTATTCTCTCTATTTCGGCCGAATCATAAACCATCGTATTGAAAGCTTTTGGGATTTTTGTATTTGTTATATTGCCTCTTGGTTTTCCAAAATAAATTCCTCCTATTAATTCTCTTACAACAATAAGATCTACATGCTCAACGATTTCTTTTTTTAATGTACTTGCATCTAATAGAGATTTTCTTATTTTGACAGGCCGGATATTTGCGAAAAGGTTTAGAGCAGATCTTAACTTTAGTAACCCACTTTCTGGCCTTAATTCTCTTGCAAGAGAGTCATATTTAATATCTCCAACACATGCTAAAAGTACAGCATCACTTTTTTTGCATTGATCTAGTGTCTCATCTGGAGCAGGAGTCCCATATTTTTCATAAGCTATCCCTCCAAATAATTTTTCAATAATCTCAACATCGAAATTATGATTTTTTGAAAGCTTTTTTAAAACTTTTTTTGAAACTTCTGAAATCTCTGGTCCAATTCCGTCTCCTGACAATAAAACAATCTTATATTTCTTCATTTAAATTTTTGTTTAATAGAACAATAAATTATTGCTTGTCTAGTTGTCTAAGTTTTTTTGCTAATTCTGGTAATTTTTTAAAAATACTTGAACTCCTTAGCCATGATTTATTTCCCATCGCGGGGAAACCACTAATTACCTTTCCATCTTCGATATCACAATGAATCCCACATTTTGAACTAGCTATGACATTATTTCCAACTTTTACTCTATTATTGACTCCTACTTGTCCTGCCAAAATAACACCATCTCCAATATTTGCTCCTCCAGCGATACCAACTTGAGCTGCAAATGCACAATTCTTTCCAATTTTAACTCCATGACCTATTTGTACTAAATTATCCAACTTTGTTCCCTCATCAATAAATGTAAATCCCACTGCAGGTCTATCAATACAACAATTCGTTCCAATTTCTACAAAACTCATTATTTTTACACCACCTTTTTGAGGCATCTTTACCCATTTGCCATCTTTAGGAATAAAACCAAATCCCTCAGATCCAATAACAGAATTTGAATTAATTACACAATTGTTCTTTAGAGTAGTATTTTCGTAAATAACACAATTTGGATGAATTATATTATTATCTCCTATTCGAACATTGCCTAAAATTGATGATCCAGGAAGAATATAATTATTGGTACCAATTACAGTATTTTCTCCAATATAGACATTAGGCCCAATATGGCAATCTGCTCCAATTATTGCTGTTTTATCTATAACTGCTGAAGCGTGAATTCCTGGTTTGAAATTGATATTTTTATATAAACAATCCAATACTTCTGCAAATGCAATTCTTGGATTTTTAACGATTATGTTTGATATATTGAGTTTCTTTAGAACGCTGACGATTTCATCGTTGTTAATAGTTATTATTGCTGATGCTTTAGTTTGATCTAATTTTTCTTTGAGGATGTTATTTTCTTCTAAAAAAGATATTTGATGTTTAACTGCAGCATCTAATGAGGCAGCATCATCTATATTTAAATCTTCGAAAATATTGGCACTAATAAAATTTGAATTTCCTTTTTTTATTAGAACAACTAAATCACTTAAAAGCATTTTTCAGTTTTAATTTTTTCTAAGAGAGAGCAAGAACATCTCTATGTACGACTATTATCGAGGAGTTGTTATTTTCTTTATTATTTAAGATACTTCTTAATTTGTCGCTACTTATTGATACTAAACCTTTTGCAACTTCTTTATCATTTGTATTTACGATTTTAACTGCCTGATTAATCGCAAAGTTTCCTTCTACATTCTTAACACCAACTGCTAAAAGTGAGGCACCTTTCTTTTTTATTGCAAAAGAAGCGCCATCATCTAAAGTAATTTTCCCTACTGTTTGAATTGCATGTGAAAGCCAACTTTTTTTGTTTCCGATAGGTTTTTCTACTGGATAAAATAAAGTTCCAATTTTATTATCATTAAAAATTTCAATTAAGTTTTTTTTATTAGTTCCATCAACTAGTTGGACTTCAACTCCTCCTTTTGTTGCTATTTCTGCAGAAATTAATTTTGTAGAAATTCCTCCTGTGCCCCATTCATTATTTGAGTTTTGAATATTTTTATCTTTAATTTCCTTTAATTCACTATTATGAACTTCTTTAATAGGTTGCGCATCTTTATTATTACGTGGATCTTTTGAGTATAGATTTTCAATATCGGTTAATAAAATAAGCTTGTTAGCATTTATAGCCAAGGCAACTAAAGCAGAGAGAGTATCATTATCTCCATATTTAAGCTCTTCATTTGCTACGGTATCATTTTCATTTACTATTGGAATAACATTCAAATCGATTAATTTTTTTAAAGTTTTAGAAGCGTTATTAAAGGATTCTCGTGAATTAAAATCAGCTTTAGTTATTAAAATTTGAGCAATATTATGACCTAATTTTTTAAATACTTTATCGTATAAGGACATTAAATTAACTTGACCCACTGCAGCAGTAGCTTGAAGTGTACTTAAATCATTTGGCCTCGTTTTAATATCTAATTTTTGGCAACCTAATCCAACTGCTCCACTAGTTACTAATATTATTTTGTTTCCTTTTGAAAGAAAACTTGTAAATGATCTCGAAAGGTTTTCAATAACTTCTTCTGTAGATGTTTCCTCTGTTCCTCTTAAAATACTAGTACCAATTTTTATAACCCAAGTTTTCATTTTATAAAATGAGAAATTAATTTTTCTATTGTCAAAGTTAAATTAAATTTTATAGGCAAGCCATCTCTATTTAATCGCTTAACTAATATTGTTTTTACATCACATCTATTCCCAACAATAATATCTGTAAAAATTCTGTCGCCAATAATGGCTATATTTTTTGGCTCTCTGCCAATTTCTTTGATAACAGACAAAGTTACTTTTTTTCTTGGTTTTGATGCATTGTATTTATACCTTAAATTTAATTCTTTTGCTATTTTTGCGATTCTTTTTTTTGATGGATTATTACTTATTAAATAAAGCGAGAACAGTTTTTTAGATTCTATGATCCAATTTTTTACAGCTTTTGGGATCATATTTGATTTTCTATTTACTAGAGTCCCATCCACGTCTAGCAATAAAGAATCAATTCCTTTTTTTTGCAACTCAGATTGAGAAATATTATATATTGGTAAGTTTGAATCCCAATTAACTTTTAGGATAGATCTCATTTATTTTAAGAACTACTTTTTTCAAGCTCAGTTTCAATTAAAGGTTGAATTTTATCAAACTCATCATCTTCAACTAATAAGGCTCCTTTGTCTTTTAATTTACCCACAATAAAAAAAGGATCTAGTGGTATATATAAGCCATATTCTTGGTCAAAAAGATTAAAGTTAACGAGCAATTCATAACTCTCACTATCATCATCGACGTAATCTTCTTCTAATTCATCGTAAATTGGTTCTTCAAGTTCTCCTGATACTGTTAAAGTAACTGCTGATCTAATAAGTCTTAAATCATGTTCTTGTAGAACAGCTTCAGCATTTTTTAGTATTTGTTCATTTTTATCTATTTTCTCAATTAGTTCATGTTCATCTTTTTCATTTATCTTAAAAAGACTTACTGGAGTATCAACTGGCGTTAATAAAGCATACTCTTGGCCTTCAACACTTACTAATTGTTCAAGATAACAAAATAGCTCGTTTCCGTTTGAGTCATTTAATAAAAGAGTCTTTGCATCATAATTATCACTTGAATTGGCTTCTTTCATTTAAAAATTATCTATTCTTTTTAATATTAATATTTTATCTGACGTTTACCAGCTATTTCTTCTAATTCAGGACCTTCTTCGATCCATTGTTCAAGTATTATTTTTGCTGAAAAACTATCAATCAATCCGGATTTATCTTTTTTTATTCCAAATCTATTTGAAGATTCCCAAGTTGAACTATGTTCGTTGACGTAAGAAAATGGAAGCTTTAATTCATTTGAAAGTAATTGACCGTAATTTTTACAGTCAATAGCTTGAGTGGTCATTTGACCTTCGTCATCTAGCGGAATACCCACAATAAACCCAGTCAAATTAAATTCATTTATATGATTTCTAATGATTTTAATCTCTTGATTATTTTTAAACCGTTTTACTGCTGGAAGTATATTTGATGTTATGCAGAGGGAATCACAATAAGCTAATCCTATTCTTTTGGTACCTATATCCAAACTCAAAATTGACTTGGGTTTGGGTTTGCAAAATTTCACTTTGTTTTTAATGGAAAAGGAGATGGATATGGATTACCTTGTGGACTTAATTTTTCAAAGATTGATTCCAAAGATTGATTTATTATATTTACTTGTTTGGCTTCATTCTTAACTATTGTGTTCCTGATAAGAATTATTTCTTGATTTTTTTCTTTGAGATTACATTCTTCGAGAAAAAGATTTAATTGAGAATTTTCTTTATAGGTTTTTAAATATGAAACAGGTGATTTTTCAAAAAATCTTTTTATAAATTCTTTTAAAATAGAATTGAATCTCTTATCCCAATACCTACTTATAGTTAAAGTGTAAATTTCTTCATTTTGATAATTAATATCTTTTAAAATTGTACATAAAACTGAATTTTCATAAATTAAGGCACCACTCTTAGAGTTATTTCTTTTAAGAATGTCGTCTTGATCAAAATCTAAAATATTTCTTATCAAGGGAGATTGATTTGATCTAATGAAATTAACTATTTTTAATATATTTTGTTTATTAATTGTTTGGAATTCATTAATTAATGAATAGGCATGGGTATTTTGATTTATGGATTTACTTAGATCAGAACCATCCCAAAGGATTATCTCTCCTAACGGTTGAAAGCCTAATTCTCTTGATGTTGATATGAGGTCAACATTATTTATATCAGCGTTAATTATCCAACTTGAAGTTCTGATGTCTTTTATTGAGATGGATTTTTTTATCAATCCTAAAGTTAATTGTTTATCTGTTAAAGAACACTTGTTGTTAATCAACTTGGGCTTAGATATTTTTAAGCATGTCTCTTTGTTGTTTAAAGGAAAAATATTCAAATAACCAATAATTTCGTTTCCATGTATAGCAATTATGCATTTATTTTTATTTTTCTTAAGATTATTTAAAAAAATTTTTAAGTCATCAAAGGTATTTATAATTGCCATTTTTAAAAACCAATTATTCAATTCTTTATTTTTAATATCTATTAAAAGATTAATGTGCCTTATATGGAGTTCTTCAAAAGTTACTTCCATTCCTTTTTTAGATTGAAAAGAATAAGAGGTATCTTTTTTCATTTACTTTTTTTCTCTTATTAATACTATAGGGGTTTTTTCATCTCCATTGCCAGCTGGATTTGATATTAAGTTCCTTTTGAGTATTTTATTTACTGTTTTATTTGAACTAGCTAAGACTTTCACACCTCCAAGATCATTAACATCTACAACAGCAACATCTATATTAAGATAGTTCGAGACCTCCTTACAAAATAAATCCGCATTGAGAGGACCCATAACTATACTCTTGTCGTAAGGTGTAACTGTACCGCTTATATCATCAATGAGGGATGATTCTGAACCAGTTAACCTATAAAACATACCTTTAATTCCAACTAATTTGAAGAGAAATCCAACAATTATTGCAAAGGTTATTCTTGTGACTCCGATTTTATTTATTAATAATTGCATGCCGCAAGCTGTTGCGAGACTGCTTGTAGGGTGAAAAAAATAACATAAAGCTTTTGAAAATAAACTATATTTTAAATTTTGAGGAGAAACATATCTATTTTGCATGATGGCTAACGGACTCTCACCGATTGTTAAAATATCATTTTTTTCTACAATTCCTTTGCAGTATTCAATCACAGTATTTACTGGGTTATCAAAGCAACCAAGTAAATCAGTTTTAATAGCGAAAGCTTTATATTTATTATTTATTGGAATTTCAAAAACTTCTTGCGGCCTTTGTTTTTGACCATCTAAATTAATTAACAAACAATCCTTATTGTTTGAAATACCAAAATGTCCATAGTGCTCCCAATATACTTTTAACCATAGATATTTTATTTTTTTTCTAAAATTATTATTGCTAAATTTATATATGATTCTTACTAATACTTCTGAATTTGACTTGATAATTGTTGTTGGCCAGTAATTATTTAAATTCTTAATTTTATTATTTTGATATATATAAATATCTTCTTGATAATTAAAATTTTGGCAATATTCGTTACCTTTACTTTTTAAAAAATCTAATTCAAAATTTATGTTAGATACCATTGTCTCTTTGGTTTTACTTTTATTAGTTATTTTTAGATCAATAATTAATTCGTTTAAACCATCCTTTTTCTTGATTTTGTAATTTATAGGTACCAGATTTAACTTTGATTTCGGTGAGTTTTTAATATATAAATCTGAAAGAATTAAAAAAATTAAAAGAACTAAGAGGATATTCATTAATATCATTTTTTTAATTAATTTTCGTTTTTATCTTTTTTTTCAGAAATGATACTGTTGTATTCATTAAAACTTTCTACAGAAAATGTCGTATCTTCTAAATCAATTCCTTTTAATTCTCCTATAACTTTGTTTAATTCATCGATATTAAGGATTCCATTTTTATCATATTTAACTTCACCATCGCTATTTAAAATAATGGTTTGTGGAATTAATCCATTCCAATAATAATTAGGTTCATTTCTAAAATCAGACTTTTCTTTATCCTGCAATTCATCAGTAGTTAAAGCAATGATATCTATATTATTTCTCCAGATTAAATCTAAACCAGATATTATCGGAGCCATAGCTTTACTATCTGAGCTATCGTCCAGATAAAAAAATAAAACTGCGACTCTTTTATTTTTTAATGATTCCTGAAGAGATGTCTGAGGAGGAACTATAGCCCCATTTCCCGCGTATATAGGAAAGATGTTGCCATCGTAACTATCAGAATCTCTAGAGGCATTTGCTTTATATGGACTTAAGAAGATTAATGCTATTAGGATCCATTGAATTATTTTCATTAAAGTTTAAAAACTTACTTTGAACTTGATCTTCCTAATCCTTGAAGGATTCCTTTCCCAACTAAACCGATAGCTTTGCCAACGACCTTTGTAAGGAAAGTTACGAAAAGATTACCGATATATTTTACCGCAACTTCTAACTGCGGTGCTACGGCATCTCTTATCTCAACTAACAATGTAACTTGTTTTTGTAGCCATTCTAGATTCTCTAATTCTTTCTCCCTATTTTCATTTTTAAAGTATCGGGTAAATTTTTTATCGATAATATCAATATATTCTCGTTTACTCTCATACAAGTAGATAGGCATATAAATATAGTCATGCCATCGATTGTAGTTATTAATATTATTTCTAAATCTTTCAAAATTTCTTGTCGATTGTAATTCAGGATTTATAAGTACAGACCTTAATTCAGGCCAAGAAGAACAAATATTAAAAATTTCAGAAGCTAATAAATTACAGTTTCTTATTGTCCAATTAGAAATTATATTTTCAAGGATTAAAAACGATTCTGTTTCATATAGAGGGAGTAATTTTCCATCATAGACAAGAGCTTCATTTTTAATAATTGGCTCAATAAACATTATTGATTCATGTGATTCTCTATCTATCTCTTCGCAACTTACTTCACTATAAATAAAATCATTTAATGAAATGGATTCGCCTCCTTTTTTTAATCGAAAATAACTGTCTGTGATATTTGAAATTGTATTAACTTTAAGTTCTTTTATAAGAGAATTTAAATCATCCTTAAAATCTTCTTTCTTATAGTTTTCCTTAATATTTTTTACTAAATTATCTAACTCATCTAACATTTTGCAAATAAGTCGTGATATGAATTCTTTCTTTATCCCAGAAAGAATTATTGATGAATTATTAAATTCAACCTGTAAGTTAGTTGAGCTATACTTTTCTTTTAGTCTATCTAAAATTAAATTCCATATTTCCGTAGTGTTTTTATCTTTAATGAATACAGTGTTCTTATTTTCAAGATTAATTTTATTTTCAGTGTAAACTGCCTCTGTATAAAGTTCTAGTGAATTACCCCATAAGAAAATTAGAAAAGATTTTGCCGTAATAAGTTCTCTTAATCTTCCTTTTAAAATGAATTTATAAAATTCTGGTGTTGAATCAGAGTTGACATATTTGAATATATAATTAGTTTCATAATCTATTTGTTTAAGACCTGAAGTTAGAATTTTTTGACTAAAAGAGAGAGGCTTATTTTTGTTTAATCGAACTCGGGAATTATTTTCAATATCAAATACCCTTCCTCCATTTGAAATGGTATCGATAGATTCAAGAACTTTTTCTGCACTGGGATTTAAAAGAAAACCTTCAGCATTTAATGATGGAGGGGTATTTGCTTCATAAACAAGTTCGCCAGAGAGAATTATAAGAAACTTTGAATCAACATATCTTTCTCTTAATTTCAATAGTTCTAACCTTATAAGATCTTCTGATTGGAAATTAAGAACATTCCATATAACTAAATCATGAGTTTTATCACCTGTTCCATTATTAAAATTGATGTCTAAATTTTGGTCTAGTGATGTTAACTTAAGCGATAAAGATTCTGCTATTAAACTTGGAGCAATAATCAATATCGATTTTTTTGAAATTAATTCCAAGACTAGAATTCTTATCTCTTATACAAAATTAACTAACAATTACTGTAAACACCAGCCTTAAATCAATTTTTATACTTTTTAAGCGTAGTAATTTCTGTTTAAATTAAAGTCATTTAATCTGTCTGATGACAATACATTATTCGCTTCGTTTATCGTGAATTTATTTTCATATAGAGCTTTACCTACAATTACTCCAAAGAGTCCAGAGTTTTCAAATTTTACTAACGATAATAAATCAGAAATTGAACCAACACCTCCTGAGGCTATTACTGGAATATCAGTAATTTCAAGTATGCTTTTTATGAATTCTTCATTTGTCCCTTCTAGCGTCCCATCTGTATTTATATCCGTAACAATAAAACTAGCAATTTTAAATGAAGAAAACTCCTTTACTAGTTCTGTGGCAAAAATATTAGATTCCTCAAGCCAACCCCTTGTACTAACTTTTCCATCTTTTGCATCTATCCCAACAATTATCCTTCCAGGAAATTTATTTGATAAGTTTTTAACTAGCTCTTTATTTTCTATTGCAGAGGTTCCCATTATAACTTTTTCAATACCATAAGAAAATAATTGTTCTATCCTTTCTTGAGACCTTATCCCTCCACCTATTTGAATAGGTATGTTAACTGTTTTTGCAATCTTTTTTATTGATTTATCGTTTGTCGGGGATCCTGTTTTTGCGGCATCTAAATCAACTATATGTATATATTTTGCCCCTTCGCTTTCCCAAAATTTAGCTTGCTCATGAGGCTCTTTGGTGAAGTCTTTTCTTTTATTAAAGTCGCCTTTAAAAAGCCTTACACACTTACCATTCATTAAATCAATTGCTGGTATTAGGTCCATAGAATCATCCTTTTCATTAATTACTTATTAGTAGTACTATTCAATATGTAATTCTATTTAAGATTACTACTTCAGTTAAATATTTTTTGAATATGAAAATTCTTGTAATGGGTGGTACTAGATTTGTTGGCAAGTCTTTGGTAGCAAAGTTATTAATTAAAAATTATGATATTGATATTTTCACTAGAGGTAATAAAAGTAATCCTGAAAAAACAAATTTAATTAAGGGTGATAGAAATAATTCAGAAGATATCGTCAAGCTAAAAAATAAAAAGTATGATTTTGTTTATGATATTTCTGGGCGAGAGTTAGAACAAACCCAACTTCTTATAGAAAATTTAGATAACTCTTTTCAGAGATATATATATGTCAGCTCTGCAGGTGTTTATAAAGATAATTGTGAACTACCAATATCCGAACTTGATCCAATTGATCCAGATAGTAGGCACAAAGGAAAGGTTGAGACAGAAAATTGGTTAAAAAACCAAAAAATTCCTTTTACAAGTTTTAGACCTACTTATATTTATGGACCAGGAAATTATAATAAAATTGAAAATTGGTTTTTTTGAAAGGTTATTTACTAAAAAAGCTATACCAATCCCTGGTGACGGCTCTTTAATTACTCAGCTAGGCCATGTTTCTGATCTAACTGATGTAATGATTAGGTGCATAAATTTTGAAAATTCCAAAAATAATATTTACAACTGTTCGGGTGAAAAAGGAGTTACAATAAAGGGTTTAATTTATTTCTGTGCGAATGTTCTTGGATTAAACCAAAATGAGATTTCTTTAAGAACGTTTGATTATCAAAAATTAGATCCTAAATCTCGAAAGGGATTTCCAATTAGATTAAATCATTATCAGACTGATATCTCTAAGATAAAACGTGATTTAGAATGGGTGCCAACTTTTGATTTACTTAATGGTTTAAGGGATAGTTTTGTGAAAGATTTTAATAATAAAAAAAATGAGGAGTTTGATGAGAATTCAGATAATATTCTTTTTAATTCGTAAATAGCCTAATAAAGTCACAAAAGTCAGGATGAATCCTAACCAATAAAGAATCAAAGCCAAATTATTTAATAAGCTAATTTTTAACGGTGCAAAGAAGGTAATTACTGAAATAAAAAAGAAAAATGTTTTATATTTACCTAACATAGATGCTGGTAAACCGTCTTTTGTAGAGTTCCTCAGGCTGGAGATGATTAATTCTCTAAATAAAATTAATGACAAAGACCAGAACGGTATAAAATTATTCTTACAAAGGAAGATTAAAGGAATTAAATAAAATACCTTATCACTTAAGGGATCAAGGATAGCTCCTAATCTGGTTTTAAGATTAAATTTCCTTGCAATTAACCCGTCAAAATAATCAGTTAAACCTCCAATAATAATTAATACAAAAACATAAAAAGGGATATTAATTTCTAAAAAAAGTATTAATGGAAATACAAGGAAAAGGCGAGATATCGACAATATGTTGGGAATATTTAATGCCAAATTTTTAAGATTTTTTCTTAATAACAAATCAGTTTTTGTATATAAAAAACATATTACACTCTCAACCCGCTTAAATTTTTAGTAAAAATTTTAAATGGTTTTTAATGCTAGATTCTAAAGTTTATTTAAATTTGAATCCTAAAGATTATAAACTCAACTTCTCTTTATGAATGATAATGTTTTATATTACAAAATTATTACTTATATCTAATGCATCCTCATAGCCTAAAGCTATCTCCAGAATCTGATTTGATAAATTCAATTAAAGAATATTCTATATCGAATAATTTATACGGGTATGTTTCTGGAGTGGTTGGTAATCTTAGAACAGTTTGTATTCAATGCCCAGGAAATCAAGAGATTAACAAATTCGAGGGAAATCTAGAGATAGTTTCTTTAAATGGACATTTTAATAAAGGAGATGTTCATTTACATTTGAGTTTTGCAGATGAGGGATGTAATGTCTTTGGGGGGCATCTTGAGGAGGGATGTATTGTAAAAAAAGGTACTGATTTATTATTACTATCTTTTGAACAAAAAATTATTAATATCTCAAGTAATGATTTATTAAAAAATGAGTCACGTGTAAAAGCATATATTTTAAAGGATTGTCCTTGGTCTAAAAGAGCAATTAGGTTGCTTAATTCTTTATCTATCCCTCATGAAGTTACTTTAATAGACAATGATGAGAGCTTTCAAAAAATAAAGGCTCAAAGTAGTCATAATACTTTCCCTCAAATATTTTTGGATAGTAAATTTTTTGGAGGATATGATGAACTTTCAGAACAAGCAAAATTGGATAAGTTAATTTCATTTAAGTAATCTAAATTTTTTAACTATCACGATAAGTAAGCTTTTCAGCAACTAATTCGTCCTCTAACTGCTTTATTAATCTTGATACAAGACTTTGAAATTCTGGTTGACAGCCTTTAAAGGCAGCTTTATGTCTTATTGGCTCATTTCTAGTTCTTAAATCAGTAAGCATTAATTGTAAAGCGTCAATTTTGGGATTTATTTTCATAGTTTTAATTTATATAATTACATCTTTTAAATCATTTGCATAGCTTTTTTAAAAGATATCTTTTTATTATCATTCGAACTTGTAACTTCTATTAATTTATTTATGGATTCTTTGTTTTTTAAAGAATCTATACAACATTGCGCAACTAATCTTCTCGGGATAGATCCATTAATTTGAGTATCCTCCTTTGAATAATTTATATTTTCTGATTTAATATCTTCATTTTCCTTTAATCCTCCAGGTCTTATAATAGTCCATTCGAAATTAGAATTTCGTAGAAAGTTTTCACCTAATTTCTTCCAAATAAGAATTAAACCAAATAAGTTTAATGGGTGAAATAATTTACCAGTACAAAGGGAACTAACTAAAATAACTCTTTTAATACCAACTCTTTTGCAACTCTCTAGTTGCCTGTATACACCCAATGCATCAACCTTTGCAGGACCAGTTAAATCTAATGATGCTCTCGCCCCAGTCGCAATTATCAAAGCATCAATATCTTTTAAAGCTTTATCAAGTTCTCCTTTTTTGTCTAATGAAACCCTAATTGTTTCTAAACTCTCTAGTCCTGCTGCGACTTTTGAATTCTTTCTGATGATTTGCTTTACTTTATATCCTTTTTTAACTGCTTCTTCGGAAATTCTATAACCTGTTTTCCCCGATGCACCAGTAATTGCTATTTTCATGTTTAAAAAAACTAATTTAAATATTATATAAATTTCTTAAGGCTTTTTACATATAAATTTCTTTTTTCTTTTGGGATAAAGAGTGCGACATAAATAACATTTTGTTCCATCGCAGCCTCTTGCTGTGCAATATTCTCTGCCATAAAAGATTATTTGCAAATGTAAGGTATTCCAATCATTAACAGGAAATATTTTTTTTAAGTCTTTCTCTGTTTGAACCACGCTATCTCCATTTGATAGACCCCATCTTTGTGCCAACCTGTGTATGTGAGTATCTACAGGGAATGAGGGTATTTTAAACACTTGAGACATTACAACTGATGCTGTTTTATGACCTACCCCTGGAAGAGATTCAAGCTTCTCGAAAGAATCTGGGACCTTACCACTATGCTTCTCAATCAATAATTTAGATAAGTTATAGATGTTCTTTGATTTTTGATTAGATAGGCCTAAAAATTTTATGTATTCGTAAATGCCATTAATACCTAGCTGCATCATTTTTTCTGGATCATCTGCAACCTTAAATAAGCTTTTTGTTAATTCATTAACTTTCTTATCTGTTGATTGAGCACTTAAAACTACAGCGACTAGAAGTGTATAAGCATTTGTATGATCAAGGGGGATTGGAGGCGATGGATATAGCTTTTTGAGTTCCTTGCGTATTATTTCTGCTCTTTCAGACTTTCTCATTAAATTTTAAAATTAAATGATGTATAAAATTATACAAGGGATATTTTAGGTGAATATTTTCTGCTACCTTAATATATTTGAATAAGAAGAAGTTAGTGAAAAATGATGCGTTAATAATTGATGATTTGCATCATAAATATGATAAGCGAGAATGTTCAAATTGGATATTAAACGAAATTAACCTGACAATTGAAAATGGCGAATTGTTAGGGTTGCTTGGCCCTTCTGGTTGCGGAAAAACTACTCTTTTAAGATTAATTGCGGGGTTCGAATACCCCTCTAGAGGGAGGATTTCTCTAAATGATAAGGAAATTTCAAGTAAGAAAAAAATTCTTAGTCCTGAGAAAAGAAATATTGGTATGGTTTTTCAAGACTATGCACTTTTCCCTCACTTAACTGTTTTGGAAAATGTAATTTTTGGTTTGAAAAACAAAAAAGACAGATCTAGAGTTGATTATTTATTAAATGTTGTAGGTCTTGATAGTTTTGTTGGAAGGTACCCACATGAACTTTCTGGAGGTCAAAAACAAAGACTCGCAATTGCGAGAGCTCTTGCCCCAGGAACAAATTTTATTTTATTAGATGAACCTTTTTGTAGTCTTGATATGCATGTCAAACTAAAATTGAGAAGTGAACTCCCTAATATTCTAAAAGGTTGTAATGCAAGCGGATTGATGGTTACTCATGATCCGGAAGAAGCGATGTCAATTTGCGATAAAGTCGCCGTTATGAATGATGGGAAAATACATCAAATTGATACACCAATTAACCTTCTAAATAATCCCAAGACCATATTTGTTAGTAGTTTTATTTTGGGTAATAATATTATTAATCTCAAAAAAAATGGTAATTCATATATTTCTTGTTTAGGTGAAATAAATTGTTCAGAGTATTTGAAAAATACAAGTATCAAAACCATGTCAATTTCACCTAAATTTATTTCAATTAAAAGATCAGAATCTGGTGATGCGATTGTTATATCTAAAGAATTTCTTGGAGAATTTCTTATATATAAAGTATCTATTAATGGAAACATATTAAGGGTTAGAACTGATATTAATAATCTTCTGAATAATGGTGATAAATGTTCTCTTTCTATTAATAAAAATATTTATTATTTTTTATATCCTGGAGCACATAAGGTACATATATAGAATTTATTTATAGGCAATTACACTTGCCTCCCTTCCAATTAGAGCATTTTTTCTTTTTACATTTCTTTTTTTTACTTTTATATATTTTTTTAGTTAATTGCAGTTCAGAAAAACTGTACTCTAAATTCATTTATAGTATTGCGAGTGATTTTCATTATCATATTATTTAATTTAATTTAAAGGATTTATTAATTACTAATTTATACAAAATGTTGTATTATTTATTTAGATACTTAGTTTAATATGAATGAAAATAATTTAAAAACAAAGAAATTAATTAATTTTGGTCCATCTGGAAGAGCTATTGCTCAACCGATAGATAATAGTTTATTGGATAACATTTTTGAACATCTAACAATGGAAAGATATGCCAATGTTCAATATTTTTCTATGTATCTATGGTTTCAAGAACGTGATTTAAATGGATTTGCATCTCATTTTCTAAGTGAATCACAAGGCGAAATGGAACATGCTCAGAAATTTGCAGATTACTTAATCGCAAGAGGACAAAGCGTAAAATTAGATGAAATTCCTGCTCCCGTTCAAACATGGGATTCTATAGAAGAGCTGATTTCTTATTCTTTTAACATGGAGGCTGATTTAACCTCATCTCTACAACAACTTTATTCAATATCAGAAAGAATTTCAGATACAAGAACTAACGTATTCTTAGATCCTATTATAGAGGCTCAAACACAATCAGAAGATGAATTTGCAAACATACTGGGCAAGGTAAAGTTTGCTTCTAATCAACCTTCGGCAATATTACTAATAGATAGTGATTTAAAGAAAAAATAAATTACTTTCAAATTTATTCTCATTCAATGTCCTTTTGGTTATTTCAAAAAGTAAATTCGAAAAGTTAATTTTTTCGTTATTTTTATTTAAGAGTTCAGCTATTTTATGAATTTCATTAACTCTTTCAAAAATATTTTTGTTTTCAGCAAATAATCTTCCCTTTAATGCTCTATTTTCTGTAGTTTTATAGGATTGCTTGATATTTCTGAGTCTATTCGATAAAACATCAACTTCCATTAACAAGTTGTTTGTAAGTGATTGTGATTCCTTCATGTTTTTATAGCGGTGATGTTTCAATAAAAGAAGGGGCAACACTGACTGTTTGGGTCCCGATAGGAGCTATTAATAACTCAGATGATCTTAATTTAGAAATTAATCTTGTTGATGTTACTCGTGTAGAACCGATTAATTCGCCTATCCTTTCGTGAGTTAACCTAAAAGGTAACTCACACCATTGGCCACATCTTCTACCTAAACGATTTACTAGTATTGAAAACAAGGCTTGTAATCTCTGTTCTGCATTTCCTAAGTGTCTAATCCTAAGGAGTTGCAAAGTCCATTCATTTACTGCATCGAAACCCATATTCTCATCAATATTTACATTGCTGTGAAACGACAAATCTGTTAATGCTTCAACGCAGACACCTTCGCTACACAAAAGGTCCGTCCTTAATTGATCTCCTGATTGTAAAAATGCTAGTGTCATTCCTTCAGTTTCTTCACAAGGACAATAAACTCTTGCAATTCCACTCTCGACTTCTAAGCAAGTCCCTTTGGGTCTTGATGAAGGATCTATTAATACTGATTGTCCAGTTATTATTCTTACTAATTTTGAGGGAGATTCTCCATAACTATGGAAATTCATTAATTTAAGTATGATAATGAGAATTATTATCAATTATGCACTATAAGTTTACTTATTGCAATAGATTCTCATTATCATTTTGATTCTGAAGTTTTTCTTTACATAGTATTTAGCAATATAATTTAGATAGAGTTGCTAAAAATTTTATTTTAGATGAGTGTAAATAGAGTTTGTTTTAATTGTGGAAGTTCATCGTTCGTCTCAGATCGTTCTTTAGGAGGTAAGATTGTCTGCTCTAAATGTGGATCTTCTTCATTTAAAAATAAATCCTCTTCCTTTTTAAAAAGCAAAAAGTTTGTATTTCTCGCTATTGCCATAGCTATTTTTATAATTGTTATTTAGATAATCTGTTTATATTCCAAAGTCCATTATTTTTAGCCACCTCTACATCAATGCCGTATAACTTATTAATATTCTCACTATTTATAACCTTATTTTGATGACCATCAACGATTATCTTGCCATCTTTTAGCATTAGGACGCGATCATATATTCTTGTAATCATAGAGATATCATGAGTAACGCAAAAAATTCTGGTATTTAATTTTGATAATTCATTAATCTTATCAACTACAAAAAACTTTGATTTATAATCTAAATTTGCAATTGGTTCATCTAGGATCAAGATATCTGGTTTTTTTATTAACGCCCTAGCAATGAGAGAAATTTTTTTTTCTCCATCTGATAAATAGGAAAAATATTTTTTAGATAAATTAGAAATATTCATTTTCTTCATTATTTTTTCAACTTTATAAGAGTCTCTTTCAGATTTATTTTGCACGTAACAATACCTTCCATATAGTCCACTTAAAATTAAATCAAAAACTTGCAGATTTGGATTTATTCTATTTTTTATATCATTATTTACAGTACTTACTCTTTTTCTTAGTTCCCATAAATTTATAAGTTCTTTGCCAAATATTTTTAATTTCGATTCATTAGCTATTACAGGATATATGTTTCTATTAATTACTTCAATTAAAGATGATTTACCTGAGCCATTTGGTCCAATTAATATTACATTCTCTGAATACGCTATCTTTAAATTTAAATCTTTAATTACTCTATAGCCATTTTTAAAACAATTTATATTTTTTGCCTCAAACCAAAAGTTATTAACCACTAGAATTTATTGCTCCAAAATATAATTAATTGAATTGAGCTTAAAATAAATATCAAAAGATAAAGCCAGTTCAACCATGAAGGTCTATTTACTTTCTTCATAAATTATATAAATAACATAAAAAATATAAGCGGAGCAGCAAATCTTATAAATGTTTTTCTAATAATAATTAAATTATTTATGATTTCTAATTTCTTTACCTCAGGTGGATATTTCATTATAACTTTGTCGTATACATTGAGATTTTGAGTTTTATTAATATTTCTCCAAGGTTCATCTTTATCTTCAGACTTCTTATACCATTTCCAAAAGTAATTAATTATTCTATCTTCTCCCAATAATTTTATTTCATCTTTACTTACATATCCCATATTGTGATTATATGTTTGCGTTTTTAAAATCATATAATCCTCATCAAATATCTTATAAAAAATCTTTCTTTGATTCTCTTTAAATAATAAGAGGTTGTTAAGTAGTTTATTTTGTAGAAATTTCCTATAGTGCCTTACTATTACTCTTGCCTTGTTATCTCCTAGTGGAATATGATCTAAAACTTGTAAATATCTAGCTTCAGAAGGATCTCCTTTATAAATTAATATCCGTCCAGGTGGGATGTATTTTATCCGGATAAATTCATTTTTAGGATTGTTCTTATAGTAATAAATACTCTCAATATATTTAGGTGTAACATTAATTTTCTGGTTGAAACTAACAAGTACATTTTTATTAACATCTTTATCAGGAATCGTATCGCCGTGAACCCAAAATAGATGAAGGATATCTAAGTGATTTTCAATTATCCTTGACCAATCACATTTAAAGTCGACTAATGCTTCTTCAAATACATAATCCTTTTCTGAAAAACCATTATCAGTTAAATCGTAGTTACTTATTGGTGAATCTTCAATAATATTGTTTAAATCGGTGTCGGATTTTTTAGAGTAATGTACAAAAATATATCCATTCTTTTCTAGAGCTTTATATTGAGATAAGTGAATTCTTTTGGCGTAGTTATCATAGTTATTATCAACTATGTGACTACATGTTATTCTATCTAGATTTTGGCAACTTCCACCAGATGAGAATTTAGCTCCATGATATGGACAGGTTATAACTCCATCTAATAGTGTTCCTCCAAAAAAAGAGGCTCCCCTATGTGGACAAATATTTTTTATGCACCTAACGTTTTCATTCTCATCTCTATAAAGAACAAGAGGCTCATTATAGAGTGAAAAATAATTCAGCTTATTTTTTTTTAGTTCTTTTGAAGGACAAAGTGCATACCAACCAAATAAACCTATTTTTAATTCATTTTGATTTTCTCTAATATCTAACGAGTCAATTTTTACTACCGTTTCTTTTTTAAATGGCTTAAGAACGGTATTAAAGTCTTTTGATTTAAAAAAATTAATTTGTCTGTTTTCCATAAATTAATTTCTTTTTTAATTGACTGTTTATCTTTCGGAACTATAACCCAAGTAAATAATCAATTTCTTATAAAAAGAAAATTCTCTATTATTTGTAGCAATAATTATGTAGTTATTTAAAAATATCGATTCCCTGTCGTATTTATTTATCTTTATTTCAGGTTTTTTGTATCTTTTGTGATTCTTTCAAATTTTTTATGTAATCAATAGCATCATCAATATTTTTGTGGAAATTACACTGGCCTAAATAACAACCTATAAATCTTAAGAATTTTCTCTTGCCACCAGTAATCTCATATCTATGTATAGTTCCACCATCTATAGGAGCGTATATAAGTTCTGGTAGTGCCATATTTAATTTGTATTTAATACTCAAATAAACAATAATTCATCTTCAAATACATTTCCATAGCTTAATTCATATATTTAATAATTAATTTACTTAATTTTTGGATAATTATTTATTGAATACCCAATTATTATTTGTTATCTATTAATTATTGATAGGGATTTTACTATGCCAAAAGCATTCAGGCGTTTTTTAAAAAAACTACCAAAAAAAATTCAAACTTTAAAGTACTCATTTAGAGAGTTTTTATCTTCAAAAATATGAAATAACTTTTATGTTCAACATTTTTTTAATTTCTATATTTTTAATAAAACTTAGTCCGCAAAGTTAATTTCTAATCTATATTAATCCTGCAATTTATGAAATTTTATGATCAAAAGAGTTTTTACGATATTCATTTTAACTTTGCTTCTTCTATTTAATAGTCCAGTTTACTCATTAGATACTTCTTCTAAAACTCTTGAAAAGTATACTAAAAAGATTTCTAATAAGTTCACTAGAACTTATTGCAACACTACCAAATTCGGGATTTCTTATGATGGAGCTTTGGCATTTGCTATTGGAGAGACTAATAAGGAATTTAAAAATAATAAACTCAATAATTTTATAGATTATTCTTTATTAAAAAATTCAATAGTTAATGATTTAGAAAATAATTGCCAAGTTTATGATTTTGCTATTAGTGATTTAGAAAATTTAAAAATCAACTAGAAAAATCTAAATTGTAAAAGTCTTATTTTTTACCTATCCAATCATTAGGTTTATCCATCATCCATTCGAAAACCCCTTTAGCATCAAGGTTTTTAGATGCATAAATAAATAAAACTGGAAATATTAAAATTACCGCGCCAATAACTGATAACTCTATCTTTCCGATCCCCATCTCAGTTACTGTTAAAGCAAAATAATTAATCATTATCTTTATTGAATTAAAATTAATATCTATATAATTTACAAAAAATTTTAATTCTTTCACTTTTCTATGAGAAATCTTAATTTTTTATAGTGAATGATATTTGTATAAAGTACCTATTTTATTGGTGCAGACTTTTTAATAATTTTAATAATATGCTTCTGTTTTATGGTTATGAATCATGAAATTATTATTTTCACACCTTTTTTTGCCGTATTGATTGGATTTATATTTTTTAGAATTTTTAAAAAAAGAAAGAGATCAGCTAAAAGTATTTATAAATTAATAGATGATTTAGAAAAAAAATACATTTACTAATTTCTTTTGTAGGAAAAATCAATCAAATTCTATACCAACTTCTTCTTTTAAATCTCTATCCAAATCTGGAAGATGTGGTTCAACCCAATGGTCTTTGTTATCAATACCAGCTGCATTTACATAATTCATAATGTGTTGATCCACTTGCTTGTAAAGATCATGCAAATTTAAATCCATACGAATATCATGCGCAATTTCAGAGACTTGTTTTTCAGTTAGACAATGATCCGGATGAAGTAAATCACAACATGGAATTCTCTTCTCAATCAATTCATTTAAATTGATTTTTATTTCGTAATCTTGATGAACAGTCATTTACTTTGTTTATTTAATTTTATTCTAATTATGTTTAAGGTTTTGTATATATTTAGTCAAGAAACAAAGTTTTTTATTATGAAGTGAATAATCTTAAATAAATAGATCTTCTAAATCTTTATACAAATCATCATTTTCTTTTTCTTTAGGGTCAAGGTGATCTAGTGAAAGTTCTTTTTTTGAGTTGTAGAAAAGATATCCAATGGCTCCTAAAAGTAAGGTTGTTGGTAAAATCATTAGCATTTAATTGACTTATAATGAATATAGTGCAACACTTATTACAGTCAAGTGCTGAACTTTAATTAATTTATAAATGCCTACCAAGAAAAAAAGAGTTGGTTTTATCCCCAGAGAAGATGTTATGAGAATAATTGATAAGTTGAGCATCGAAAACAATTTAAGTAATTCAAAAATAATAAGTATTTTGGTAGAGGAAGCACTTTCAATAAGGGGCATATTTAATAAAAATAATGGTAAAGCAACCAAATCATTTCAAATGCTTGAAGCTCATTCGCAAACCGTATCTGATAATTCTGCTGACTTTATAGATAAATCAGAACCCTCAATCGATACTAAATTAGTAAATCATCTTAATCCAAGTAATTCTACTTATTTAAATGAAGTAAATAACGAGGCTTTTGAATTGAAAACTTATAAAAAGTTTTTATCATTCCTTAAATTTCAGGAGATGATGGAGAAATATAATACTTAAAAGGTGTTGCTAAGTGCTGTACTGTGCGGTAAATTTAATTTGTATTTATTTGGATTTTCCGTATTAGAAATTATTAATCGACATTTCGAAAACCTAAATTTTATCTATCCATAAAATATTTATTCCTATGAATTCATCTCTCCCAGGGTTATCTGTAAATCTACTCCCTCCAGAGAAGTTACATTGTAATTTTAGTTATTGGAGTTCTTTATTCTCACAGGATATGCAAATTTTATGGGATAGAGCGCATGGAGTCCCTTTAGAAAAACTACCAAAAGGGGTTTCTGATATGATTTTTCCGTATTTATTACTTGCCCTTTCAGACTATAAGACTTCTCAAATAAATAAAATGAATGGAATAGGATTAGATAATCTATTAAGTCTTTGGTTTGATAAATACTTATTAAATAAAAATGGTTATTTCGAACTGATTAAAAAATAATTTTTAAATTAGCTCTTTTGATAACAAATATAATAATTTTCAATAATTTATTGCATCTAAAAACTTTTAGGTTATTATTTTCGGATTTGCGCATCAATAATCTTGCTATGAAAAATTTAATTTTTTGAGGATGGTTTCTTTTTCGCAAATATGTTTATTTTCGTTCTGGTAATGCTAATCAGAAAAGATATAAAATTAAGAAAATAAGATAAATGAAATTTATTTCAAAGACCATAAGCTTGATATTTAATCAATTATTTTGCTTTTTTATATTAATTATTTAAATTTTTAGTCTTTATTCATCAATTTAATTAACTTCAAAAATTTATATTCAAATTTGGTTGACTTTTATTGTTAATAAGATGATAATGACAAAAATAAATTTTTAATTTTGATTCCTCTTTCAGATACTTTTGATGATTTTGTCGATGATCTAATTTCATCTGATGTTAATCTGTTGAAAGGGGAACTTGATTTTCTACTTATGCAACATTTATTTAATTCTATTGATTTGAAGACTATAAATAAAAATGAAACTAAATATGAGGAATCATTCGCTGCTTAGTCTTTTATGAAATTTTTTTATGAAAAGTTTTGGGTTCCAGTTTTTGGTTTTATCTTATCTAAATTTGTTTTTTTAATAGAAGGTAAAAAGGAAGACTCTAAAAATAAGAAAAAAATACATTAATTACTTAGTTCTCGTCATTAAGTATTTTTAAATACATATTTTAAGACTATTTATTTTGATAACAACAAAAGTAGTGCTTTAAATTTATTAATACATGCATGGTTGAGATATAACGTAATTGCTTTTAAGCAAATTAAAATGAATAAAAATAATATGTTGAAGCCATATACAGTACATTATCGTGATTTTCAAAATATAAGATTAGAAAATTGTTTTTATGCTTTTGATGCTTACGAAGCTAGAACATTGGCAATGGAATTTAATAAGTATATAAATGAGCATCCAAACAGTATTGACCTAATAAGATGTGAAAAATGAAAAATAATTTAGTAATTTAAAATAATAATCTATTTAAACACTTAAGAATTTATCAATAACTGTTTGACTCAACTCAGAAGTATTACCGCTAGCAACAATACCTCCGCGTTGCATCGCATAATATCTATTAGCTTGTCTTACAAAATGCAAGTGTTGTTCAACTAATAAAACACCAATTCCTGTATCTTTAATTATCTGATTTATAGCATTTTCTATGTCTAAAACTATATTTGGCTGAATACCTTCCGTTGGTTCGTCAAGTAACAGGAGCTTTGGTTTGCCAAGCAATGCTCTTGCAATAGCAAGTTGCTGTTGTTGTCCTCCGCTAAGATCTCCCCCTTTCCTTTGTAGAAAATCTTTCAGGATTGGGAAGAGATCATAAATAAATGGATCTATTTTTTTGTTTTTAGATAATCCACCAGGCAGAGACTCCATTCCTAACATAAGATTTTCTTCGACTGATAGATAAGGAATTATTTCTCTCCCTTGAGGAACGTAAGCCATTCCTTTCCTCGCCCTCTGATGAGGTGCTTTTCTATTAATATTTTCGCCAATTAAATAAATATCACCTTTTTTTTGTTTTAGCAAACCAATAAGTGATTTCAATAAAGTTGTTTTACCTACACCATTTCTTCCAATCAAACAAACCATTTCTCCTGATTGAACATTTAAATCTACATCTCTGAGAATATGACTTTCGCCATAATATGTATTCAATGATTTGATTTCCAGTAAGTTTTTCATAACTAATCCTCAGGCCTTCCTAGATAAACATCAATAACTTTTTGGTCCTTTTGTATAGTTTCCATTGTCCCCTCGCATAATACTGTGCCTTGATTTAATACTGAAACATTACTATCAAGTCTTCTTATAAATTCCATATCGTGATCTATTACCACTACAGTATTTTCTCCTGATAATGATTTTAATAAATCAGCTGTAAGATCAGTTTCTTCATCAGTTAAACCAGCAACAGGTTCATCAACTAACATTAAATCTGGCTTCTGTCCTACTAACATGGCTATCTCGAGCCATTGTTTTTGGCCATGTGATAAAGAACCAGCTTTAGAATTAACTTTTTGAGCTAAATTGACAATCTTCATAAGACGTTCAATCTCATTAAGCTGTTCATCCTTAATACTTTTATTTATAAGGTTTAAGGGGCTTTTAGGCGTTGACACTGATATTTCAAGATTTTCTTTAACAGTTAGATTTTCAAAGATTCTTGGGCTTTGGAACTTTCTTCCCACTCCAAGTCGAGCAATCTTATGCTCCTTTCTACCTATTAAAGATTTTCCTTTGAAAATTACTTCACCTTTTGTTGGCTTAACCTTTCCAGTTATTACATCAAGAAATGTTGTTTTACCTGCGCCGTTGGGTCCTATTACAGCTCTTAATTCTCCTTTCTTTAAATTTAAATTAAGTTTGTTGAGAGCTAAAAAACCCTCGAAACTAACAGTAATATCTATTAAATTTAGAAGATCTTTATTATTCATTAATCTCCTCCTTATTGTTAACTTCTAAGCTTGGATAGGTTTCAATCTTTCTTTTCAAACCAAATCTTTGAAGAAGATTCCTAGGACCATCTCCTTGAATCCATCCTAAAACTCCTTCTGGAAGAGCTGTTACAACTAGAATAAATAACCCTCCTTGAATAAACATCCAGCTAGCAGGTAAAGCTTCACTTACTAGACTTTTTGCATAATTGATTAAAACTGCTCCTAGTATTGCTCCCAATAAAGTTCCTCTCCCTCCAACTGCAACCCAAATAACCATTTCTATAGAAAAGGGAACTGTCATAAATTGAGGTGATACTATTCCCGACTGAACAGTATATAAAGCACCCGAAATTCCAGCAAGGCCTCCGGCAATAGAAAATATTATCGTTTTGAATATTACTGGATTGTATCCTGTAAACCGAACTCTTGGTTCATCATCTCGAATTCCTATAAGGATATTGCCAAATCTCCCTTTAACTACCCACTTTGCAAAAAACCATGATGCTATTACTAGTATGGCAGTAACCCAAAAGAATAGTCTTTGCATAGATTCTGAACCTACCATCTGACCAAATAGTTGTGTTACATCTGTCTTTAACCCATTTGTTCCATTTATAAGTTTTTGTTGTCCATTAAAGAAGTTAAAGAATACAAGAAGAGAAGCTTGAGTAAGTATAGAAAAATAAACTCCTTTGATTCTATTTCTGAAAACAAGAAATCCAATTAAACCAGCAACCAATGCTGGAATTATCCAGATAGCGAAGAAGGTAAAAACTGGTGATCTAAACGGTTCCCAGAAAAAAGGTAATTTTTCAACACCATATAAAGCAAAAAACTCAGGAATATTATTTGGAAATTCAGAGGAGCTGGTTATTTGCAAATACATTGCTGCACAATATCCACCTAGTGCAAAAAATATACCTTGTCCAAGACTTAGTAAACCTGTATATCCCCAGATAAGATCAACACCAAGTGCAACTATGGATAAGGATAAGTATCTACCAAGAAGGTTAAGTCTAAATACAGGGAGTAGAGTCGGTGCTGCAATAATTAGGGCTATTAATATTATCCAAAATGATAATACTATTTTTTTATCAAATTTAATTTTACTAAAGGACATTAGTTTTCAACCATCCTTCCTTTTTGAGGAAATAAACCTGTAGGTTTAAATTGTAAGAATATAACAATTAGTGCAAATATCATTACTCTTGCCATACTTGTTGTCGCGAAAAAGTTAATTGTGTTTGATAAAGGTAAAGGCATATCTGGCCATATTGATAAAAGTCTTCCAGCACCTATTAAATCAGTCATTATTCCTATTCCAAATGAAGCAAGTACTGTTCCTAATAAATTTCCTACCCCTCCCAGAACTACAACCATAAAACAACCCACTATATAATTACCACCAACATTTGGTCCTACAGAACCTAAAAGAGATACTGCTACTCCAGCAACTCCTGCTAGGCCAGATCCAATTCCAAAAGTAATTATATCCACTTTTTCAGTTGATATACCAAGGCAATCACTCATTTGTCGGTTCTGAGTAACTGCTCTTATTCGCATACCCCAAGCACTTTGATTAAGAAATAATGTTATTGCTACTACGGAGATTAGTGTAATGATAATTATCATTAATCTTGTTTTAGGAAATGCAGTGCCAATAATTTCTACTTGACCTCTCATCCATGAGGGTGCTGTTACATCAACATTTCTAGCGCTTGCTCTACTAAGTTTGCTGACAGAGGATGAGATTACGCTTCCCGTAAGGACACCAGTTAAAGCAGCAAATATCCAAGAACTAAATTTAAAATATTTGTAATTTATAGATTCTTTTATTTTTGAAGGGAATGTTGTTGGTAAGAATAAACCAATTAAAAGACTTATAACTAGACCAGTCCCATATGCTAAAGGTACACTTCTTACAAATTGTTGAAGAATTAAGCTTACGCCCCAAGTTGCGAGAAGCGTTTCTAGTGGACTTCCATAAAGTTTTCTTATTATAGTTTTTTCTAAGAGAATGCCTACTACACCACTAACAATAAAAGCAAGAAAAATTGAAACTATTATGTACGAATTGTAGAAAGGTTTTAGTACCGGTAATTTGAAAATTAATTGTGTTACATAAGTTGTGTAGGCCCCAAGCATCATAAGTTCTCCATGGGCAAGGTTTATTACACCCATAAGACCAAAAACAATTGCGAGACCTAATGCAGCAACAAGAAGTACAGATCCAATTGCAACACCATTAAAAAGACTATCGAGAAGTAACTCCAATTTAGAAAAAGAAAATATTTGATTATATAAAATAAAAGGAGGTGTAAACCTCCTTTTATTTTGAAGTATAGGTTTTAATTAGACTAAAGCTTATACTTTTCTCCTTTTGAAGGATCTGTCCAGTCGCATGCAAATCCCTTTGAACTTGGATGCTTTTGGTTCCATGCTTGAGGAAGAACAACTCCTGTCTCTTCGAGGATTGTAAATCCACCCTCTGCATTAATCTCTCCAATTCTTACTGTTTGAGATAAATGGTGATTAGGCATAACTTCAACTGGACCTTGTGGGGCATCAAACTTTTGACCAACAAGGGCTTCCCTAACAGCGTTGTCGTCGAATGTGCCAGCATCTTCTACTGCCTGTTTCCATAGATAAACCATGTTATAAGCTGATTCTTGAGGGTCAGCTACAACACGATCAGCTCCCCATCTTTTCTTAAAACTTTTGGCAAATTTCTTTGATGCAGGAGTATCAATTGACATCATGTAGTTCCAAGCGCCGTAGTGACCTTCAAGGAACTCAGGACCAATTGTACTAATCTCTTCTTCAGCAATTGAATAGTTCATTACGTAGTAGCCACTTGATGGTGTTATACCCGCATCTTGAATCTGTTTAAAGAATGCAACGTTTTGGTCACCATTAAGTGTATTAATGATTATTCCACCTTCAGGAAGGGCCTTTTTGATTTTTGAGATAATTGGAGCAACTTCAGTATTTCCTAATGGAAGATAATCTTCACCAACTACTTTACCTCCTAACTGTTTTACCTGAGCTTTTGTGATTGTGTTGGATGTTCTTGGGAATACATAATCAGAACCTACAAGGAAGAAATCTCCACCAGCAGCGGGAGAACGCTTGTACATGAAATCTGTAGCTGGTTCTGACTGTTGGTTTGGTGTGGCTCCTGTGTAAAAAATGTTGTTAGAACATTCTTGTGCTTCATATTGGATTGGGTAGTAAAGGAAAGCATCCTTTGATTCGTAAACTGGTAGCATTGCCTTTCTACTAGCAGAGGTCCAACCACCAAATACGACAGGGACTCCATCTTGGTCTATAAGTTTCTTAGATTTTTCAGCAAAAGTAGGCCAGTCAGATGCACCATCTTCAACTATGTATTCAATTTTGTAGCTTTTACCGCCAACTTTTACGCCACCAGCAGCGTTTATCTCTTCAATAGCCATTTTTTCAGTATCAACAAGGGTTGATTCAGAAATTGCCATTGTTCCAGATAACGAATGCAAAATACCAACGGTTACTGTGTCGTCGAAACTTCCGGAGGTTCCACCTCCACCGCATGAAGTTGCTGTGACAGCAAGTGAGGCAGTAGCTAAACCTGCCAAAATACGCCTTGAAATTCTCATGAATTAGGATAAATTAGGTAATTGAACCCTCATTAGGGGGATAAAATAAAAGTTATTAATGAGTGGGGATTAGTTTTGTATCAGTCGTAACTTTTTGTTGAATCCAATATATTAGTGATGTACCTTTTGCTTGTTTCGATTGTTGGGTATTTGTGATTCTAAAAATTGAGTTATTTCTTCAACTCCTATGCCGTTACTTAGGTTGGTAAAAAACCATGGTTTCCCTTTTCTCATAAATTCAGTATCACTTTTCATAATATTTAAATCTGCACCAACCATATCTGCTAAGTCAATTTTGTTTATTAATAATAAATCTGACCTTGTTATACCTGGTCCCCCTTTTCTAGGAATTTTGTCTCCTGCAGATACATCAATCACATATATTGATAAATCTACAAGTTCTGGACTAAAACTTGATGCTAAATTATCACCTCCACTTTCTACAAAAACAAAATCTAAAGGATTATATTTATTTTCTAAATCTAAAACTGCATTTTTATTTAGTGAACAATCCTCTCTTATTGCTGTATGAGGACAACCTCCTGTTTCTACACCAATAATCCTTCCCTCCTCTAAAACTTTTTTATTTATTAGAAAGTTAGCATCTTCTTTGGTGTAAATATCATTGGTGACAACTGCTATCTCATAATTTTCTTTCAGGCTTAAGCATAGAGTCTCTACTAATGCAGTTTTTCCTGACCCTACGGGCCCAGCAACTCCTACCCTCAATTTACTGCTCATAAATTAATTTCTAAAAAGTTTTGTATAAAGGTCATTATGATTTTGTTGAGCCATAGCTAAACCTACATTGCCAAAATAGATCTCATCAATTTCTTTGTCCATAATTTCTTTAGAAACTTTTGAAATTATTGCTAATAAATCTCTTTGAATTAATTGTGCTTTTGTTGAACCAATGGGAATAATCCTTAATGCAGCACTTAGTTGGTTTGCACTCCAAGCGTACAAAAAATTTTCAATCATTTCTAACTTCGTTATTTCAAAACAATAACAAGACCAACTCCACGCTAAAGGCCAGGAGTTTTTTTTATTTTTTTTATATAGATATTCAAATCCAAATTCTTTGTTTAAATCAAAGAGAGATTTTGCCATTTGAATTTGTTGTTCTCTCATTTCGAGAGAGTCTTTTGATGAGAGGATCCACTTATCCAAACTTAATAGCTTTTGCAAATTTCTTTTTGAATTTTTATTGTCTTTTAACTCATTAAAAATTTCAAAAAAATCTAATAATAGTCTTCCATCTAGTCTAATCTGACCAATTTTCAGTTCACTTATGATTAATTCTTTTACCGAATTTGAGTCTTTTAAATTTTTAGAATTTAGGTAACTTTCCAATCCCTCCGAATAACAAAATCCTCCAACTGGTAAGTTAGGGCTTATTAATAAATATTTTAATAAGTGACTTTTACTCATGACTATGAGCACCTCTTTCCGGAAAAAATTTTTTTTGGATATTTACGATATGAACATTAAAATTTTTAAGCATATTTTCAATTAAGTAATCACCTTTTGTTAGAAGAATATCTTCATCAATTTCTACTTCTACATGTCTATTTCCTAAATGATAAGCAGTTCTAATAAGTTCAATTTTAGAATTTGAACTTATTTCAATTAAATTTTCTGTTTTGGCAATTATTTCTACATAAAAATTGGACTCGTTAGTTAAAAGAATATCTCCATCATTTAATTTGCCCTCTCTAGGTAATTGTAAAATTATTTCTTGATCACAATCAGTTAATCTTTTACCTCTTAAGATTCTTCTTTCATCTGAACTTAGGGTAAGTTTTAAAAAAGAACCTAATCTCGGTTTTTCCTTAATCCAATCAGTTACAACTATTTGTTTATTCATACTCATAATCAAAATTTTTGGTTACTTTAATTTAGTAATTAAAGAAAACAATTTATGATTAAAACTTCTTGGGAAGGTAATTGTTTCTTAAATTTTTCCAATAATAAAGCAAGTTTAGGAAATGTTGACAAAACAATCTTTAAATCTAAATCAACTTCCCCTTACAAGTTATTAAAGTCTACTCATGATCAGGAGGGCAGATGTATTTTACCTGTTCTTCATACTGCAGGGGGATTGGTTGGAGGCGATTTACTTAAGTTTGAGGTAAATCTTGAAAAAAACTCTAAGGTTTTATTGACTACTTCTTCAGCTCAGAAAGTTTATGGATCAGTTGGGATATCTAAAATTAATCCAAAAGGAACTTTTTCTAATCAACAAAATCTCATAAAAATTTTTGATAATTCTCATTTGGAATATCTTCCTCAAGAAACAATTATCTTTGCAAATGGTTTATATGATCAAAATTTTAAAGTATCTATTTCAGAAACTTCAAGTTTTTTATTTACTGACTTAATAAGACTTGGAAGATCTTCTTCCGGAGAATCTATTGAAAGTGGAGTTTTTAGGTCTAAATTAGAAATTATGAGAAATAATGATTTATATGATGATTGGGAATATGTTGATCAAATTGAATTATCGAAGGCAAGTTATGAGGCCAAGTCAGGGATGGATTACATGCCTGTTTTTGGATCTTTAATTTGGATTTGCGAAAAAGATTTTTCCAAGTCAAAAATAAAAAATCTTGTTGGAAATATAAAAAAGATTTTCAAAGAAACTGATAATAATTTATCTATTGGAATACTTGAGAATGGAATCTCTGTAAGATTCTTAGGGAGTTCTTCTCAAGATGCTAGGAAATGTTTTTTTTGTATTTGGAAACAAATTAGGTCTGTTTGTGGTTTTTGTGAGCCAAAATATCAAGGTGTATGGCCATTACAAGATTCTATGAATTATTAATTATGTTCAGAAAGAACCTTTTTTAAGAATTTATAGTTTAATTTTTTATTATGCATCTTTCACCTCAAGAAAAGGATAAATTATTGATTTTTTCCGCTGCACTCTTAGCTGAAAGAAGGCTAAGTCGAGGCCTTAAGCTTAACTATCCTGAAACAATTGCTTTTTTGAGTTTTCAAGTTCTTGAGGGAGCTCGAGATGGAAAAAGCGTAAGTCAATTAATGTCGGAGGGAACAACCTGGCTTTCAAAATCACAAGTTATGGAAGGCATTCCTGAAATGGTTGATGAAGTCCAAATCGAAGCAGTTTTCCCTGATGGGTCAAAGTTAGTAACTATTCACAATCCAATTAACTAGTTATGAGTAATTTAATTCCGGGCCAAATAATTTCTGAACAAGGTGAAATCGAATTAAATCTTGGTAAGGAAGTTAGAACAGTTAAGGTTTCTAATTCGGGCGATAGACCTATACAAATTGGATCTCATTATCATTTTTTTGAAGCTAATAAGGCTTTAATTTTTGATCGAGAAATAACTCTAGGGATGCGTCTTGACATTCCTGCAGGGACAGCAATTAGATTTGAACCTGGAGATACAACTGATGTCAAATTAGTTCCATATACAGGTTTAAGAGTTGTACATGGTTTTAATTCATTGGTTAACGGTTATTTAGATACTTAAAGTTATGTCCTATAAAATTGACAGAAATACTTATGCTCAAACTTACGGACCCACTTCCGGAGATAGAGTAAGGCTTGCTGATACTGAACTTTTTATAGAAGTAGAAAAGGATTTAACTACATATGGTGATGAAGTTAAATTCGGTGGAGGTAAAGTTATTCGAGATGGGATGGGACAGTCTCAGGTAAGAAGAGCTGATGGAGCTGTAGATACAGTAATAACTAATGCTTTGATCGTAGATTGGTGGGGAATAATTAAAGCTGATGTTGGTATAAAAGATGGAATGATTTTTGAAATTGGTAAGGCTGGTAATCCTGATATCCAGGATAATGTCGATATTGTTATTGGTGCATCAACAGAAGTAATAGCAGGTGAGGGGCATATTCTTACCGCAGGATCAATAGACACGCATATACACTTTATCTGTCCACAACAAATTGAGACAGCACTAGCCTCCGGTATTACAACCATGTTAGGAGGAGGAACTGGACCTGCAACTGGCACAAATGCTACTACTTGTACTCCAGGTTCTTTTCATATTTCAAGAATGCTTCAATCTGCAGAAGCATTTCCCATGAATTTAGGATTTTTTGGAAAAGGAAACTCAACAAATGAGAGTAATCTTATTGATCAGGTTGAAGCTGGTGCGTGTGGATTAAAGCTTCATGAGGATTGGGGGACAACTCCCTCTACAATAAATTCTTGTCTTAATGTTGCAGATAAGTTTGACGTACAAGTATGTATTCATACTGATACTTTGAATGAAGCAGGTTTTGTTGAAGATACCATCAACGCTATTGCAGGAAGAACTATTCATACTTTTCATACCGAAGGAGCAGGTGGTGGTCATGCGCCAGATATTATTAAAATTTGTGGAGAAAAAAATGTTCTTCCAAGTAGTACTAATCCAACAAGACCCTATACGAGGAATACATTAGAAGAACATCTTGACATGTTAATGGTTTGTCATCATTTAGATTCTAAAATCCCAGAAGATATTGCATTTGCTGAATCAAGGATTAGAAGAGAGACTATTGCAGCTGAGGATATCTTGCATGATATAGGCGCCTTTTCAATTATTGCTAGTGATTCTCAAGCCATGGGAAGAGTTGGTGAAGTAATTACAAGAACTTTTCAAACCGCGCATAAAATGAAAGTTCAAAGGGGGCCGCTATCACAGGATTCTGATAGAAATGATAATTACAGAGTAAAGAGATATATTTCTAAAGTCACAATTAATCCTGCAATAGCTCATGGTATTGATAAGCATGTTGGGTCTATAGAAAAAGGTAAAATTGCAGATTTAGTATTGTGGAAACCTTCCTTTTTTGCGGCAAAGCCTGAATTAGTTGTCAAAGGAGGGTCTATAGTTTGGTCCCAAATGGGTGATGCGAATGCTTCAATTCCTACTCCAGGCCCTGTACATGGTCGACCTATGTTTGCAAGTTTCGGCCAATCTCTAATTAACAGTTCTTTTACCTTCTTAAGTAAAAATTCAATTGATCAAAATATCCCAAATAAATTAGGCTTACAAAAAAAATGTATTGCCGTAGAAAATACGAGAAATATTAATAAATCACACTTAAAACTTAATAATAAATTACCAAATATCACAGTTGATCCTCAAACTTATGAAGTTTTTTCCGATGGGGAACTTCTTACTTGTGAACCTCTTGATGAAGTCCCCATGGCTCAAAGATACTTTTTACTTTAGAAGTTTTTAATTAATTCTTTTTCAGTTGTCTTTATATCTTGTGACCCAGCAATTGCCAAATCTTCTTGAAGTTTGTTCTCACAAGATAGTACTCTTGACCAGCTTGGTAACTGCTGTGTCGTAGGGCAAGCTAAATAATCTTGTGTGGCCGGTCTCAATAGTTTTGCAAATTTCTGCACTGATAGCTCTTCCTCATGCCTATCGTATGGAAGTTGATTAACGGCTGAATCTAATCCAAATTGTTTTACCCGATCTTCCCCAACTCTTTTGTAAAGAACTTCTAAGGTTGCTAGTTGAGTACTCGTTAAAGTCTCGGCTTGATGCTCCATTAAACCTCTTAAAACACTTGAAAGTATTTCTGTACACATTTTTTGCAATCCTTCTTTAGATGAATCACCAATATTCTTATGTTTATGGTCAAACAAACCTAGGTCAACTTGAGCTATTTTGGAGGTTCTTACGTTTCTATAAACCTCTGATAATAAACCTATCTCTAAACCCCAGTCACAAGGAATTCGTAAATTCATAGCAAGGTCTTTAGTGAAAGCAAACTCACCTGCTAATGGATATCTAAATGACTGAAGATATTGTAAAAAGGGTCCCTTTCCTACTAATTGCTCTAGACTTGCCAATAAAGGACCCACAAATAATCTTGTTGCTCTACCTTGCAATTGATTGGTCTCCAAGGATAACCTACTGTAAAAAGCTTTTACATATGAAATTCCATATGATTCATCAAGAAGTGGAAGCATCATTCTTGAAGGATATAAAGGACTAAAAGTTCTTATATCAGCATCAAAAAGAGCAACAACTTCTGATTTTCTCGTCGCAACTCCTATGCCCTGCCAGACAGCCCATCCTTTACCTGGAGTTCCTAAAAGTTCTAACCCATTTTTTTCTTGGCTTTTCAATAGTTCTATAACAGAGGGAGAATTAGTCCATTGAACGTGAACGGGGAATGGCATTGAATCAAAAAATGATTTTGCTGCTTTAACTTGTTCAACAGTTTTTGCAGAAAGAGCAATAACTAATTCATTTAAGCCTGTAAGGTCTTTTAAAACTTCTCTTATATCTTTTAATGCAGGACGCTCAAATTCCTCATATAAGCAAGGTATTAAAATACTAGTTGATCTTTTTTTAAGACTTTTATTTAATTCTTTAAGTAAATTTCTTGTAACTCCATATTCATGTATTGTTGTGATTAACCCTTGTTGAAAGTCCATTTTCTAATTGATGTGCAGAATAGTATTAATACTTCGTTGATTTTTTCAAAGTGAAGCAAATTGATTCAGAGAAAAAATTAGATAGATTAAAGATTGATAAATTGTTAAAAACAATTTATTCAAATAATACTACAGAAGAAATTAATTTTATTTCAAATCAATTATTACAGATTTTAGATGATTTCTCAGAGAAATCTGCTTATGAAGAAATAAGAGATAAGGAAAGGTGGAATGAATCGCATTCGGTTTTGATTACTTATGCAGATAGTATTTATAAAAATGGCGAGGCAACATTAATAACTCTTAGTGAGTTGTTAAGTAAACATTTTGGCAGTCTTTCTAAAGTTGTACATATTCTTCCTTTTTTGAAATCTACAAGTGATGGAGGTTTTGCAGTCTCAAGTTATGATTCCTTAGAAGAAAAATTTGGTGGTTGGGATGATCTCAAAAGTATTTCCAAAAATCATGATTTGATGGCTGATTTAGTACTAAACCATGTCTCATCATCTCACCCATGGGTTCAACAATTTATTAAATCTCAAGAACCGGGTATATCAAATGTTTTTTCGCCGAAACAAAATCTTGACTGGTCAAATGTAGTTAGGCCAAGAAGTTCCTCTTTGTTTTCTCAAATAAATACTGAAGATGGCCCTAAACAGGTTTGGACAACTTTTGGTCCGGATCAAATTGATTTGAATTGGCATAATCCAAAAATGACTTATGAGTTCTTAAATTTAATTATTACTTATTTATCTAATGGAATTAAATGGTTCAGGCTTGATGCTGTAGGTTTTATTTGGAAGGAATCAGGGACAACATGCTTACATTTACCTAAAGCACATTCAATTGTGAAACTCTTAAGAGTCCTTTTTAATAATCTTCTTAATGAGGGAGTTTTAATAACTGAAACTAATGTTCCTCAGAAGGAAAATCTATCTTATTTGATTCCTGATGATGAAGCGCATATGGCATACAATTTCCCATTGCCTCCTCTTCTTCTAGAAGCAATTATTACTTCAAGAGCTGATATTCTAAATTCATGGATATTTGATTGGCCAATATTACCTAAAGATACTACTTTGTTTAATTTCACTGCGTCGCACGATGGTGTTGGGTTAAGAGCTCTTGAGGGCTTAATGAATGAGCAGAGAATTAAAGATTTATTAATTAATTGTGAGAAAAGAGGAGGATTAGTAAGTCATAGACGTTTATCAAACGGTGATGATAAACCTTATGAATTGAATATTAGTTGGTGGAGTGCAATGGAAGACTCCAGTAGAGATACTAATAGATTTCAGTATGAGAGATTTATTTTGAGTCAATTATTAGTAATGGCTTTGAAAGGGGTTCCTGCCTTTTATTTGCCAGCATTATTAGCTTCAGAAAATGATATCAAAAGTTTTTCTATGACAGGTCAAAGAAGAGACCTAAATAGAGAAAAGTTTAGATCAGAAAATCTTTTAGCAGTTTTAAAAAATCCTGAATCTAATGCTACTAAAAACTTAAAATATCTTCGTAATGCTATGGATGTCAGGTCAAAATTAAAGCAATTTCACCCATGTTCGGAAATGAAATGTTTGTCTAAAGGTAGAAGTGATATTGTTGTAATTAAAAGAAGTAAAGGTACTGAGTCTGTTTTTGCAATACATAATATGACTGAAAATAAAATTAATTATCAATTGAGAGATAATGATTTACCAAAAATAAATGGCAATGATTTCAATACCCAAGATTTTTTAACATCTACTAAATACAATTGCAAAAATATTAGTCTTGATCCTTTTCAAGTAATTTGGCTTTGTGCTTTGTAAAATGACAGAAAATTCTTCTATTTGGGTAGTAAGTGATGTAGATGGTACTTTAATGGATCACTCCTATGATTTATCACCTGCTAGAGAAACTATAAAAAAACTACAAAAATTATCTATACCCGTAATTCTTTGTACAAGCAAAACAGCTTCTGAAGTAAGAGTTATTAGAGAGGAACTGAACTTGACGGATCCTTATATTGTTGAAAATGGTGCTGCAATTTATGGTGAATCTCTTAAAAGTGTTAATGGAAAGATTATTCTTGGATTAAAATACGAAATTCTTGAAGATATCTTAAATTTAATTTCTAAAGAAATCGATTACAAACTTATTCCTCTTAATAATCTTACTGATCACGAAGCCACTAAGCTTACAGGGTTAGTAGGCAATTCATTGAACTTAATGCGAGATAGACATTGGAGCATGCCTTTTTTAAATCCCCCAAATTATTTAGAAGAGAAAATTAATATCTGTTGCAAAAAGTTCAATGTTGATATTTTTAAGGGAAATAGAATGAGTCACTTATTATCTACAAAATCGAATAAAGGTAAAGCTATAAATGCTCTTAAAGAATATTCAAATATTCAAAATATTGAAATTATAGGTTTGGGCGATTCCCCAAATGATTTGCCTCTACTTTTAAACTCTGATATTAAAATTGTCATCCCTGGAATAGAAGGCCCTAACTTAAATTTACTAGATAAATTAAAAGATCTAGAATATACTTTAGCTTCTGAACCAAATGGATATGGTTGGAAAAATGAAATCAATAAATTGATAAATAACCGAGAACTAAGTTAGAAAGATGAATGATTTAGATATTAATTTTCCTCTTGATAAATTTGAAAAATTAATTATTGATATTGGCTGGGAATCCTTGGATGATTGGTTCGATTTTTGGAATAATCAAAGAAACATTCTTTCAATTGATCAATATTGGAACAATAAAGTAAATGATGATTGGATTTGGGGTTTAGCTTTACCTCTTTTATCTCAGGCTTATAAATTTCAAAATTATTTTTCTGATAGAAAAATTATTGGAATCTCAGCTCTGCCTGGTACAGGTAAAACAACACTTGGTAAATGGCTAGAAGCTATATCGTTAAAATTAAACTTCAAAATTGCGGTCATTTCAATTGATGACTTTTATCTCCCATCAGATGAAATGAAATTAGCAATTAAGAATAACCCTTGGAATGTTTCAAGAGGTTTTCCCGGTAGTCACTCAGTAAATTTAATGCTTGAAAAATTATTAAATTGGAAGATTAATGGTGAATTAAATGTGCCAGTTTTTGATAAATCTTTAAGGAATGGTTTAGGAGATAGATCTCATTGGAGATTAGATAATCCTGATTTATTAATTCTTGAGGGATGGTTTTTGGGAGTAAAACCTTACTCTAATGACATATATGATAGATCTATAAATACAACTAATTTGAGTTTAGATGAATCCTCTTATGTATTAACCATTCAAAATAATCTCAATGAATATTTAGATATTTGGAATTTAATAGATAATATTTGGCACTTAAAGCCCTTGAAGATTGAATACATGAATACTTGGAAAAAAAACCAGGAAAAAGAAATGTTTTTAAAGAAAGGTAACGCACTTAAAGATGAAAAATTATCTAATTTCTTGAGAATGCTTAATGTCTCTATTCCTCATAAAAGTTTTGATTTTATAAATTCTTATGCGCTTTTATTAATTGATCAAGAAAGAAATTTAGTTGAAGCAGGATTAAATTTGTAGAAATTTTTTAATTTTCTTTTTTTTCAGTAATTTTTTATACATTTTTTATGGTTTTAAATGGTGTTTAATTGAATATATTTGATGTTAAGGGATGGTTGAGTTTTCTTACAAAAATGAAGGCTGTAGGATGGTTGTATTGAGATGTATTGGCCCATCAAATTTTTTTTTAGAGAGAGTTTTATTTCCAACTGACGTTCTTACTTTTATGGCACCAAATGACTCAAGAGTTGAAATCTGGGGAAATGAATTATATGGTCCTAAGTTGGAAGAAAGGATAAGAATTTCTGCTGATAATGAAGATTCAACTTTAGTTGCATAGTTAAGATATTCTCTAATTGTCTTCGAGTCAAAATTTTTTACAAATACCTATTTTTTATTGATATTATCTAACTAGTTTTAGTTTTATAAATGTATTATTTCTCTTCCTTTGCAATAGGAGGTTTTGTTCCTTCTGCAGCTATAGCTGGAGTTCTACTTTTAGTTGGTTTAGGAGCCTTCTTTTATCTTGGTATTAAAGGACCCACAGATTATTAAACATGAGTTAATAAGATAATTGAAATTTTTTATAACCATCTTTAATGAGTTAAAACTATGGATTTAACAACCATTTTATTTATATTAAGCTTACCTTTCGTTTTATTAACAGTTTATTTTGGGACAAAAAATGATTTTTACGAGAGTGAAAACTATAAAGGAGATGGATGCGCCCACGATGTTAAAAGGTAACTTTACTACTAATCACCTCTAAATACACAGGTCCATCTACTATCAAATTGCCAAACTGGTTTGTATATTTCATTAGTAATTTTTTCTCCTGCCCTATTACAAGTATCTAAATCTTTCATAGGAATAGAATGTAAGGAAGGACTCGTTATTCCACTAACCTCTGGCCTACCTCCAGGCCCTTGTCTATAAGTTCCAATTATTAACCAATATTCAGCTTTCGCAGAACCAGAAAATATTAAGGAAAAAAGAAAAAATAATATTAAAATAGAATTTTTTTTCATTTTTACATACTAGCTTTAAATTTTTAAATGTAAATTGCTATTAATTAATTATGTAATTTAATAATTTTTGGAATATTTAAAATTTGTTTTATATGGATTAATTCAAGGTTTAACGGAATTTATCCCTGTAAGTAGTACAGCTCATTTAAAAGTTATATCTCTTTTTTTAGGGATTGATGATCCTGGAGCATCCTTATCAGCTACTATTCAACTTGGAAGTGTTCTAGCCATAGCTTGGTATTTTAGGAATGATATTTTTAATTTCAGAAGTCAATCTTCCAAAAAATTTATTGAATATCTTTTACATGAAAGATTATTAAGGTCTATTTTGATTGGTACCATACCTATTGTTTTGCTTGGTGGGAGTATAAAAATCTTTATTCCTTCTTTTTTTGAAAACGTTCTTCGTTCAAATTTATCAATAGCATTAGTTTCAATTCTAATGGCTTTTTTTATGTACTTGGCAGAAATTTCGAGAAGAGGTTCTATTAATATTAAAAACCATAATTATTCAAATAGCTTTTTTATTGGTTTCTTTCAAGCATTTGCAATTTTTCCTGGTGTTTCAAGATCGGGGATCACTATTTCTAGTGCTTTAATATCAGGATGGGAGAGAGGCGATGCTGCGAAATTTTCTTTTCTTTTAGGGATGCCAGCTATTTCTCTCGCTGCGATTGTTGAGTTAATTTCTTCTTTTAATGATTTTTTTGAATTAGGTTTTTTTCCTCTTGTTGTTGGTTTTATTACGACATTTGTTTCCTCTTTATTAGCAATAGATTTCTTATTAAAGTATTTTTCTTCCAATGGGTTGAAAATATTTATTATTTATCGAGTTATTTTTGGTTTAGTAATTCTTTTGAATTTATAATTTGATGAAAAAAATTTTTTTCAATTGTGTTAATGTTTTAAAAAATTCTTTCTAATGAACATTTTTATATCTTTCCAATTAGGTGAAGTGGAAGTTTCAAATCTAACTATATTGGTTTTAGCTTTTTTTTCTTCTTTTACATTTATAGCAGTAGGCATAAGTTCATATAAACTATACAAATCTCTTATAAATGAAGACGATAAATAATCGGAACGGCGGGATTTGAACCCACGACCCCCACTACCCCAAAGTGGTGCGCTACCAAACTGCGCTACGCCCCGTATCTTTACTATAAAGATTAGATTGATTTAAATGTTATTCTTTATAGGATTGTTATCAGATCTCAATACGCACTTGTCAACTTCCCAATTAAAGTTTTCCCATATATGGTCTTCTAATTTATAGTTGCTTCCAGTAAAAACTCCTAACTTAACTTTTGTAGGTGAAGCAGAACAATACTGCCTGCTTCCAGCTGAAGCAAGATATTGTTGATGGTATTGTTCCGCATAAAAATATGTATCAATCATTTTTATTTCCGTTTCAATTAAACCAAGATTATTTTTGCTTAGTTCCGTTTGATATTGTTCCTTACTGGCTAATATGATTTTAATATTATTTTCATTTTTGTAATATATTGCTGATCTATATTGTGTTCCAATATCATTACCTTGTCTGTTTATTTGAGTAGGATCATGACATTCCCAAAACATTTTTAATAAATCACTTACATCAATTTCCCTTTTATTCCATATAACTCTTACAACTTCTGTATGACCAGTTAAGCCAGAACATACTTCATAATAAGTTGGGTTGTTTTTTTCTCCTCCAGCATAACCTACAGATGTTGTGATAACTCCAGGAAGTTTCCAAAAACATTTTTCTGCACCCCAGAAACAACCACATCCAAAAATTATTTCATCTTCTTCTTCATTAGGAATTTTTTTGATATCTGTTTTTAATATTCTATGTAATGAGTAAGCATCATTAGTTAAGTTTGCCTCCTCATTTTTCATAATGTTTTTCAGGAATTTAAACATAATTTAAATTTATATTTATCATAAGAAAAAAAATTACTTTTAGCTCTTAACAATTCTGGTAGCTAGTTCTCTATCCCAAAGTTGTTTATATAGTCCATTAACTTCTACTAAATCTTTATGAGTACCTTCTTGTACTATTTCTCCTTTATCCATTACTAAAACCCTATCACATGTAGCTGCAACAGAAAGTTGGTGACTAATCATTATTATTGTTTTATTACTTCTATGACTCATTTCATCTATTATTCTTGCTGCTGTTTTATTATCTACGCTTGCTAAAGCATCATCAAGAACAATAATAGGAGAATCAACAAGTAGTGCTCTTCCTAGTGCAGTTCTTTGCCTTTGTCCACCACTTAATGTAATACCTCTTTCACCAACAATAGTTTTAAACCTTTGTGGAAAACTATTGATATCATCTATTAATCCAGCTTTTGTTGCGCTTTCTTTAACTAAATATTTAGAAGCTTTCGGTTCTCCAAAACTTAGGTTTTCTGAGATTGTAGAAGTAAATAAGAATGCTTCTTGAGGAACGATTGAAATATTTTTTCTAAGATCGCTTAATTTTAAAGTTTTTACATCAATTTCATCTAAAAATAATTGATTGTCTGGTATTTCAATAGTCCGTCCAAGAGATTTTGCTAGTGTTGTCTTTCCACAACCTACTGGGCCAACTATTGCAATAAGTTCTCCAGGATAAATTTTAAAATTGAGACTATTTAATGAATTAAATTTTGATCCTGGATATTTTATTGTTAAATTTTTTGCTTCTAATAATCCTTTAATCTTTCTTTTTAAAAATTTAGTTTCTTCTCTATCTACAATATTTGGGCTGTTTTGAAAGATTTCCTCAACACGATCTAAACTTACTTGACCAAGTTGAAAAGTATTTAAGGTAAAACCTAATAGAGCTGTTGGGAAGACAAGTCTTTCTACGTAAAGAATTAAAGCTACTAAACCGCCTATAGAAATAAATCCACTCTCTAATTGAAAGGTTCCTAATGATAATAAAATTAATAATGAAATTGAGGAAATCCCTTGTAACAAAGGAAATAGGGTACTCGCTGTTCTTGCAAGTTTTATCGCCGAATTTCGATAGGCATTATTATATATGTTAAATTCTTTTTTCTCAGCATTCTCTTGGGCATAAATTTTAATGGCGCTTATACCAGATAGATCTTCTTGTATTAGATCACTAAGTTTTGACAATGATTCTTGCTGAGCTTTTCTTTGATTAACCATTCTGCCGCCAAATAGACTAACAATTCCAAGGATTAACGGAAATATCATTAAAGCTGATATTGTTAATGTTTTATTAATCGAAAACATTGAAGGAATAGTGAATGAATAAGCTAAAACAATGTTGCACAAGCTTAAAACTGTAAAACCTAAAAGTCTTCTTATGTTTTCAACATCGCTTGTAGCTCTACTAATTATGTCTCCACTACCTTTTTTTTGGATCCATTCTGGATCTTGAATAAGTAAATGGTCAAATAGTTTTTGTCGAAGATTTACTTCTACTTTTCTTCCTATTCCGAAGACAATCTGTCTTGAAAATAATCTTATTAAACCCATACAAGTTGCTAAAAATATTAACCATAAAGATTTAGAAATAACAAAATCTGAAGAGAACCCATTTTGTAATTGGTCAATTATATTTTTTACTTCTAAGGGTATAACGACACTTAGTATATTTACTATTAAGAGAGCTAAAGCTCCATATAAGAATTCTTTTTTGTAAGGTCTTAGATATTTAGATATAACTTTTATCTTTAGTGTTTTCATTTTATTTTGCCGATATGATTAAGATAATGTTTCATTTTTGAATATGTGAGCTAATTTTATAAATGATTCAGTATTTATTTATGGGTAACGATCAAACTCATCCATTACATGAAACAGACAAAAACATTATAGATTCCCTTATCACTAAAAAAACACCAGAAAATCTTGACTATATAAATTTAGCTAGATTAATAAATCGTTATACCAATTTCCCAGGAGAAATTGAAATTAAAAACGATATTGAAAAAATTTTGAATTTTTGGAAGATCTCTAAAAATGAACTTTTTTCAAAAACAAAAATTATTTGGTCAAAAAGCTTCAGGCCTTCTAATACAAATAAAGATTTAGTTGGCTCAGGTTTTGATACCACAAATTGAATTTTATCTGCATAATTTTTCTTCCATAAATAAATGTCTTCTAATCTATCAAACTCTAAAATCCTGAATAATTTGTTGGAGGGAAGGGACCTTGATGAATTAACTTCTAGATCTTTAATGCAAAGATGGCTCAATGATGAAATTTCAGATGTTGAAACTGGAGCTTTTTTGAGTGCTTTTAGAGCAAAGAGTTCTACAGGTGTCGAATTAAGTTCTATGGCTGAGGAACTCTTAAATGTTTGCGAATTGCCAGTAGCAAGACCAAATTTGTATTTGGTAGATACTTGTGGAACAGGGGGTGATGGAGCTAATACATTCAATATTTCAACTGCAGTTGCATTTGTAGCTGCATCTTGTGGGGTAAAAATTGCAAAACATGGAAATAAAAGTGCTAGTGGAAAAGTTGGCTCTGCTGATGTTTTGTTGAATCTTGGGTTGAATTTAAATTGTTCATTAGAAAAAGTAATCAAAGCTGTAAGTGAAATTGGAATAACTTTTTTGTTCGCACCTGTTTGGCATAAATCTTTAATAAAACTTGCTCCATTAAGAAAGACACTTGGCATAAGGACAATATTTAATCAACTTGGACCATTGGTAAATCCTTTAAGGCCCAATGCACAAGTTTTGGGTGTTGCCTCTGAGGATCTTTTAAAACCTATGGGAAGCGCCCTTTTAAAAATGGGTATGAATAGAGCAATTGTCGTTCATGGCTCTGGAGGCCTTGATGAAGCTTCGCTTCAAGGAGATAATAAATTGGTGTTTGTTGATAATGGTGAATTACGGTTTTCAGAGATAAATATTTCAGACTTTAATCATGAAAATATATCTAACGAAAAGCTTATGGTTTCTGATACTGAGTCTAACGAGGAAATATTAAAGTCTGTCTTAAATGGTTCCGGACAAAAATCTCATATTGATGTAGTAGCCTTGAACTCTGCTTTAGTGCTATGGGCCGCAGGTATTGAGGATGATTTAAATGAAGGATTTAATAAAGCTTTATTTTCGATAAATCAAGGAGATCCTTGGAAAAAGTTTTTACTTTTAAAAAATTATCTACATACAAATTAAATAATTTCAAATTGATGTCTAATCCATATAAGAAAAATGCGAAATTGGTTTTAAGCAATGGAATTGTATTCCCAGGATTCTTTTTTGGTGCTTCGGGTACAGCCATTGGTGAAATAGTTTTTAATACAGGCATGACCGGATATCAGGAAGTTATTACTGACCCAAGTTATTATGGACAAATATTAACGTTTACTTATCCAGAGATTGGAAATACTGGAATTAATTTTGAAGATTCAGAATCTAATATTAATGTTAAAGGTATAATTGTTAGAAATTTTTCATCCAATTGCAGCAATTGGAGATCAAAAAAGAATTTTAATCAATGGTTAGTTGAAAAAAATATAGTTGGTCTATATGGAATTGATACAAGGGCCCTTGTTAAAATTTTAAGATCTAATGGCGCGATGAATGGAGTTATTACCTCTTTAGATAAAACTGATGAAAGTTGTTTAAAGATAATTTGTGATACGCCAAATATGGAGGGATTAAATTTATCAAAGGTTGTTTCTACAAAACAAGAATATTTATGGAAAAGTCATACGCAAACAATTTTTGATTTAAGAAAAAGATATGATAACTCTTCTAAAAAGTTAAAAATAGTAGCAATTGATTTTGGAATTAAAAATTCTATTCTAAATAGACTTGTATCCCATGGTTGTGAAGTTTTGGTTTTACCTTCTCGATCTTCTCTAAATGATGTTCTGTCTAACAAGCCGGATGGTATATTTTTCTCTAATGGTCCAGGTGATCCTTCTTCTGTTACTGAAGGTATAGACTTAGCAAAATCACTCATCGAATATGGTGAAATACCTATGTTTGGTATTTGTCTTGGCCATCAAATATTTGGATTAGCATTAGGAGGTTCAACTTATAAATTACCTTTTGGACATCGTGGCTTAAATCATCCTTGTGGTGAAAATAATAAAATTGAGATAACCAGTCAGAATCATGGTTTTGCTATTGATCCCAATTCACTCTCAAAGGACAAAGTTAGAATTACCCACTATAACCTTAACGATAATACTGTGGCTGGCCTAGAGGTTTATGGTAAGCCTATTTTTAGTGTTCAATATCATCCAGAAGCAGGCCCCGGTCCACATGATTCAGATTATTTATTTAAAAAATTTGTTTCTCAAATGTTAGAAAGATGTTGACATATTGTTTTCTTTTGATTTGATAATTACATTTGATATATTAATTTTTTGGAGGTATTAGATCATAGAAGATTTCCAGAAGTTAACCGTTTCTTTAAGAGGTAACCTTGAGGTTAAAAAAAACATTATGGTTTTTACTTTTAAAGGCCAACTTGATGCTTTCTCAGAAAAACAATTTAAGACATTTGTAACTAATAATTTTAAAAATGAACTTCCATTTGTTATTGATCTTACAAAAATAGATTTTTTAGATTCCTCTGGTCTTGGAGCACTTGTTCAAACTGCAAAAGAATGCAAAAAGTTGAAGCTTGGGTTCTCTGTTGTTGGCAATTCGAGAGTGGCCCAAACAATTAAACTTGTTCGTTTAGGCGATTTTCTTAACTTGAAGTCAAGCCTTGAAGATGCATTAAATTATTTAAAGAATTGAATTATTGGATTCAAAACTTGGTTCCATATGGATCTCCCGAGGAAATAGGTGTTATTCAACTTGCTTGGCTTGGAGATGCGGTATGGGAGCTCCACCAAAGACTAAGGCATGTTCATTTCCCTTTAAAATCCAAAGACCTCCATCTATCTGTAGTAAACGAAGTAAAAGCAAAATCTCAGTCAAAATCATTAAGTCAAATTGAACATTTATTAAATTCAAATGAAATGGATCTAATTAGGCGTGCTAGAAATAAAACAAAGAGATATCCAAAATCTTCAGACCCCACCATATACTCTAGAGCAACTGGT
>CACNJU010000006.1 GCA_902620895.1 uncultured Prochlorococcus sp.
AATGAATTTCTCAGGAAAATCGAGAAACATTTTGATAAAAATTACCTTAGTAAATTTTTAACTATTATTGAAAATTGTGATCTTTCAGATCTAGAGAATATTAAAAAAATTAAAGATTACTTTATTAGTAAAAAGATTTTTTTAGATGTTCTTGTTTTAAATGCAGGATTGCAATATACAGGTTCTTTTTACCCTAAAGTATCAAAACAAGGCATAGAACTTACTTTTGCAGTAAATCATCTTGCACATTTTTACTTGGTAAGTGTCCTAAAAGATTTTATTAGAGATAAAGAAGAATCTAGAATCATTATTACATCATCAGATGTGCACGACCCCAAAAGTTCAGGTGGCAATATAGGAAAGAAAGCGGGACTTAATAACCTAGTTAATTTAAGAAAAAAAGTGACTGGGCAATTTATAAATTTTAATGCTGATGAAGCTTATAAAAATAGTAAGTTATGTAATATTTTGTTTGCTAAAGAACTTGAAAAAAAATTAAAAATTTCCTCTAGTAAAATTTCTGTAATTACTTGGGCTCCTGGTCTAGTAATACCAAATGATGATCTTGGTTTTTTTAGATACAGTAAGCATTTTAATCTCTTTGGATATTTAATTTTTTCTAAAGCTGCAAAAAATATTTTAGGAATTTCTGAAAGTATAGAAAATGCTGGTAGGATACTTTCTGAAATTGTTTTTGATTCAAATTTAAATAAGATTGGTTACGTACATTTAAGTAATAAACTTATATCTTTTAAAAAACATAAATTAGTTGAAAGTAAGGTTAGTGATGAGGCAAATAATGCTGAGTTGGCTTCAAAACTCTGGATTTTAAGTGAAGAGATTTGTAGATCACTTGGCTTTGTTACTTTCAATATTTAAGGTTTGTGTTGGGAATGCAAACTCTATATTATTAACAGCAAATTCCTCAATAATTCTTAAATTTATAGATTGTTGAGCTTCCATTGCGGCGAGATAATTATTTGTTGGAATGTAATAAACAAGTTCGAAATTAAGACTGAAGTCGCCGAAATCTGTGAAATGACATCTATCAAAAGACGCATCTTTTGTCTCTTCAACTATTTTTTTAATTATTATTGGAATCAATTTCATAAGTTTTGGAGAGGTTTCATAAACAACTCCCAATTTATGCACTAACCTTCTTTTTTCCATTTGTGCGTAATTTGAAATTATTCCATTTGTTAGGGCGCTATTGCTCATTACTATTACTTCTCCATTAATACTCCTTATCCTTGATGATCGTACTCCCACTCTCTCAACCATACCTAGGACTCCATCAGATTTTATAAACTCACCTTTTTGAAAAGGTTTATCAAGCAAAATTGTTATATATTCAAAGAACTCCTGAACTGGATCTTTCAAAGCTAATCCTGCTCCAATACCTCCTGCACTTAGTAAAGCCCAAATAGCAGTCATTTGAACACCTATATTTTGTAAGAAAAAAATTGAGCCAATAGTCCATGTTAATGCTTTTATCAATGGAGTTAGTGAAGATACCATCGAGCTTATTGAGGAATCATTAATTTTTGAGGTCGATTCTGTTAAAGAACTTATTAAAACTTTGTTGAGAGCTTTTATGATGATTATTAATATAAATAATTTCAAAATATTCAATAAGACAGAGATGAAAGTTATTTCATCAGTAAAAAAATAGTCAATTGAAAAATAAAATGATAGGAGGAAACCTATAGGTTTTATAATTCCAGAGATCACCTCAAAAATAAAATCATCGAAATTTGTTTTTGTTCTTTTGGAAATCTTTTTAAAAAATATTTTTGAAACTTTTGAAATTATTATCGACAATAAAGTTCCAATAAAAAAAATAGATATTGCCAGAAGGAAGTTTTCAGTTACTAATTTCATATTCAAATAAACCCTTAAAATTTATCTCTAATTAAATTTTAAATTATCTCAAAACAACAAACCAGTCTTTATTTTTCTTTAACTCATAATTATGTTTCTAATTTCTTTAAATTCTTCTCTATCCGCAGTTTTGCATAATTCAAAAATTATTGATTCAGTTGTAGTTAAGATCGCTCCACTCTGAGTCATTCTTTGTAATGCTATTTCATGATCTACCCTATTTCGACTTCCCGTTGAATCTGATATGAGAATAACTTCAAATCCTTTTTGTATACAATCTAAGACTGTTTGTTGAATACAAATATGCGTTTCGATCCCACAAACTATCAAATTAGTAATTTTCTTATCTTTAAGTTCTTTTAAAAAATCTTCTAATTTAGCTAGGCTGAATTCCATTTTTTCAAATTTTCTAAATTCTGCTATGGGTGATAATTCAGGTATCGTTACTCCCAATTTGAGCGGGTTCTGTTCAGATATAAATATATGTTCTTCTAAAATTTGGTAAGCATTTATTAGCTTTTTAATGTTTTTGATTATTGAATCCTTATTAAAAATTGGTCTTATTATTTTTTCCTGAATATCAATAATTATCAAGGCGTTTACTTTTGATGATTTATCAGAAGAGATTTCTTGATCATTCATCATTTACATATAAAGATACATTTAACATAATATTTTTAAGAACTTTAGTAAACATTTAAATAAATAAGTTGTTTTACTCTCATCTAGAGTTATTATTGAGAATAGCCAAGGGTTAATTTTGTCATTATCCTCTCAATACAAAGTAATAACATCTCCTCTTGGTGATGGATTACATAAAGATGGGAAGAGATTAACTCCCCAAAGGTTAAAGGTTCTTAATTTATTTGAAAATATTGGCTCTGGAAAGCATCTTAGTGCTGAAGAGGTTCATGAAAAGTTAGTTAAAACAAGTTCCAAAGTTTCACTAGCAACAATTTATAGAACTTTAAGACTTTTAGTACAAATGGGTTTGCTTCATGAATTAGAACTCAGTGAGGGTGGACACAGGTATGAATTGCTTAGTAACGACACACCGGATCATCATCATTTGATTTGCATTAGGTGTGGAAGAACAGAGGAATTCGAAAATGATGAGGTTTTAGAGGCAGGCAAAGTTGCAGCAAAAGTTAATGGTTTTAAACTAATTGAATCCTCTTTAAATGTAAGAGCAATTTGCCCTAATTGCATTTAGCAGGTTTTAACTTAAAGTCCCTCCACAACTTGACCCTGCACCTGCAGTGCAAGCAAAACAATGTTCTTTTACAGCTACCCCGTAGTCAAAGGTAAATGATTCATCCAAAAGATCAAAAAGTGTCTTTGGGCCTTTATTCTCTCGGAAATTTATCTGTTGGTTAAAGTCACAATCATAAATTTCTCCTAGCCAATTTACGCTAATTGTCTTTTTACACATTAGATTTTCTAAATTTTTTTCATTAAAATTTTCTTTTAGTAATTTGTAATAAGTATTTAGTTTCCCTTCTCTTCTAAGAGATTCTTCATATCTATTTATTGGCATATTAGTTATTGTGTATAAATTATTAAAAACGATATTGTATTTTTCGAATAGAATTTTTTTATAATCCTTCTCCAATATTTCCTGAGAAGGAGGAAGAATTGGGCTTACAGGATTGTAAACAAGGTTTAATTGTAATCCATTTTTTTTCTTTCCATAACCTAAATCATTAAGAATTTTTATGGCATTAATACTTTTTTCAAAAACGCCAAAACCTCTTTGAAAATCAACATTATTTTTTTCATAACACGGCAGCGAAGCAGTCACTATAACTTTATTTTTTGCAAGAAATTGAGGAAGATCTTCATAACCTTCTTCAAAAAAAATTGTAAAATTGCACCTATCAATAATATCAACTTGTTTTGTTTTCAAGCTGGTTATTAGGTTTTTAAAGTTTGGGTGAAGTTCTGGCGCACCACCTGTAATATCTAAAGTCTTGATTTTGTATTTTTCAATTATCTTTGGAATAAGAGATATCATTTCATTGGACATCTGTTCAGTCCTTAGGGGGCTCGAATTGACATGACAATGCTTACAAGCCTGATTGCATTTATAACCTATGTTAATTTGCAATGTTTCTATAGGTTCTTTATATATTGTGGGGAATTTTTCTCTCATGAATCTATTATTTATAAATTGTCATTCGAAAATAAAAAAGTCAACTATTTTTTTTAAAGTTTGATCTCTCATTAGCAAGTTCAATAAACCAACTTATGTATTCTTTGGGACCATTTTTAAAAACCATGTCAAATTTTAAATTGTCATGAACATCACTGATCCCTATTAAACCAGTTTTTTTTGTAGAGGGTCTTTCAACTTCACCAGAACTACTATCTACAAAAATTATTTTATTCTTAATCCCAAATTCATTACCTAATATTTGTATTAATTCTAGAAATGACCTGTCACTTCCTCCTCTTGAATAACTTTTTTCATCATTATTTTTTTTTGATGTGACTGTGTCACCCACTCCTACAATCAAAGGCATATCTTCTTTTTGAATAGTTCTTTTGCATAAATCAATTTTTTCCGTAACAGAATTTGGAGAGTTTCTAAAATTAAAATTTCTACCAAAAGGAGCTTTACCAGTTTTATCCGCAATAAATTTATTTAAAAGAAATAAAACTCCAGAATCTTTAACTGCTCCTTTAATAAGTAATTGTATGTCTGTTGATCCGATATCATCTTGAGAAGAAAGTTTAATTGTTTCTCTACCATTTTTATTACCTAAATTTGGGGAAATATGGAGGAAAAATGAGTTTTTGAGGCCTTCGGATTCAGCTTTTAAAATGATTTCATTCATCATTTTTTCAAAACTAATTTGAATAAGCTTTCTTTTATCAGAATCTTCATGAACTAAATCAAATAGACTATTGAAATTAATCGTTGGCGAGAAGCGTGTTTCACATATTGATTTTACTGCGTGAAAATTGATATCTTCTTGGCTAAGTTCAGGAAAAATATTCTTAACTATAAAATTAAATTTTGGTCTTATTAAACTAGGTACTTTAGATAAAAAACTTAGTTCTTTTTCTGAGACTCCTTCAAAACTTATTTCACCATTACTGCCTTGATACTCTACTCCACAGGCAGCTAGACCTCTTAAATATAGTTCTTTGTTTTTAGCCTCAGTAGTACTCCTTAAACTCCTCTCTATTATTCTGTTAACTCCTCTTGGACCTTCATGTTCCCCGCAAGTTAATACAAAGAATTCCTCGGCAAATTCTTTTACTGCATAGATATATTTTGATTCTAATTCTCTAGTCATTGGATCTTTAACTAAAGGGATACAAACTCCGTCAATGTCTTGAATAAATAAGAGATTTTTAGAAGAAATTAATTGTTTTTGTTCATTTAAATTACTTTCTATATATTTCATATTTATAATTATTTTTTTTTAATTTCAACTTTCTCAGAAATTATAAATTAAAAAACTCAATATTTTCAATAAATAATTTGCTATGGTCAAAAATTGCTTTAATGTAGAAAAATGTTGGTATGCGTAAGAAATTAAAAAAATTATCAAGAGTTTCCAAAAATGAACAATAATTTCATAGAAAACATCAAAGATGAAAAATATTTTTATTCATTTATTGAAGATATAGAGAATAGCAAAGTTGGATTTTACAGTGTTGGTTTGTATCCCGCATCATTAGCATATAACTGTGCTATGCATGGAAAATCAAATAATATTCTCTTGGCTCCTAGGGAAGATAGAGATTTGTTAGGTGCTTTCTCAAATGATGTTATTTCTGATATGGATAATGAGATTATTGAAAAGATTAAGAGAATGGGAAATTATTCTTCAGAGGGAAAAATAAAGTCTTTTGATCTAAAAGATCTTCTCTTGAATTGTGAGATAGTTATTCTTGCTTCAAATAGTAATCACATACAAGATGATGTTAAAAATGCTTTAGAACTCAGAAAAAATTTAAAAAGAGAAAATGTGGTTCTTGGATGTCTAGTCGGTTCTTTTTGTATTGATAATAAAAATAAAAACCCTTTTATTCTTTGCAATAAATATCCAAATTTAGCTTTTTTTACAGGATTTCATCGTCACGGAGCTTTACGAAATCCTAATGATAGTTTTACTGCAAATTTCTGCCATCCTGATGCGCTAACAGCATTAATAGGAGCACGCATTTTGAATCAATTATCACCGAAAATTCAAGTTTCTCCTGGAGTTCACAATATTGAATGTCAATATATAAAATCAATAAAAAATATCTCATCAATATTTGCAGGTTTTGTAAATAACTTTCATTCCGATAAGCCAGGGATGCTGCCTACCATTAATACGATTTTGTTAACTCAATGTTTAGATCAGGCCGCATCAGTATCAAAAAAAGTTAGAAAAGAAAATAAATTAGAGAATAAATATCTTTCATTAAAAGAACTTGGTTATGGTGAAGAAATAATTAGTGCAAGGGAAATAATTAATGATAAATTTTGTGAAAAAGGAGATTATACTTTTTCTCAATTAAATGCTGTTAAGGCTGATGTCTTAGGGAGTATGACTCTACCAACTGAAGGTAAGCCAACACGGAATTTTCAAGCAGGACAAGTTTTATCAGATATGCTTTTGCAACTCAACAGATGTCCAAATGATGTTTCAGAATTTGTGAATTGGTGTAATAAATACTCTCTTAGTCAAGGAGGTTTAGAAGGTCTAAAATCTTTAAAATTTTGGCCAGACGTTTATAAAGAATTCAAAATTAAAAATAACAATTGTTCAATGATTAATCTGATTTATTTATGCTTTAATGCTAATTCAGAAGAAAAAAAAGAAATTTATAAGGTTTTAATTAGTTCAGAAGAAATCACTAATTTTTGTCAAGAATCTGTGAAATCTGAATTATCTTTCGAACTAAATGAAAAATTAAAAGGAGATTATCTTTTTGATGATATTGAAAACTTTTATAAGAAATTATTTATTGACAAACAACATAACGCCCTTAAAACAAATAAATTTAGTAATAAAATTTATAAAAAAAATCCTAGTTATATCAATGTATTGAAAATTATTAATAAATATTTTAATAATTGATTATTTTTCTAATTTGCTAGAAAGCAAAGTTCTTAATTTATTTACTAATCTTGATTGCAGGGTTAGAATTATTATGGTTTAAAAGGTTTTTTTTGAAAAAGGAATTAACTCATCGTTCTCATGAACTTAAAGCTCTTGGTTGGAATCAAGAAGACTTAACAAAATACGAAGATTTATGGGACTACAGTCAAAGATGGGGATTAATAAATTTAGAAAGAGAAGACAGACAGTTTTTAAAGAAGGCAGAAAAGTTACTCCCAAAGATCCAAAATAAAAAGATATCAGTTAAAAAAACTATTGAAGAAAAATCTTATTATCTATGGTTAAGTTTTTACCTCGATGAAATTAATATTTTTAGTAATACTAATCTTCCAAAAAATAAATATGGTGTTTGGACACTCTTAATTGAAGAGGAAATAAAACTTCTTAAGGAATTACAACCAGTTATGGGTCTTCCAGATACTTTAAAAGCTAAGAAGCTGTTCGAAAATAGAAAAGAGCTTATAAATAAAGCTTTTATCGAATTTGATGCTAAAATTAATGATAAGGTTTTCAACTTTGATGAAGTTTTAAACAACTCTGAAAAAGATGTTGGTAAGAATTGGAAATCAATTACTGAAAAAGATCCTGAGGCTAATAAAACTTTTCCAATAATTGAATCTGCAAATATTGAGAAACTCAGATCTGCCATAAAAGAGGATTTGAGTACATATATGAAAGATAATTACCCCTCATTAAAAAAGGATTTATAAATATTTATCTTTTTTTTGTTTTTTTTTTGGACTTTTCTAAGTTAAATAGATAATAGGATTATTAAAAAATTTTGAGCAACCAAAAGTTCGAGACACTTCAGTTACATGCAGGCCAAGTTCCTGATCCAACCACAAATTCTAGAGCAGTACCCATCTATCAAACTAGTTCCTATGTTTTTGATAATGCAGAGCATGGAGCTAATCTTTTTGGATTAAAAGAATTTGGAAATATTTATACTCGACTTATGAACCCCACCACAGATGTCTTCGAAAAAAGGATGGCAGCTTTGGAGGGGGGTATGGCAGCACTTGCAACATCCTCAGGTCAAGCTGCTCAATTCTTGGCAATAGTGAACTGTATGACTGCAGGGGATAATTTTGTCTCTACTTCTTTTCTATATGGTGGGACCTACAATCAATTTAAAGTACAATTTCCACGATTAGGAATAGAAGTTAAATTTGCAGATGGCGATAGTATCGATAGTTTTAGAAATAAAATTGATGATAAAACCAAAGCAATATATGTCGAATCAATGGGAAATCCTCGATTCAACATCCCAGATTTTGAGGGACTCTCTGCTTTGGCGAAGGAAAATGGTATTCCCTTAATAGTGGATAATACCCTTGGTGCTGGTGGTGCTTTAATAAGACCAATTGATTTTGGAGCCGATGTTGTTGTGGAAAGTGCAACAAAATGGATCGGTGGTCATGGAACAAGTATCGGAGGGGTTATTGTTGATGCCGGAACCTTTGATTGGGGAAATGGTAAATTTCCACTAATGAGTGAGCCAAGCGCTGCTTATCATGGGCTCGTTCATTGGGACGCTTTTGGTTTCAATAGTGATATCTGCAAATCTTTGGGAGTACCTGATAATAGAAATATAGCTTTTGCATTAAGAGCAAGACTTGAATGCCTCAGAGACTGGGGATCAGCTCAAAGTCCTTTTAATTCTTTCCTGCTATTGCAGGGTTTGGAAACTCTCAGTTTAAGAATAGAAAGACAAACTTCTAATGCTCTTGAATTAGCAAAGTGGCTAGATTCTAATTCTAATGTAAGTAGTGTTAATTATCCTGGCCTAGAATCTGATCCATATTACCCTAGTGCCAAAAAATATACTACTGGAAGGGGAATGGGTTGCATGCTTATGTTCTCTCTCAATGGGGGTTATGAAAATGCAGTAAAGTTTATTGATTCCTTAAAATTAGCGAGCCATCTTGCTAATGTAGGGGATTCAAAAACATTAGTAATTCATCCTGCTTCAACAACTCATCAGCAATTATCTGAAGAAGAACAACTATCTGCAGGTGTTACTCCCACTATGGTAAGAGTTTCTGTAGGAATTGAGCATATTGATGATATAAAAGCAGATTTCGAACAAGCACTTTCACAAATCACATAGGAAAGGAGATTTATTGGCTTTAATAATTCCTAGTAACTATCACAAGATTAGTGATGTTGAGAAAAATCATATATCTTGGATCGAACCAGAATTGGCAAAAAGACAGGATATACGTCCTCTTAGGATTGGTATTTTAAATATCATGCCTCTAGGCAAACAGTATGAATTTAACTTGCTACATCCACTTGGTTTATCTCCCCTTCAAATTGAGCCAGTTTGGATAAAGCTTAAAACTCACTCTTATAAAACATGGGATCTTAATCATCTGAATAATCTATACATTACTTGGGAAGAAGCAAATAATCCAGAACCGTTAGATGGAGTCATTATTACTGGAGCACCTATTGAACACCTAGCCTTTGAGGAGGTTAAGTATTGGAACGAATTTGTAAAAATTGTAAATGAAGCCAGAAATTCTTGTGCGAGTACCCTTGGATTATGTTGGGCTGGCTTTGCCCTGGCTTATTTGGCAGGGGTCGATAAGAAAGTTTTTGATAGGAAATTATTTGGGGTATTCCCTTTAAAAAGTCTTGTTCCTGGGCACCCTTTGATGGGTACACAAGATGATGAATTTATTTGTCCTCAAAGTAGATTTGCTGGATTACCAGATTTGGAAATGGAGAAAGCCCAAAAAGAAGGGAAATTGAATTTGTTGGCTTATGGAGAAAACGTTGGATATACAATATTTGAATCTAATGATCAAAAACAACTTATGCATTTAGGTCATCCTGAATATACGGTGCATAGAATTATTAGTGAAATTGAAAGAGACAAAGAAAAGGGAGATGTTCCTCCTCCTAAAAATTTTGATCCAAATAGTTCAAAAACCGCTTGGAGGTCTCATAGGAATTTGCTTTTTCAACAATGGCTTTGGTTCTGTTATCAACAAGTTAGTCTTAATTAACTTTTTTTAATGAGCGCTTTCCATACCACCTAGTCTTTCAAATAAGTTAAGACTTTCTTTATTTAATCCTAAAATTTCCACTTTAGAACCACCATTCTGGAACTTTCTAATAATTTGCTCAAGAGCAACAACTCCACTTTGATCCCAAATATGAGCTAAAGACATATCAATTACAATATTTTCTGGATGTTCATGAATATCAAATCCTTGTAAGAAATAAATTTTACTTACAAAAAATAATTGTCCTTTTACTTTGTAGGTAGTCAAATTATTTTCTTTAGCTCTTGAGACAGTTATAACTTTTGCGACTTTTCTGCTGAAAAGGATTGCAGCTAATGCAACTCCAGCAATAACTCCAAGTGCAAGATTATGAGGTTTCGTCAGCATTGTAACCGCAAAAGTCATAAGCATTACTGCAGTATCACTTTTAGGTATCTTTCTAATATTTTTTAATCCATTTATATCTGCTGTACTTATCGCAATCGTTATCATGATTGCTACTAAAGCAGCCATTGGTATTGCTCCAATCCAAGTCTTCAAGAGGATAATCATAATTAGTAGAGATATACCAGAGGAGAGAGTTGATAATCTAGATTTACCACCATTTTCAGTATTCATAACAGATTGCCCAACTAAGGCACATCCTGCCATCCCACCAAATAAGGATGCCACAATATTTGCAATTCCCTGTCCTCTTGCTTCTTTATTTTTATTAGAACTTGTATCAGTTACATCGTCTAAAATGTCTTGAGTTAAAAAGGTTTCCATTAAACCCACGAGAGATATTGCAAGTGAAGTCGGTAAAATAATTCCTAATGTTTCAAGACTAAAAGGTACTTTCCCATTTTCTATTGATCCAAAAGGAAGAGAAATACTTGGTAATCCATCAGGTAATTTACCCAAATCGATAACTGTTGGGACATCTAGATTCAAGAATATGCTTATGAGAGTAATTACTACTATCGCGATAAGTTGAGATGGGACTACTTTTGTGATTTTTGGAAGCCCATAGATAATTATTAATCCTAGGATTACAAGAATCCAAACTACTGGGATCTGAGAGTTAACTGGATACTGACTCAAAGTTGGTTCAATTAATCCTTTTGATTCTTTAATACCTATTCCTAACTGAGGCAGTTGTGCCTGAAATATTAAAAGTGCCAGTGCATTTACAAATCCACTTAATACTCCCGTTGGCACGAATCGCATTTGGTAGGCAAGTCTTAAATATCCCCAAAGAATTTGGAAAATTCCAGTTAATATTCCAGCTGCAATAAGATATGGGACTCCTAATCCAGGAGCTTGTGATTCTCCATAAGCAACAAGTCCAGTCATCAAAAGAGCTGTTGAACCTGTAGCTGAAGTGATCATCCCCCTTCTTCCTCCAACAATCGCAATTGTTATAGATAAGCAAAATGCACCAAAAAGGCCAACTTTAGGATCTACACCAGCTATACCTGAAAAAGCAATTGCTTCTGGGATCATTGCAAAAGCAACAACTAAGCCTGAGAGAATATTTGACTTTGGATCATCTAACCAATTTTTGGATAAATATCTTGAGAAATTTGACATTTTAAGTTTCTTTATAATTAAGAAGTTACCTCATAAAGGAGGCAAAATACCTTGTGGGTCAAAAATATTCTTTAAAGTTTTTAATTCATTCATTCTATCTCCAAATGCTAATGTAATTTCTTCATCATGAGAATTCAAATGATTATGCAATTGGGCTAAGTGAATATTTGGATAAAACTTTTTTAGCTTGCTCCACGATTTATAAATCCATTCCAAAGCGACTTCTTTTTCTTGAAGATCATTTTTTTTCCATGATGCATATATCCATGGTTTCCATGTGCTTTTTCTATGAACAAAAAAGCTTGAGCCATGATTTAACTTTTTAGTTTTGCAACCTAATTGTTGAGAAGCAATGTAACAGGAATTATTAGGTTTATTATCCATTATTTCATCTAAACATTTTATGAAAATTGGGATATCATTTTTTAAATCTTCTCCAAGAAGACTAATTACCTCAGAATGGTTATTTGCATTCAGCTCATATAAATTTAATTCCTTAGGGAAGAAATTTATTTTGTTAAAGTTTTCATAAAATTGTTTTCCTAGAGTAGGGAATTTGTCTAGAAGCATTAGGCATTTTTCTGTTCTTTTATCCTCTAAATTATTTTTGAGTTCAGCAAAAATATATATGTAAATTTTTTGGGCATAAATCCATTGAAGACTAATATTTTCAGGAAATTCCTCTGATAGTTTTATTATTTCTGTAAGTTCATTTAGATTTACAAATCCTTCAATAACCTTAATTGAATTAGATTGGATAGTCTTAAGTTCTATTTCAGTAATAATAGAAAAGAAGGGTGCTGCGCCTTTAATTGCTTCCCAAATCAATTGTTCTTCTGGATTTATTTGATTTTTTTTTAAAGAAATAAATGTGCCATTACCCAAGAAACCTTTTATTGATTCAATATTATCAATTGCTAATCCGTAGGTTCTACTAAGTGGGCTTACTCCACCAGTAAGTATATAGCCTGCTCCAGGAAGTTTAGAAAGTCCGATTGGAAAACTTCGATTATATTTTTGTAAATGATTTAATAGATCCCCCATTATTACACCACCTCCAATTGTTACTAAATTGGTTTTTCTATCTAGATGAATTTTGCTGTGATTTTTTCTTAGATCAAGAGTTGTAAAACCATTTTTTGCACAGCTAGAAGTTGTACCTCCACTACACACGCAAAGGTGCTCGAATTTTTCGAAAGAATAGTTATCTTCATTAAATAAGGATTCATCCACGTCATAAATTAATTTCTTTAAATTTGCATCCTTTGAGTTGATATTTGGAACTTCAAGCAAGTTATTATTATTTTTCACTACATGATATTGTTCTTTACTATTATGGTATAAGTAATAATTTGAATTTGGATAATTTAGATTTGAAGTTAAATAATCAAGTCGCGATACTTATCTGTGGACATGGGAGTAGAAATAAACTAGCCATTACTGAATTTCAAGAATTAACTAATTTCATCCAAAAAAGATATCCAAACTTTTTAGTTGAGTATGGTTTCTTGGAATTTGCTAAACCTTCGATTGTTGATGCTTTAGACAAGTTAAAAGATCTTTCTATAAAAAAAGTAATTGCCATACCTGCAATGCTTTTCGCTGCTGGTCATGTAAAAAATGATATACCTAGCCTGCTCATGAATTATTCAAGTAACACAGGAATTGAAATAATTTATGGAAGAGAATTAGGTATTAATAATTTAATGATTAGTGCAGCTTGTGAAAGAGTAAAAGATGTATTTAAACAAAATAATAATCTCAAACCTGAGGAATCATTATTAGTTGTTGTCGGTAGAGGCTCTTCTGACCCAGATGCGAATTCCAATGTTTCAAAAATTACGAGAATGATCGTAGAGGGTATTGGATTAGGGTGGGGGGAAACAGTTTTTTCTGGAGTAACTTTCCCCCTTGTTGAACCTGGCTTGAAAAATGTTGTGAGACTTGGTTTTAAAAATATAATTGTTTTCCCTTATTTCCTTTTCTCAGGTGTCCTTGTTACAAGAATAAAAAGGCAAAGTGATTTAGTCGCGATTAATAATCCAAATATTTCATTTATACATGCAAAATATCTTTCGTCGCAGTCTTATGTGGTCGACACTTTTGTAGAAAGGATTGAAGAGATTCTTAATAACGAAGGTAATAATTTTATGAATTGCTCAACTTGTAAATATAGATCAAATTTATTTGGCTTTGAAAAAGAAGTTGGAATGGTCCAAGAAAGTCATCATGACCATGTAGAGGGCTTGGGTATCAGCTGTGATTTATGTGATCCTGAATGTAATGGTGCTTGTGAAATACAAAATCAAATACCAACTCATAATCATGAAAAATCAGACACAGGAGGAGGTGATTACTTAGAACATGAACATATAGAGGCTCATCAACATGAACATAAACACCATCACCATCACCATCACCATAGTATTTATCCAAATTTAAAACATCCTTTAGGACCTGTTACGCTTCGCTTGCCTAATAAAGACTAAATCTTAAGAAAATCCGTTGAAATCAATGAATCACCTGTCTCTTTCTCGACCTAGTCTTAATAGACTCAGTATATATAAGTATTCTTAATGTAAAATCGTGAAAGTATTTTGACCTAGGTTTTCCACAATTTGCAGGTTGTTTTCCACGTCCAAATCCACACTGGATTAGAAATGGCAGTATTTTTCAAAAAAAACAGGACTTCAACATTATTGTTGACTTTTTTTTAAGATTTATTCAATTTCCTTATTTGAAAAAGAAGTTTTTTAAAAACCTACATATAACATGAGTCTTATTTGATAATTTGAAAAGTCTACCAGAAAATTTTTCTTGATATTTTTAGAGAAAAATATCATTATTGTTGATGTAGAAAAAATTTTATGGATCAAATCAACCAAACAAATTTAATTGGTAAGAAACTCGTAGAGTGCTCTTCTAATAAAGTCTCATTAGAAACAGAGCTTTCAGAAACTCTTTATAACACTATGAAAGATTTCGTATTAAGTAATCCGACTTGGGATCAATATAAGCTTATAAATTCAGCATTAGCTACTTTTCTCGTTCAAAACGGTTGTACAGATAATTCTGTCTCAGAAATTTATTTAAATCAATTATTTACACCCTCTAAGTCTTTTTAATATTTAAACAGGCTCTTCTACTCAAGGCCATCATTGTAAGTGTGGGGCTTTGCCAAGATGATGTGGGCCAGCATGCTCCATCTAGTACCAGTACATTCTTACATCTCCACAATCTGTTAAATTTATCAACTACGCTATTTTCTTCATTTAACCCCATTGGTGCTCCCCCTACCTCATGAATATAATATCCAGGAGGAGGAGGACTATCTGAAAGTGCTATCAAATTTTTTGTAAATAAACTCCCTAATGGAATATTCATTAGTTCATCAAAATTTTTTATTTTCCCATTTGCAGCTTTGACTGATTTTTGTATTGTTTTTTCCATATGTTTTGCCATATTTAACTCATTCTCGCTCCATTCGAATTCAATGTAGGGAATTGGTATTCCCCATTCATCTGTTTTTCTTGAGAGAGAAACTGAGTTTTTCTCTCTAGGAAGGACTTCACCATGGGCGATAAGAAAGCCAATGGATTTGTTTGCGTCTTTTTGTAAAAATTTAGGTATCCCTAATCTATCAATTGCCCCCCAGATTCCATAACCTCTATGGAAATTTATGTCGTCAATTTCTGGTAAATTTGAACCAAAAGGAATAAAGAAGCTGCCTGCTCCAGAAAGATCGGGAGGATTATCTAGTGAATTATCCGAGTTTTTTGCTTTTGGGACTGAAAAAAATCTACAGATAGATATGTGATCCATTAGGTATTTACCTAATTTCCCTGAATTATCTTTAAACCCTGAGGAATTTGATTTGTATTCTGAGTTCAGTAGTATTCTCAGTGTTGAAATTGTTGATGCGCAAAGAAGAATCAAATCACAATCCAATATTTCTTTGTGTCCATTTTCTTGGTTTACAATCGTAAGTTTTGAGGCAAGCTCTGTTATCTTGTTAATCTCAAAAGACTCCACTAGGTAATTAGAGATTATTTGTACATTTCCAGTATCTAAAGATTTTTTTAAAGAGCTTCCTACGCTCGAGGACTTGGGCCAATTTTTTTCTTTTACAGATGAATTACGGTCAAATCCTCTTGATTGGATAAATGGATAGTTTAATGTTGATTTAACTTTGTTGCCAAAAACATTTTCGTTTTCTGTAAGAGGAATTTCACCAATATAATTACCATTTGGGACCTCCTTGATATCATCTTTTCGTCCATAAATTCCGCAGAAATTTTCAATAAAATCGTAGTGCGGGGAAATTTCTTCGTATGAAATAGGCCAGTTTGGCCCGAATCCGTCTTTTTTAGCCGGATGAAAGTCTTCTGAGGAAAGTCTTAATGTTATGCCTCCCCAAGTTAATGATCTCCCCCCATATTGTTTACCTTGTGTCCAAAGAAATGGCTTTTTTTTTGGGAAGTCATAAGGATGTTTCAATTCATTTGAATATAAGTCAGGATTATTTTTCCAATAACCAGGATGTTGGCACTGATTAGCATGTTTTTTTGTTATGACTCCTGATAATCTTTTTAATGTACTTTTTGGCTCATGATTACTAGCTTCATCCCTTTTAACTTGAGGCCCTGCTTCTATTACTAAAACTTTGATCCCTTGTTCTGCTAATGTAAGTGCTGCTATTCCTCCTGTTGCTCCAGAACCAACAACAATTGCATCATAAGGACTTATATCCAAAACCTATTTCGTGATTTGCTATTTCAATAAATATAGCATTCAGTAAATAATTAATTTTTAGATTTCAGCTTAAGAAGTTAGAATTTATTGAAATACTATTCAAATAAATGAGATTTATAATTTTAACTTTTTTAATAGTTGTTTTAACCCTCCCTTCTAGAAGCTTCGCTGCGTTGGATTATGGTAAACAATCTTTAGTAGGGGTTGATTTTTCTGGATCTGATTTAAAAGGAGCAACTTTCTATTTGACTGATTTACAAGACGCAAATTTGTCAGGTTGTGAGCTCCAAAATGCGACTCTCTATGGAGCAAAATTGAAAGATACTAATTTAAGTAACTCAAACTTAAGAGAAGTAACTTTAGACTCGGCTGTTTTAGATGGAACAGATTTATCAAATACTAACTTGGAGGATTCTTTTGCTTATAGTACCCAGTTTGAAAATGTAAAGATACAAGGCGCAGACTTCACAAATGTTTTTTTGCCAAAAGATATTATTAGGAAATTTTGTGAAAGTGCTACTGGAACTAATCCAATTACAAATAGAGAAACCAGAGAAACTTTAGAGTGCGATTACATTTAAATTTATGCACATACAAGTTCTTTTTTAATCTTTCTTTGTTTATAAAGTGATCTTCCAACAGGCCAACCTAAAGTAGATAAATGTTTCATTAAAGAACCTGAGTATTTGAAATAAAAATTGTCTGAATATTTGATGCCAAGTTCATTTAGAGTGGTTATTAATAAACATAGATCTTTCTTTTTGCCTTTTTTCATATCCAATAATATCAATGCTTCACTTGATAATTTTTTTTCTAGTACCCTATCATTTTCAGCAAAACCAACTTTAAGTGAATTAAATGCATCAGAATAAAGAGTATAAATTATTCCATCTTTTGATTTATCTACAGAAGTATCTACATTAAATTTTGATGATATTAATGTTTTGTATCCTTTAATGATTTTTCTGTTATTCATAATTATTTGATTTCATCCTGAGCAAATTCGTATTTCTCCAATAGATTGTTTACTTCTGCTAGTGCAATCCTCTTTTGACAGGCCGAGTCATATCTATTTACTGCTATTGAAGGTATTGAACCTTTGCTTTTCATTTCCCTTATACCAGTTTCTAAACATTGAAAAGCAACACTTGATAGATCTCTTCCTTCTGCTGCGGCCCAAACTTTCAAAAGATAAGTAAGATTTGATGGTACTGAGATCTGTACTTTGTTTGAATTTGAAGTATTTAATGCAATATCATCGAGACTAATTTCTTTAGAGGAAATAGTTTCTTTAACCTTTTTCTTCAAAAATTTTACTTGGCTTATAGCGTCCTCTCTATTCTTTATTTTTTGTTCTATTTCAAATAACTCTTCTTCAGAATTAATTAAAGCTTCTAATGCCCATTTAGCATCATCTTTCGCAATTGCGGTTCTATCAAGCCATTCATCTCTTATTTTTGACCAATTACTAGGCATAAGCTTTATAAGATAATTCTATGATATATAAATCTAAATAGATTGTCTACAAATTCTATTTAGATTTTAAATAGATTGTTTAAAATTTTTTATTTTTAATAATTCCTCGTCTTAGGAATAATCTTTTACAATAATTGAAACTGCAGAATCCATCCAATGTGATCTTAAAGGTATTTTTTCGTCAATTGAAAACTATATATTTGATAATTCAATCTTTTTAAAATTTAGTTATTTGTTTATTTAATTAAAAACTTATGAGCTTTTAATCTCTTTCAATAAGTTCAATTTTATAACCATCAGGATCCTCAACAAAAGCTAAGACAGTAGTACTGTTTTTCATTGTTTTAGGTTTGGTTGTTATTTTACAACCATTTTTTTCTAATCCTTGGCAAATTAGATGAATATCTTTTACTCCAATAGCTATATGACCATATTTATCTCCAAGCTCATAGTCTTCAGACTTTTTGTCCCAGTTATAAGTTAATTCAATTACTGAGTTTTCTTTTTCTGAGCCATAACCAACAAATGCCAAAGTGAATTTTCCATGAGGGTAATCCTTTTTTCTCAATAAATTCATCCCTAATCTATTGACGTAGAAATCAATGGATTTATCTAAATCTCCAACCCTCAACATTGTATGTAGGATGCGCATTTTGAATTATGAACCTGAATCAATTATCTAATATTTAATAACCATCTGCCAAAGTTGACTTTTTTGAAAGTAAGTCTTTTTATTAAGTTCAAAAAATTAGGTTAAGATATGAATACGAAACTTCAATATTATATTGAATCAGATATTCCAAAGACTCTCATCAGTATTTTTGTATACTTTGCCATTAAAGGCATCAATACCTTTTGGATATTATTTGTTCATTAAATATTCATTTTTAAAAATACTACTATTACTAACTTTTCCGATAGCAATAATTGAAAAATCTTTGCCTTTAGGTAGTTTTTTATTATTTATAATTTTGTTTGCTGGATTAGTAAGAAATCCAAATGTTCCCTATTTCGTTAGATATAACGCATGCCAAGCTTTATTAATTGATATTGCTTTAATAATAATTTCATATATCGTGAGAATATTTCCCATAGTTGAATTAGGCTCAATAATTTTTATATTTACACTATGTATTTTTATTTATTCGATTTCTCAATGTATTTATGGAGTTGAACCTGAAATTCCCTTAATTAGTAAATCTGTAAGAATGCAAATTTAAAAAGATTTATAGATTTACTTACTTTCTTCAGCACTCATTCAGAATAGATTCCCATCTTTGTTGACTTGCCTTTATTGCTTGCATTGGTGGATTAGCTCCCTCTATTTCAAAGGCTTTGATTAATGATTTATTAGCTAATAGACCTAATCTTGCTGCCTCTCTTTGCCTAGAGCATACTTTTTTTCTTGATCCCTCCTTTAGACTATTTTCGAGTTCTTTAAGAATCTTGCTAGCTTCATTCGATTTAGAATAAAAATCATTCATGTACACATCAAGCGCCGTATCAGCAAGGTTTCTTACTGGAGAGATTATTATGACTAAGCACACTATAAAACTTGTAAATACAAATATTTTCATAAGAATCTTAAGTTAATTTCTTGCCCGATCTCTTTAATACTAAATAAAAGGTTAGAACGCTAATTGATCCAGATGGGCCTATTAACACATGCCAAAATTGATCGCCACTAATTGATAGCCTTGTTCCAAAGAAAGTCGTAAAAAAAATACCAAATATTGGGTAAAGGATAAAAAGCCAATCTTTAAAAACTCTTTGCCAATTAATAATTAGATGGATACTTATTATTACTTGAAAAAGAAGAGCAATAGATTTATCAAATAAAAAATATGAGATTATTGAACATAAAGAAATACAAAAATTAGTTGTTTGAATAAATTTATTTTTTATAACTGATATCGATAAACATGTTAGACCTAAAGATAGGAAAGAATAAAATATCCAATTAAATAAAGAGGAATGATCTACATAAATCCAAGATGTTTGGGTATGATCTATCATTTCAGAAATCGATGCCAATCCTAAAAAAATAAATCCGAAAGGTATCAATTTGTTCTTGCTTATATGTTTGTATTTATTGATCGATCTAATACCTAATAATATTGGGATGATTGCCGCTTGAAGGTGGGCAAATAATAAAATTGAAAAAAACAAAATAAATTCTCAAACTTAATTCATCCTAATTAAAATTAAAGAAGAGTTTCGGGTCACCTGAGTAGAGAAATGTACCATTGCCCGATTACTATAATCAATATTGTAAGAACAAAAGGGAAAGCAGGATATCGTGTTTGAAAATTAGCTGGTGGCCAAGGAGACCAAGATATTAATCTTCCTTGCGGTTCATTTGAAATAACTTTTTTTTTCGATTTTTTGGATATTAAATTATCTGTGGCAAATCCTTTACTCATAATCTAAATAAATTTATCCTAACAAAAACGTTTCAGAAAAGCGTTCTTGTCATTTGGTTATCTTTATTTGAACGGAGGGGGTGGGATTCGAACCCACGGTACCCTTGCAGATACGCTAGTTTTCAAGACTATAAGATATTAAGTGATAGCAGTTGATTAGATAGCATCTAAGGAACAAATATGACCGAAATATACCCGTTTTTTGAAGAGATTAATTTAATAAATATCAACAGGATTTTGCAAGTAGTTAGCGTTTCATTTAATTTTAGATGTTATCTGTTGAAGACTCGTTATATTCAGACACACATTCATTTATATTTAAAAACTCATAATTCAAAGATATGTATCCCTCTTCACTACTAGTTGCGATTGCGTTAACTGATATGTTTTTAATATTATTTTGAGGAAGATTAGAGCCAATTTCTTTATTCCAAAAAGCTGTAAGGTATCTTTCTTCTTTTAATAATCCCATCATCCAATATTTAGCATCATTCCAAATACTGTCTCTTTTAACAAAATCATATTTTTCATTGTCACCATATTTTTTTGTTAATGCTTTTTCAAAAAATTCATATTCGCTTTTGAGTTGATCTCCAAAGGAATTTGAATACATAATATCTGAATGGCTCAATATCCTACAAAGTCCTGACTTTGGGGTTATTAATAAATCATATTTAGTTAATTTAGAGTTGCCTTTTGGAAGCTCTTCTGTCGTATACCAATAATTCCCATCATCTTTGAGAGAAACACCCTTATTAGATATATCTTTCTTTGTCTCACCCATATTTAAACCAAATTGGCTTGATAATAGATATTGAGGAAAAATAAAAATAGAAATTATTATTGTTAGAAAAAACTTCAATTTAAAAAGAGCTAATTGCCCTTTATTGTAGATCGATTGTCAAAAATTTAAATACTCTATTCTGATATGACCGCTTATGACCGTTTTAAATATTATGACCGAAATATGACCGTTTTTGTTCTCCAATATACGGTAACAGAGGGGAATTCTAAGGAACTAATCTATTTTCAAGAAAATAAAAAAAACTCCTAGAAGGAGTTGTACTTTTAAAAGTCAGTCGTGGATTACGGAGGGGGTGGGATTCGAACCCACGGTGCCCTTGCAGACACGCTAGTTTTCAAGACTAGAGCCTTAAACCACTCGACCACCCCTCCAAAGGGTTCTTCAGTTTTATTGAACTTAAAAACTATAACATAAGAAATTAGTCACAGTCTATAAATTCAAAGATTTAAAAATTATTTCAAGAAACTAGTTTGAGATAGGAATTTTTATTAATAATGATGAGTTAAATCGTTATAACAACCTCTTCTTAGTCAAATTTAGTCAACAAAATGAGTCCAAAAAATCTAGTCTGCTTCCAAAAAAATCAACCAAAGTTGACATTTTGTTGAAATAAACCAAATAAGTTATTCCCAACTATGGCAGCGATTATTAAAACGAAGGCAACAATGGCGAAAAGAGCACTAACATCTTTTATGTCATATGGTGCTTTAAATAAAGGTTTTTGGTCTGCCATTGTTATCTAATATATAAATGCAATTGAATCATATTATTTGAATGCTTGTGAGAAGTATTAAGTTATTGTTTAGTCTAAAAATGGATAATAAAAAAGCCACTAAAAGTGGCTTTTTTATTAATGGTTAAATAAACTAGCTTGTATAAGTTTTTCCTCTATAAGTTAGTTCATTGTGCTGCTTTTTAGCGGCTTCTTTGTTCTGGACGTACTTTTGTCCTCTGTAAATTAGAGTCATTTTTTTAGCTCCGGTTTCGCTTAAGTCCCCGTTCCATGGCTTAAGTCGATTTGCGGCTTGCTATACGCAAGTTGAACGCTTTGGTAGCGGTTGCTACAAATTTATAATAACATCCATTAAAATTATTTGTCTAGGTTTTTAATAAATAAACTTAATATATTAATGACAGATTTGCTTTCTGATAAAAATATTTATCATAATCCCGGCTTAATTTCTCACAGGTTACATTTTGTTCGTTTTTGAGAAGTATTTTTTTTTTAAAGAACTTTTAAATGTAAAATTCTTAAGATTATAAAATTTGTTTTATGTTTTCTAGAAGCAAAAAACCTACAGTAAAAAAATCCGCAATAGTTGAAGAGACTCCATTATTTGCTCAATTATTGCCATTCGCAAACAGAATGAATGATAAGGTTCAATTGGTAAATGCTTTGGCTTTTACTTTTATCATGGGATTCTCAATTTTTGGAATTGCTCTGTGGAGACTATCAGGGCTGACCTAATCATTTAATTTTTGCAAGGCATCAATTTTTGATTCTTTGTTTTCAATTATTGTTATTAACCATCTAGAGGCTAGACCTCTTGATATTGATCTATTTTTTAGAAATCTACATATATAAACATGTAGATTTTTTTCGTTTTTGGAGTTAAATTTTTCCTCAAAATCTAAGATATCTTCTTCTGAGTTCCTTTTTCTTAGCTCATCTACTAAAGCATGACTAGAGGAATCATTAAATAACTTCCCGATATTTAAGCTTAATGTCATAAATAATTTATGTCCCTATTTAAGAGGTAGCCATAAATTAAATTTTTAAAAACTAATTTATATTTTTTTTTTACAAATAATTCAAAAATTAATCTTTGGGTTTAGCCAGAGGGAGTAGACACTTATCTGAATCACAACCTGCTGGTCCTGCTTCAGATAGTTCTCCAACATCATATTTATTAAGAGCGTCAAAGAAATCGTTATTTACTTTCCTTTCTATTACTTTATTCTGCAATGATATATATTCCTCTTTACTTATTGGTTCAAAGGGTAATCTCGGGAAAGTAGCGTTAGCACTAAATCTAGCCAGCAATGCTGCTGAAATATATCCCTCATTATTTTCTATTGCATTATGAATAGCCTTAGCTAAATCCTCGATTTCATTTTCTCTAAATTCTACGGTTGCAGAGGTATTATGCTCTGTGTAAAATTTCTGCACTTGCATGTAAAAATCAAATTGAGCTAATGCTGAGAAATTATTGATGTCTATTTGGTCTGCTCCGTCTATATTTGCCCAACTAACTTCTGTAGGGATTTCAACTAACCATTCTGTACATCTTGGATCAAATGGATTATCGAGCAAGCAACCATTTTCATCTTTATCAGATTGAGATGGAACAACTGAGTAACCATAATCCATGCAGGCTAAAGCGATTGGATCATTTTTTCTGAAAGTTATTCTTCTTATGAATCTTTGAGCCTTTGGAGGATGCCATCCTGGAGCTGCTCCCGTAAGAAGACTCTTAGTCCCGGCTGGTTGAACTGTTGTACATCGATTTGGTCTTCTTAGATTATGTTTATCACAATATTCCCAGACAGTTTCTTTTACTATTTTTCTCCAGGAATCTAAGAATTTAGCTTCCTTTTCTTTGAAAACCTCCCCTTCTTGGCTATTTGGCCTTCCAGCTTCCCACCACTTCAGCCATGGTGTCCCAAATGCATGGACGCAAAAATCAAATAATCCAGTGAAACTTACCCCTACAATAGGGTCATATTCTCTGCTTTTTCTGTAACGCTCAACTTCAAATTCATGATTAAGTAAGCATGCTACAGAAAGAGCTGCTGCTTTAAAAGCCTTTTTTTGCTCTTCAAAATTTTCGGGATCAATCTGATTTAAATGAACTTCAGCCAAATTACAGTGAAAATCATTTCCCAAGATCTCCCCACAAGGGTTAAGTCCATATCTGCTCATCCTGTGATTAAGCTCTTCTTCAGAAAAAGGACCATAACTATTATTAATCCAATTTCTTGCCTCATCCTTACCTTGTTCTGAGTAGATTTCGATAAATTCTTTTCTCAATTCATCATCTTTGAGAATATCTGCGTTTGATCTTGCGATTGCTTCTGGAGCAAATTGAATAGCCCCCTCACCTGAATGGAATTGTTTTGTTACAGCATCCAAAACGGTTTGGTAAGTCGGTTTTGTATGGTAAACCCTAGTATGATTGGCCATCCTTAGAGCATCTTTTTCAGGATCTATTCTCCAATTACCATTCTCATCTTGACTCCATAAATTTTCTTTTGCCGATGCTGCTTCCTTATCATCTGAAGCAAATTGTCTCATTCCAGCACTTCTTCTTATATTCCCTGCAACTATAGTTACTGCAGCTTCATCAATTAACAAACAACATTCTACTGTACTCAATTTCCTACCAATTGCCTTTCCAAGAAGTGATGCGACTCTAGAGTAGAGATCTTTCAATTTGATAGGATTTGCCATTCCACCAAAACCTTTTAAAGATTCTCCAGCAGGCCTAATATCTTCCAAGTTAATGTGAACATCAATTTCTCTTTCAAGACTCTCGTTACTTGATGCTTCAAGAAGATATTTGTAGCTATCTACCCAGCCTCTTCTGCTATCTCCAACTTTGATATGGAGATTTTTACCTTTGATTTCTAATGATGACTTTTCTTCTCTTTGATCTTTAGGAGTTATTCCAACTTCACTAACGGATTTAATATTTATTTTATTTATAACCGTAGGTAGATTACTTATAAAATGAGGCTCAATTATTGCACCTGTTCCACATCCCATCATTGCTAAGTCCATCATCAAAGCGAAGGCTTCCCAATCAATTAAGTTTGTTGAAGTACAGTTGTATGCTCCAGAGAAATTTTGGTTTTTATTAATCCAAGGAGTTCCTCCAATCCATAACCATCTCCCTGAAGGTTGAGCTTTTTGATTGCTTTGCATCTCTCTCATTAGGATCAGTTCTTCATCAGAAAGTTTTCCTAATTCTTTTAAGCCCGATAAATTTCTTTCACCAACTTCACTCCAGTTCTCCCTTTTGCCAGAGGTGGTTTTCCTACTGTATGATCTAAAAAAAACAGGATAAGCAGCTGGCGCAGTCTTTGGAAAATCATCTTTTTTAAGATTATTGGAATTGCTTTCTGAAGAAGCTTTATTTGGTGCAACAGTCACGATAAAAAAAGTATGTAAATAACCAGTACTGGAAGAATAACTCTACCTGTGGCGTCTGCAACCATTCTTACCACTATTTAACGGTTTGTGTAGAATTATGTTTAATATGAAATCTTTGTATCAATAAAGAGTATGGAAAGAATCCCTGAACCTGAATTAATGGAAAAAAAAGATCAGGTCATTTCTTATGACGAAGCTGATTTTTCGGAAGGGGAGGTCAATCTAATTAATCAAATAAACCATTATCTTTTGAGAAAAAATATTTCTTTAGGTGAAAAAGATTTAATAGTTGATTTAGGGTGCGGCCCAGGAAATATCTCTGAAAAGTTAGCAATAAAATGGGCTAATACTGAAGTGGTTGGAATAGATGGTTCTAAAGAGATGATTTTGAGAGCAGAATATAATAAAAATATTTCTCAAAATAAAAAAAAATTAAAAAATTTACGCTACATTTGTTCTGACATCAAAAACATCAAATCAACTAATTTTTTAATTAATAGAGATATAAGCTTACTGGTAAGTAACAGTTTGATCCATCACATTACAAATCTTGAAGATTTCTTTAACACCATAAAAAGCTTGTCTAGTAATATCACTGTAAATTTTCACAAGGATTTAAAAAGGCCGTTAGATGAAAAGTCTGCTCTGGAACTTAAAGCACAATGTTCAACTAAATACAATGAGATTTTGACTAATGATTATTACGCTTCTTTAAGGGCTTCTTATACTTTTAAAGAGTTAAAAAAATTCACTTCAGAGAATGATCTATCTTCTTTAGATGTTTTTGAAGACGGTGATAAATATTTAATAGTCTATGGTAATGTTTAAGAACAAAGTGAAAGGTTCTTATATTATATAGATGAGTTTAGGTACTAAAATCTTTAATAATAAAGACATACTAGATGCGGTAAATAAAAGAAGAAATTTTGCGATTATTTCTCATCCAGATGCTGGGAAAACGACTCTGACTGAGAAGCTTCTTTTATATGGAGGCGCCATTCAACAAGCAGGAGCAGTAAAGGCCAGGGGTAATCAGAGAAAAGCTACGTCAGACTGGATGGAACTTGAGAAACAAAGAGGTATTTCTATTACATCAACTGTATTGCAATTTGAATATGAAAGATCAGTAATCAATCTATTAGATACACCAGGACACCAAGACTTCTCCGAAGATACTTATAGAACATTAGCTGCTGCTGATAATGCAGTCATGTTGGAAGATGCTGCTAAAGGACTAGAACCTCAAACTAGAAAATTGTTTGAAGTTTGCAAAATGCGAAAAATACCAATATTTACTTTCATAAATAAAATGGATAGACCAGGAAGAGAGCCATTTTCTTTACTTGATGAAATTGAATCAGAACTTGGATTAAATACCTTACCTATTAATTGGCCAATTGGGAGTGGCGAGGAATTTAGGGGAGTTATTGATAGAATTTCAAGAGAGGTGATTTTATTTGATAAAGCTGTAAGAGGTAAACAATCAAATGAGAAAAGATTAAGTCTTGAAGATAAAGAACTATCAAAATATGTTGAGAAAGAGTTACTTGAGATCTCACTTGAAGAATTGGAGGTTTTAGATGAGGCAGGATCAAAATTTGAAAAAGAAAAAGTTTTTAATGGCTCTTTAACTCCAGTTTTTTTTGGATCTGCAATGACTAATTTTGGTGTAAGACCATTTTTAGATAGTTTTCTAAAAATGGCTCAGAAACCAACTTCAAGAAATAGTAATAAAGGGGATATTGAACCTGCAAGCGACGAATTTAGTGGATTTGTTTTTAAGCTTCAAGCGAACATGGATCCAAAACATAGAGATAGAGTTGCTTTTATAAGAGTTTGTAGTGGAAAATTTGAAAAAGATATGTCAGTAAAACATTCTAGAACAGGGAAAACAATCAGACTATCAAGACCACAAAAACTATTTGGACAAGAAAGAGAAGTAGTGGATGATGCCTATCCTGGGGATGTAATTGGTTTAAATAATCCAGGAATGTTCTCTATTGGAGATACTCTATACACAGGTACTCATCTAGAGTACGAGGGAATACCATCCTTTAGTCCTGAAATATTTAGCTGGCTAAGAAATCCAAATCCCTCAGCATTTAAAAACTTCAGAAAAGGTGTTAATGAACTTCGTGAAGAAGGAGCTGTTCAGATTCTTTATGATTTTGATGAGAGTAAAAGAGATCCTATCCTCGCAGCTGTTGGTCAATTACAATTGGAAGTAGTAACTCACAGGTTAAAAAGTGAATATGGCATAGATGCAAATCTTGAATCAATGCCATATCAATTGGCCAGATGGGTTTCTGATGGATGGCCAGTCATTGAAAAACTAGGCAGAATATTCAATTGTAAAATAGTTAAAGATTGTTGGAACAGGCCAGTTATTCTTTTTAAAAATGAGTGGAATCTAAATCAATTTGTTGAAGATAATAATCAATTAAATTTAAACAAAGTTGCTCCCGTTGTTAGTGGAGTCGAACCAATTGTTTTATAAAGTCTTAATGGATTATAAAATTAGTTAATCTGTTAGTATTGGTAAAAAATTTTGGATTCAAACAGTAGTAAAAACAATAGTGAAAAATCACCTTATGAAATTTTAGGTGTTAAGGAAGGAGCTGTTTTTGAGGAAATTCAGAAGGCTAGAGATATTAAAGTTAAAGAGGCTGGCGAAGACTTTATTTTAAAAGCGAAAATAGAATCCTCTTATGATCAATTACTAATGGGGAGTTTGAAAGCCAGAAAATCTGGGAATGTAAGCTATGAAGCTGTGAGTGCTTCAAAAAAAGAAAAGCAAATTAATCAATTTCCCAGTAATAATTTTCCATTGCTTTCTAAGATAAAAAATTTAAATAATAACTCTAAGAACTCAAGTCAGTATAATCTCCCAAAAATAACCACCCCCTCTTTTGATAATCTTTCAATAAAAATATCTATTGGGCTAATATTTTTAATTTTGTTATTCATCAGTCCAGACTCTAATAATAGACTTTTGCTATCTATCTCCACATTAATTCTTACCTATACACAAATTAAATCGGGGAAAAGATTTATAGGTTCTCTAGGTTGGAGTGTTACCTTTCTTTCGATAGGATTAATATTTGGTGGATTACTTGAAAATAATTCTTTCATTCAGGAAGTATCAAATAATTCTTTATCAATAGAAAAAATTCAAAGTATTCCAGCCATGCTTATTTTATGGCTAGGTGTAATTTTCTTATGATTGATTTTCTATCATCGATTTAATTTCTTCATAATTTATAAGATATTTATTCCTACAAAATTCACAAACCAATTCTGCTTTTCCATCTTTCTTGAGGATGTCCTGCAACTCGCTTTTATCAAGCATTTTCATTGCATTTAAACTTCTTTGTTTGGAACACTTGCATTTAAAACTAACTTCTTGGGAACGAGCTTTTTCAGATATTGATTTATCGTCAATATCAGGAAATATATTTCTTATTAAGGAAAGAAGGTTGTCTTTTGACTGAAATAAGTCTTCGCTAAAAGAATTAATTTCTTTACATCTTTCTTCAAGTAATGAAACTAGTAAAGGGTCAGTATCTTTTTTAGGTAAAACTTGAGCTAATAAACCACCACTACAAATAACACCTTTATTTTGAATTTTTTCTCCGATAAATACCGCTGAAGGAGTTTGTTCTGAATGATATAAATATGAAGCTAAGTCTTCAGCAATATTCCCCTTTACTAATTCTACTGTACTGGTAAAGGGCTCTCCCATTCCGCTATCTCTAATAACATTTAAATATCCAGTACCTAATGCTTTTGTGAAATCAAAAGAATATTTATTACTATTTATTTTGACTAGATCTAATTCTAAATCGGGATTCCCTACGTAACCTCTGACTTTGCCGTCTCTACCTGCATCAACTAACAAACCCTTCAAAGGTCCGTCAGACCTAACTCTCAAAGTTACTCTCCCATGCATTATCTTCATTGAACTTGCTAAAAGCAGTGAAGCACTAAATGCTCTCCCTAAGATACAGGTGGTCAGATAAGAAAGTCCGTGTCTTTTTTTAGCTTCTAGAGAGGATTCTGTTGTTAAGACCGCAACTAATCTTATTCCTCCATTTGCTGCAGTAGCTCTAACTATTCTATCCTTCATGATTTTCTTTCATAAGATTTTTGACTTTCCCTTTTTCCAGGATTAATATCCTAGACGGAACGCCCTCAAATAAGGCAGGTTCATGAGTAACAATAATAATTGTATTTTTATTTTTTAGATCAAGAATTAAATTCTTTACATCATTTCTCATTGAAAAGTCTAATCCAGCAGTTGGTTCATCAAGTAAAAGAATTGAGGGGTTTCTAAGTAGCTGAACTGCTACAGCTAACCTTCTTTGTTGTCCACCACTTAGTTTTTCTGGTGGTTGGGTCAGATTAATTTTTTTTAAACCAACTTTATTTAAAACTATTTCTATATGTTTCTCCCTTAATGATTTATGACCTATTTTTAATTCTTGCCCAATGGTATTACCTATAAAGTATCTTTCAGGAAATTGGAATACTACTCCACAAAACCATCTTCTTTGTCTAGAAGATAAAACTTTATTCTTCCAAGTAATTTTTCCTTTTTGTGGATTTGTTAATCCGCTTATTATTTCAAGTAGTGTTGTTTTCCCAGAACCACTATTGCCGCAAATTAAAATAATTTCATTTTCATGTACTTTTAAATTTAAATTGTCTATTATTTTTCTTTCACCAGTTTGGGGTTGATAAGATATCTCTTTTAAATCAAGCATTATTAATTAAGTTATAGGTATGAATTTTAATCTAGTAATAACTTACTTATAATATCTTTAGATCTAAAAAGCTATTAGTCAATATGAATATTATTTTTAGGGAAGTTGATCCTTTTAATTGTTGGATATGGATCAGGTTTTCAGAATTACCAACTCAAGATGAAAAAAATTATTTAGATGGTGTTTTTGATAGTTGGTACGTTTTAGGAAGGTTAGGTGGATTTAATTCTGAAAATTTGCAAACTCATGAAGAGGGTTCCGATCTAAGTTGGATGTCCTACGATAATGAACAAAAAAATGCATCTCTTCCAGCCTTAATGCATAATTTAGGAATTATGGAATATCAAAACCTGTGGGGAAGATGTTGGGTTGATTTTGGAACTTCAGACTCCATTTCAATTGATATATTAATAAATTCTTTGAATGAGATATCAAATAATTATGTAAAAATTGAAGAGATAATTATTGGGGGTGAAAATAATGATTGGGCAATTGAAGAACATGAAGATTTAGTTTTCAAAGATTAAGTGTTTAGATGGAAGACTTAACAAGATTAATTATTTCCCATGAAAGAATTGAAAATATTAAGAACAAAAATTTAAAACTTTCTAAAGAAGAGGCTCATTATATAAATAAAGTAATGAGGATAAAAAATGGTAAAGAAATATTTATAGCTAATGGAAAGGGTTCATTATGGAAAGCTATAAAAGTTAAAAATGATTGTTTAGAAATAATTCAATTAAAAAAACCTTACTTATTTCAAGAACAAGAAATTTACTTATTAGGCATAGCTGTTGTTGTACCAAAAAGTGGTTTTGAGGATATTTTAAAAATGTGTACTGAAATAGGAATTGATTTTATACAGCCATTATTTTCAGAAAGACAGGTAAACAAAAATTTAAATTTTTCTAAAAAACTTTTGAGATGGAATTCAATTATCAAAGAAGCAGTTGAGCAAAGTGAGAGATTATGGAAACCATCTATTTTAAATTGTATGAATATTATTGAATGGCTAAAAAGTAGAGATAATCAAGAAAGAATTTCAATTTCTATAACTAGAGAAGAAACATTATATGACTTAAATCAATGGTTAAGAAAGCAAAAAGAATTTGTAAATAAAAAAGGAGGTATTTTTTGGAATGTAATTGGCCCCGAAGGAGGTTGGTCATCTAAAGAAATTGATTTTTTTAACAAAAATAATATTACCTTTGTTAAACTTTCCGACACTATCCTGAGAACTTCAACAGCTAGTATTAACGCATCATCAATTCTAAATCAGTGGAGAATTGATTCGAAATTAAGGAATTAGACAAATATGGATTTAATTAGAAATCAATTTTTTATAGGTTTTTGCATTAACTTTATTTTGATTTATATATTTTGCAAGATTCCTTTGATGACGAAAAGTGGTTGGATAAGTGCAGGTATTTTAGGCACAATTTTGTGGGGATGTCTGTCTTGGCAGGGATGGATGGCGGTTGTAATTTATTTATTATTTGGATCTCTCGTTACCAAAATAGGTTTCAAATTTAAAAAAGAACAAGGAATAGCTGAAAAAAGAGGTGGGAGAAGAGGTCCTGAGAACGTATGGGGATCTGCAGCTACGGGATTATTTCTTGCCATTATGACCAAATTTAATGCTGCCAACGTAGTGATGTTTAAAGTAGGTTTTGCTGCAAGTTTTGCTGCAAAGTTGGCGGATACTTTTGGTAGCGAAATTGGAAAAAGATTTGGCAAAGACACATATTTAATTACTTCACTTAAAAAGGTGGACAGAGGAACTGAAGGAGGGATAAGTATAGAAGGAACATTAGCAAGTGTTTTGGGATCAATATTTATGGCTTTTATTATGCTTCGTCTATCAATTATTTCTGCAAAATACCATTTCATAGTTGTGGCAGTTTCGGGTTTTTTGGCCACACTTTCTGAGAGTATTATTGGTGCTAAATTTCAAAACAAATATAAATTAAGTAATGAATTAGTAAATGCTATTCAGACAAGTATTGCTTCTGTTTTTGCTATCTTTGCTCTTTTTTTATATTCATATTTTTTAAATTAAAAATATTTGAAAAAACTTAGGATTCCTTCCATTTTGTTAGAATATTCCAGCTCTTTAGTCTTTGGAAAAGCCAAAAGTGACCTTCGGCGTTTAGATGAATTCCATCATGCGTAATCCAATTTTTACTCCTTTTATCAGAGTACATTTCTCTAAAAGTAGGAAGAAATGGGACATTCTGATTAAGACATACTTCCTCCATTCTCCTTTCATAAGAATTACAAAAATCATTTGAGTACCATAGACATCCTGCGAATGGCATTTTGCTTTCGTCAATTGGTGTCAGACCAATAACGAAGACATTTGTTTGAGATTTCATTTCATTTATTAGTCTCTCTAATCCATATTCAAATCCATCTATATCTAATTGATGCCTTCCGTTTTTCTGACCAATTGCTGCAGTGTCGTTAAGACCAACATTAAGTAGGATTGCTTTAGGTTTATTTCTTCTCGTTTCTCCTCTAGATGACCATTCTTTTTCCCATCTAGATGAAACTTTTTCTATTCCATCTCCTCTTACGCCAAGTTGATAAATTACTGGTCCATTTTGTTTATTGCACCAATCTTTTCTAAGCCTCTCACACCATCCGCCACCTTCATTATCTCCCCATCCATAAACTGAGCTATCTCCAATTACAACAAGTTGTTTTTGTAAACTAATCACTATAACAGTAAAAAATAATTACTTGATTCAACTAATTATTCCTACAAATCAAGTTAAACTACTTTTGATTTTACCATTTATTAATTCGCCAACTATTGCGATGGAGCTATAAGCTATCAAAACTATGCTAACTTCTTGCCATGCGAAGGAACTTAGTGATTCTTGCAACTGCCAACCTAGACCAACACTTCCAATGACCCCAACAATTGCAGTTTCTCTAGTAATGATGTCAGATCTATAAGCGCAATATGCTAAGTAACTTTTTGCTTGTTGAGAAAATAAACCTAAAAGCCAACTAGTCTTTTTTGAGATTCCTAAAGATTTCATTGCAATGTAATTTCTCCTGTTTTGGCTTTCTAGATTTGTGAAAAGTAATTTGCTTGTAATACCAGCGTTATGAAGACCTAATGTTAAAGCTGCTAAAGATAAAGAAGGATTATTAAAAGTTAATAGAATTAGAAGTATTACGGGTGTAGGTATTAAACGTAATAGAAATGCAAAAATTTTTATAAAAATTTTAGAAGTTTTGTTGTTAAAAATTCCTATTACTAATGGAGGTAAACTAATTGCGATTCCTGTTGATAAAAGACTTAAAATTATTGTTTCTAATATAAGTTTTAATAAATCAAATAATCCAAAATCTGAACTTGTTTTAAATAGAGAACTAACGGAATTGAAATTATCAAAATTATTATTAAAAATAAAATAAAGAAAATATAAAAAAGAAAATAAAATTGTTATGAAAAAAACTGCAATAAAAAAAATAGATAGGATTTTATTTGTAGTGTTAAATTTTATTTTTTTGAATATTAATCCAGAAAGAATAATCAAAATTGCTAACGACCATAAATAAGTCCATAAATCTCTAAAATTCAAAGTTTGGAAAGATAAGAAAATACTAGTACCTATTCCTCCAATCCCAAAAAGTCCTAAAATCACCGTACTTCTTATTGAACACTCTAATCGATATAAACCAAAGTTTTTAAATGTATTTATTATTGGATTCCATATTAAAGTTAATAAAGAAGAAAATTTAGGTGCATTTATTTCATTTATAGATTCAAAACTTTTGTGGTCTATAGTTTCTAATTGTTCAGCAAAAACTTTTGAATTTACTGCAATATAAGGTATAGATATAGCTATTATTCCTATTGAAAAATTTATTCCATATATTTGCATTAATAGTATTCCCCAAACTACTTCATGAATAGATCTAACCACAGTTAGAAAAAACCTTATTAAGTGGTAGAAAAAATTTGGAATATTAAAGATTATATAAAAAATATTTGAGGATAATATTCCAAAAATTGTTCCAAAAATAATACTTACTAACCAACTAAAAAAACCAATTAATATAGTTTCATTTAATCGATTAATTACTGTAATAATAATTTCATTATCGATCTTGGGATTAAATGCAGAAATTAAGAATTCTTGGAATAATTTAAATCCTCCAAAATGAATATTGGTTATTAATTGATACCCTAGAGGTATGCAAACCAAAATTGGAAGAAAAGATAATGAGGTATAGTTTAATTTTAATTTATTCAACTAATTAATATATTTTGTCTAGATGAAGCTTGTTTAAGTTGGTTCTTTTGATATTAAAAAAAATTTTACCATCCCTTATTCCAATAACTTTATCGAAATCGTTAAGCAAATCTAATTTATGTAATGCAACTAATGCCGTCTTTGGGTATTTTTTTGTATTATTTTTATCTACATTTTCTAACAGCAGGTTTTTAATTGTTGTTATCAATTTCGGATCAAGATTATTAAAAGGCTCATCTGCAAGTAATATATTTGATCCTTGAATTAATGATCTAGCTATAGCCACCCTTTGTTTTTGCCCCCCAGATAGTTTTCTGATTTTTTTGTCGTAAATAGAGTAATGGAGTCTACATAATTGCATATATTTATGAGCTTTCTTAAAAGAACTTATATTTAGTAAATTTTTAAAAGCGAAATAAAAATTGTTTTCCGCTAGTAGTCCACAATTAACATTTTGTTCTGCAGAGAGATCTTCTATTAATCTTAAATCTTGCCAAATAGTTGTGATTTTACTTTTCTGCTTTCTATCTGATTCCTCGAAACTTTTATTGAATAATTTAACCTCTCCTTGAGTTGGCTTGATAGTGCCATTAAGTACTGATATAAGTGTAGTTTTTCCTGAACCGCTTTTACCTAAAAGTGCAATTTTCTCCCCAGAATTTATTTTTAAATTTATTTTATTTAGGATCAGATTATTTTTGTATTTATAAGATATATTTTTTAATTCTAAGAGAGTATTGTTCATCTAATTTTATTTAATTTCCTCCCGATTTTCTCTATATTTTTATATTGTTTTGCTTCTGCATTTATAAATCTTTTTGCATTGAACATATCTAATATCTCTTTATGTGATTTTTGTTTTATATCTAAATTTAGAATTACTGATTTAAGTTCTTTTGTAAACCCTTCCCCGAATCTATTTTCAAGATCCCCTTGAGCAATCCAATGGTAGTCAACATATTCTGGGGTGATCCAGAATAATTCTAAATTACTTGTTCTTTTGGGATTGTTTTTAAGATTGTTTTCCCAAACTTGTTTATTTAAAGCTCCAGCATCAAATGCCCCACTATTAACTAAAGCTATAGTGGCATCATGACTCCCACTAAAACCTGCTTTTTTCCCTTTAAAGTGTTTAATTTCTACCCCTGCTTGATTTAAAAAATATTCTGGCATTAATCTTCCAGAAGTTGAGTTTTCAGAGCCAAAAGTAAATCTCAAATTCTTTAGTTTTTTAAGTCCTTGAATATTTGAAATTTGGTTAAGTTCTAAATTTTTGTTTACTATAAAAACACTTTTAAATTCCTTATCGATATCTCTTTGAGCTATGACAATTGAATTAGGAGTTTGTAGTCTGGCTTGAACTCCTGATAAACCGCCAAACCAAACTAAATCTAAATCTTTAGTTCTAAATCCAGTTACTGCTGCAACATAATTAATAACAGGTATATATTTAACTTCTACATCAAGTTGTTGGGATAATACTTTTGAAAATAAATTAAATCTTTTGTCCAAAACATCTTGGTTTTGATCAGGTATTGCTCCAACTTTTAAAACTTTAGGATTTGAAAATACAGGTGATGAAAAAATAGAAAATAATAGAGATGAAGTTAGTATTAAATTTTTTAAACTTAACATCACTTAGTTTCAATTAATAGTATTCAGAGATTGCTTTTTCAAGCCTCTTTAGTCCATCTTTTATTTTAATTTCTGAAGTTGCACAAGATATCCTAATACATTGATCAGCCCCAAAAGCTTTTCCAGGTACAACAACTAATCCGTAATCTTGAAGAGCTTTATTGCAGAAATCAATAGAAGTAATTGAGGAGTTAGGTAATTTTGGAAATGCGTAAAATGCTCCGTTAGGTTCTTCAATATAAATCCCATTTATATTATAAAGGCCCTCATAGAGAAGTCTTCTTCTTTGATCATAATGGCTATTTATCATTGAGAAAAACTCATTATGAATTTTTAAAGCCTCTAAAGCACCTTTTTGAACAAAAGAGCAAACATTACTTGTACTTTGACTTTGTAATGCTGAGGATGCTTTGATTATATCTTTGGGACCTACTAAATAACCTATCCTCCAGCCAGTCATAGCCCATCCTTTCGCAAACCCATTTATTATAAAAATCCTATCTTTTAAGTCATTTGCTAATAAAGATAAACTGTAGTGTTTAAATTCTTTTTTAAGGATTAGTTCGTAAATCTCATCAGAAAGAATATTGATATTTGGATTTTCTCTAGCTAAATCGGCAATTTGTAATAATTCTTCCTTTGACATAACTCTTCCAGTAGGATTATTAGGAGAATTGATAATTATAAATTTAGTTTTTGAAGAGATTTTAGACTTCAAATCTTTTATATTTATTTTGAATCCATCTTCTGGAGAAGAATTTGTAAAAATTGGCTCCCCACCCGCCAATCTAACCATCTGGGGATAACTTAACCAATATGGCGAAGGAACAATAACTTCGTCTCCAGGATTTAACAAGACTTGGAAAAGATTATATATAGCTTGCTTAGCACCATTTGTGACCATTACATTTTCAAATTCATAATTTAAATCGTTTTGAATTTGAAGTTTATTTGCAATTGCTTTTCGGAGATCTAAATTACCCGCTGCGGGCCCGTACTTTGTAAATCCGTCAAATATAGCTTTACTTGTAGCCTCAATAACTTCTTTTGGGGCATCAAAATCAGGTTCTCCTGCACTTAAATTGCAAATATCTACTCCTTCTGCAGATAATTGATTTGCTTTAGCACTTATCTGCAATGTCAGAGAAGGCTCAATTGAAAGTGCCCGATCAGATAGATTAACTTGGCTCATTGACTTATGACTTTTCAAATATGACTTTTAATAATGACAAATGCATAGATTAAGAATAAATAAAACTATCACACTATGGTTTAATTTAGTTCATTTTCTTAATCTATTTTATTTTCATGTTTTGAGTTCTTAAGATAAAAATATTTAAAGTTTTATTTTCAGTGAAAAGGTTAGTAATTGGGAGAGGAAGTGTATTTGCAGATTTGTTAATAATTGGTGAGGCACCTGGAGCACTGGAAGATTTAGAAGGAAAACCTTATGTAGGTAAATCTGGTAAGTTATTAAACGAATTGTTAATACAAGTTGGGATTGACTATGAGAAGGATGTTTATTTTTGTAATGTAATTAAATGTCGTCCACCAAATAATAGAAAACCCACTGCTAGAGAAATTAATATTCATAAACCTTGGTTATTACAGCAAATAAAGCTAGTTGATCCAAAATTTATATTACTTACTGGTTCTACTGCTATGAGAGCTATTTTAGAAGTTAAAGATCCTATAAGTAATTTAAGAGGTCAATGGATTAAAAAAGATGGGAGAGAAATTATGGTAATTTTTCATCCATCTTATTTGTTGAGATTTCCTTCAAAAGAAATCAAAAAACCTTACCATCTAACTTTGAAAGACCTAGAGAATGTAAGTGGGAAACTATATGCCGTATAATTTAGTGAAATCCTTTTTGAATATCAAGAATTTTAATGTCATTAACTCAATCAAAAGAGGTTAATAGTCTCTCCAAAAGATATTCAACTCATATCGAGAGAAGGATAACTAGAACGGTAATGGTGGGCGATGTAGCTATTGGAAGTGATTATCCAGTAAGAGTTCAATCGATGATAAATGAAGATACGATGGATGTAGAAAATGCTTACTTAGCTATCAAAAGACTTCATGATGTGGGTTGTGAAATAGTAAGATTAACAGTCCCTTCCGTAGCACACGCAAAAGCAGTAGGAGATATAAAAGCAAAATTATTAGAAAATAATATCAACACCCCCTTGGTAGCTGATGTTCACCATAATGGTATGAAAATAGCAATGGAGGTTGCAAAACATGTTGATAAAGTAAGAATTAATCCAGGATTATTTGTGTTTGAAAAATCAGACCCTACAAGAACTGAATATACAGATGAGGAATTTGAAACTATTAAACAAACAATACTTAAAAGATTTACCCCTTTGGTTGAAGTTTTAAAGGCTGAAAACAAAGCTCTAAGGATTGGAGTTAATCATGGTTCTTTATCTGAGAGGATGCTTTTTACTTATGGAGATACGCCATTAGGAATGACAGAATCTGCGATGGAGTTCGTTAAAATTTGTGATGAGCTTGATTTTCATAACATAATTATTTCTATGAAAGCTTCTAGGGCTCCGGTCATGATGGCAGCTTACAGAATGATTGCAGATAGGCTTGACTCAGAAGGATTTAACTATCCCTTACATTTGGGAGTGACCGAAGCTGGTGATGGTGATTATGGAAGAATTAAAAGTACTGCTGGAATTGGAACGCTTTTAGCAGAGGGATTAGGAGATACCATCAGGGTTTCCTTAACAGAAGCTCCAGAAAAGGAAATACCAGTGTGCTATTCAATTTTGCAATCTTTAGGATTAAGAAAAACAATGGTTGAATATATCAGTTGCCCTAGTTGTGGTAGAACACTTTTCAATCTAGAAGAAGTTGTAGATAAAGTTAGGAACGCCACTTCACATTTAACGGGTCTAGATATAGCAATAATGGGATGTATTGTTAATGGGCCAGGAGAAATGGCAGATGCTGATTATGGTTATGTTGGGAAAGGTAAAGGAACTATTGCCTTATATAGAAGGAAAGAAGAGATAAAAAGAGTACCTGAAGATGAGGGGGTTAATGCTTTAATCCAACTTATTAAGGATGATGGGAAGTGGATTGATCCTTAAGGATTTGTCAAATTTTTGAATTATAAATAAATTCTTTTTATAATAAAAAATATCAAATTATTTGAAAATAAGAAAATTGCTTAAAAAAAAATATATATTATTGTTTGCGACATCCTTCTCTGGGCTATTTTTAAATAATTTTGCAGAGGCAACAGTTTTAAATAATAGTTATAAAGAAGTAATTGATCATGTTTGGCAAATTGTATATAGAGATTTTCTTGATTCAAGCGGCAAATTTCAAAAGTCTAATTGGATTAATTTAAGAAAAAAAGTTTTATCAAAAACATATTCAGACAGCAATGAAGCATATGATGCGATTAGAGATATGCTTTCTAATTTAGATGATTCTTATACAAGATTTTTAGAACCTAAGGAATTTAATCAAATGAGAATTGATACCTCTGGCGAATTAACTGGAGTTGGTATCCAAATAGTTAAAGATAAAGAATCTGATGCTTTAATAATTATTTCTCCAATAGAGGGCACCCCTGCATTTGATGCTGGAATTAAAGCTAGAGATAAAATATTATCTATAGATGATATTTCTACTCAAGGTATGAATATTGATGAAGCCGTGAAATTAATAAGAGGACAAAGAGGCACTAAAGTAAAGCTTGAAATTCTTAGAGGTTCTCAATCCTTTTTTAAGACTTTATCAAGAGAAAAAATTGAAATAAAATCTGTATCAAGTAAAGTCAATCAAACCAAAAATGGCTTATTAATTGGCTATGTAAGAATTAAACAATTTAATGCAAATGCATCAAAAGAGACTAGAGATGCTATTAAGGATTTAGAAACAAAAAAAGTCGCAGGATATGTTCTTGACTTGAGAAGTAATCCAGGAGGGTTATTAGAATCAAGCATTGACATCTCAAGGCACTTCATTAACAAAGGAGTAATAGTAAGTACAGTAAGTAAAGATGGTTTAAAGGAAACGAAAAGAGGAAACGGTCAAGCTTTAACAAAAAAGCCCTTAGTTGTCTTGGTTAATGAGGGTTCTGCTAGTGCTAGTGAAATAGTCTCAGGTGCAATAAAAGATAACAAAAGAGGAAAATTAGTTGGGAAGAAAACGTTTGGTAAAGGTTTAGTTCAATCTATGAGAACACTAGTTGATGGTTCAGGTCTAACTGTTACAGTCGCTAAGTATTTAACTCCTAACGGCACTGATATAAACAAATCTGGAATTATTCCAGACATAGAAGTAAAAATGAATATAAACCCTATTCTCCAAAGAGAAATTGGAACTAGAAAGGATAAACAATATAGAGCTGGTGAAAAAGAGCTAGTAAATATTATTAAAAGAAATAATCAGATAAGCGAATTTAATCCAAAAACTACAAACCTTAATGCATTCCTAAAAATTAATAAGGAAAATAAAGTATTTTCATTAAATTAATTACTCATATCCAGCATTCTCTTTATCGGTACATAAGCTTTTCTTATTATTACTGGATCAAGTTCGATAGATGGGGAATTATTTTTCAAACAATCAAGAATTTTTTCTAAGGTATTTAATTTCATATATGGACACTCGTTACATTTACAACCTTCTATGTCGGGGACTTCAATAAAAATTTTGTTAGGTTCTTTCTTCTTCATTTGGTGGATTATTCCGGGTTCAGTTAATACCATGTAAGTTTTAGATGTATCTTTACTTACGAAGTCAAGCAGTTTACTTGTGGATCCAATAAAGTCCGAGAGAAGTAGTAAATTTTGACTACATTCAGGATGAGCAATTACTTTTGATCCTGGATTTTGGTACTTTAGTTTTAGTAGTGCTTCTTCACTAAATGATTCATGAACAATACAGCTGCCAGGCCATAATTTAAGATCTCTTCCTGAATTTTTCTGTACCCATCTTCCAAGATTCTGATCTGGTGCAAATATTATCTTTTTATCTTCAGGTATCTTTTTAATTAATGAGACTGCATTACTGCTTGTACATATTAGATCACTTTGAGCTTTCACTTCTGCAGTACAATTGATATAACTTACGACATAGTGATCTGGATTTTCTTCCCTGAACTTTTGAAATTCATCTGAGGGACAATCGTCTGCTAATGAACATCCTGCATCAATATCTGGTAACAGTACTGTTTTATTAGGGCTTAGTATTTTTGCGGTTTCGGCCATAAAGTGTACCCCGCAAAAAATGATTATATCTGCATCATTATTAGCAGCTTTCCTAGATAGATCTAATGAATCGCCAATAAAATCTGCAATTTCCTGAATCTCTGGAGATTGATAATAGTGCGCAAGAATAATTGCATTAGCTTTTTTGCAAAGCTCCTTTATTTCAGAAATCAAATCCTCTTCGTTTTGAACTGATTTCTGGTTTGCAGTAGAAGTTATACTGGTCAGGATTTAGAATATCTCTAAATAGATTATATGCCTTTAAACAGAAAAATTCTGACAAATTTAAAAATTGCTGTTGTTGGTGACTGTCATGGTCAATGGTCTGAATTAGACTTGAAAGTTTTATCGATTATTAAACCAAATATTGTTTTATTTGTTGGTGATATTTCTGATGGGAGTGTCAAAATAATTAAAAAAATCAATGAGATCAAAATTCCTACTTTTGTGATTTTAGGAAATCATGATAGAGGGAAGGATTCTACAGGCGAAACTCTCTCAAAGCAGATACGTGTTCTTGGTGAAAAATATTGTGCATGGGATTTGAAAGTTTTTAATAATCAAATAAATTTATTGTCTGCAAGACCATGCAGTTCTGGCGGCGGCTATTATCTTTCTAGGGAGGTTAAAGGCGTTTATGGACCAATTACTGAACAAGATTCAATAAATAAAATCATCAAATGTTCAGAAGAGAGTATCGAAAATATACCTTTAATAATTATGTCTCATGCAGGACCTTCGGGTTTAGGATCAGAACCTAAAAGCATTTGTGGAAAAGACTGGAAATTACCCTCTTTAGATTGGGGAGATAGAGATTTGTCTGTTGCTATCTCTCAAATACAAAAGAGAAGAAAAGTTGATCTTGTAATTTTTGGTCATATGCATAATCGGCTTAAAAGAAATCTTGGTTTAAGAGAGATGTTTAAAATTGATAGTAAAGAGACAATTTATTTCAATACTGCTGTAGTGCCAAGATATAAAACTGATGAAGATGGGAAATTACTAATTAACTTTTCATGGATTGAGTTTGAAAAAAAGGAATTAAGACATGTCTCTCACCGATGGTATTCAGAGTCTGGTGAAATTTGTGAAGAAGATAAATTTTTTTAGGATTAAATATTTTTGATTAAATTTTAAGTATTTTTGGGCTTTTCATATCTTGAAAATAATGTTTGAGATAAAATATATCCGGCAATTCCTGCTGCTGTAAAAGCTAAACCATTCTTAAATAATGGTAATAAATCATTTGTTCTGGATATTATCGGTGCCAAACCAAAAATTCCAAATAACATTCCCCATAAAGGAGAAAGAAGAGCTAAAAATCCAATTGATATCACTTGACCTTCTTTTCGTGGCGCAGATGCGAAACCTGCTACTAAACCTCCAAGAATAGATGTACATAAAGTCCATATATATTGTTCTTTGGGTAGGCCAGGAACAACTTGACAACCTCCTCTTTCAAGGCAAATCTTTACTGAATTAATTGCATCTAATACTGCGCCATCCTCACCGTGATCTTTCACATAATATTGATTACCAAATCTTGTTTGAAGTTCAACCCAAAATAACCTTGGCATGAAATTAAAATAAGCCTCTCCGACGTTAAAGTTTAGTAAATTTCCTCCTCTAGGATCAGCAACTATCAACAAACTTGTCTCATCTAAATCCCAATAGTCCTTAATTGCACTACCAGGAGAACTCTCAAACTGAGATAAATATTTAATTTTCCACCCACTTTCTATTTCAAGATTATTAAGCTTGTCTTCTAAAGATTTTTTCTGATTAGGGCTTAATGTTTTAGCTAAATCAATTACTGGTGTTTTTTCTTCTGGTAAAAGATTTGGATTATTTATAGCGAAAACGGGTTTATGTGAAATTAAAACTAATATAGATAGAAATATTCCCAATAAATAGTTAATCTTTGAAGGCATAAATAAGTTTTGTCTCTTTATATTTTCGCCGATGAATAGCTTACCCGCGAATAATCCAGATTGGTTAGTAAAAAAAATAATAAAAATGGGTGGGACTATAAGTTTTTATAATTTTATGAATTTTGTTTTAAATGATCCTATTTATGGTTATTACGGCAGTGGTAAAGCCGAGTTAGGCATTCAAGGAGATTTTGTCACATCACCCTCCTTATCTGATGATTTTGCTTTTTTGGTTGGTAAACAAATAGAAGATTGGCTAATTCAGTTCAAAAATAGTTTTTTATATAATCAGAAATTAGCTGTAATTGAATTTGGAGCAGGAGATGGAAGCTTTATGAGTGGATTAATTAAATATTTTTTAGAAAATAACAAGAATTTTTTGGAAGGAGTTTCTTTCGTAATTATCGAACCTAATGAAGGGATGGTAGAAAAACAAAAAAATAAATTGGAGGAATTTTTAAACTTAGGTATTGATATTTTATGGAAACGTTTGGAAGAAGTAGAGGAAAATAATATAAATGGAATAGTTCTTGCAAATGAGGTTTTAGATGCTTTGCCAGTAGAAAGAATAACCTTTTCAAAAGGAAAATTACTACGACAAGCAGTTTCAATAGACAAAAAATCTTATAAATTATTTTTTGATGAAATGCCAATTACAACTGAATTGAGAAAAAGTATTGAACTTGCTAAAAGTGAGTTGGGAATCACTATCCCGCCTGAAGATGCTATTGAAGGATGGACGACAGAATGGCATATAGATAACTCAAAATGGTTAAAAGGTATTTACGGAAAAATTAATAATGGTATTTTGTTGATAATTGATTACGCTAAAGAAGCTAAAAAATACTACACCTCTAAGAATTCTGATGGGACTATAGTTTCTTATGAAAATCAAAAAATGACGAATAATGTATTAGATTCTCCTGGAAATTGCGATTTAACATCTCATGTGTGCATAGAAACTTTAATTAATGATGCTGAGACTCTTGGATTTGATACTGTTGGAATAACTAAACAAGGAGAGGCTTTGTTGGCACTTGGATTGGCAGAGAGAATTTATGGGATTCAGAAAGAATTTAAGGAGGATTTATCAAATGCCCTTTTAAGAAGAGAGGCATTACTTAGACTCGTTGATCCTGTTTGTTTAGGTAATTTTAAGTGGTTTGTCTTTAAAAAATTTAATCAGAAGAAAATGAATATAAATTCAACCTGTTTGCGTTAAGAAAAAAACTTTAAAAATAATGAATCTTCCACGTCATCATATATATCAACAGCACCAATTTCTTTCGGTAATATAAATCTCATTTTGCCATCACGAACTTTCTTATCGCCCATAAGTATTGTAAGAACCTCTTCTTTATTTATTTTGGGGATCTCAGTAGGAAGATTGTAACTCTCTAATAGAATTTGCTGTCTTTCTAATTCTTCTTTAGACCATAACCCTTTCTCAATTGCTATTTTCCCCGCGATATTCATACCAATTGATATTGCCTCACCATGTAAAAATTTGCCGTATCCACATAAATTTTCAATAACGTGACCAAAAGAATGACCATAATTCAATATTGCTCTAACACCATTTTCATGTTCGTCTTGCGAAACAATATGAGACTTTGTTTTTATTGAACTATCAATTATTTTAATTAGATATTCATTCTTGAGATTTATAAGCTCATTCTTGTTCTTTTCAATTTCTAAGTATTCAAAAAGTTCTTTATCTCTTATTACTCCGTATTTTATTACTTCGGCCATGCCTGCACTAAATTCTCTTTTAGGCAAACTTTTTAAAGTTTCTGGATCAATAAAAACTGCTTTAGGTTGATTGAAAGCTCCAATTAAATTTTTACCTTTTGGATGATTTACTCCTGTTTTTCCTCCCACAGATGAATCAACCATTGATAATAACGTTGTTGGAATCTGAATATATTCGATACCTCTCAGCCAAGTCGCAGCGGCAAAACCACTTACATCTCCAACAATTCCTCCTCCAAGGGCAATAATTATTGAATTTCTATCTAAGCCAAATTCAAATGCTACATCATATATTTCAGATAAGGTTTTTAAGTTTTTATATGATTCTCCAGCCTTGATAAGGAACATTTTGGCCTGAAATTTATTATCTTTTAAATTATTTAAAAATTTTTCTCCATACAAATTTGATATTTCTTCATTTGAAATCACAAGTATTTTTCTATTCTTTGTTATTCCAATTTTTAAAAGTTCTTCGCTGATATTATTTAGTACCCCTGCTTCTAGAGTTACTTCGTATGACTTATCACCTAATGGGACTAATATTTTTCTCTCATTCACAATTGATTACCTGGTTAAAGTTTATGAATATTTGGTATTAAATACTTTATATATTAGCAAAATCTAAGCTCTAGATCCTTAAAAATTCAGTTGTTAAGAATTAGAAATGGTAATAAAATCATGCTATGAGTTTAAAAAAAAATATAAACGACATTAAGAAAAATTATTCCCTAGGAATAATTGGAGGTGGTCAATTGGCTTTGATGTTAACCGAGGCAGCAAAAAAAAGAGATCTAGAAGTATGTGTGCAAACAAAATCTTGTGATGATCCTGCCGGTTTAAAAGCAGATCATGTCATAGAAGCTGATCCTTTAAAGATAAGAGGTAATAAATCATTAATTAATGAGTGTGAAAAAATAATTTTTGAAAATGAATGGATAAAAATTGATAAATTAAATTTAATTGACAATAAAGATATTTTTGTTCCAAGCCTTAATGCAATTAAGCCATTAGTAGATAGGTTTTCTCAAAAAAAATTAATAGACAGAATGAATATTCCCTGCCCAAAATGGATAAGTATTGAAGATTTTAAAAATCTCTCGGATGAGGAAATCAATAATTGGACTTTTCCTCTAATGGCAAAATCAAATAAAGGTGGATATGACGGCAAAGGTAACAGAAAAATAAAGACAAAAGAAGATTTAGATTCTTTTTTAACAGAAAATAGTTCTAATGAATGGTTAATAGAAGAATGGATAGAGTATGAAAAAGAATTGGCTCTTGTTGGTTCGAGAGATTGGACAGGTAAGATAAGATTCTTTCCAATAGTTGAGACTTTCCAATCAAACCATGTTTGTGATTGGGTTCTTGCACCTGGAACAAATGAATATGATTTGAACTTATTTGCAATAAATATTTTCTCTTCAATTGTCAATGAACTTAATTACGTTGGAGTTCTAGCTATTGAATTCTTCTATGGAGATAACGGTCTTTTAATTAATGAAATAGCTCCAAGAACTCATAACTCAGCTCACTTCTCTATTGAAGCTTGCACTTCAAGTCAGTTTGATCAATATGTTTGCATTTCTTCTGGGATAATGCCGCCTGAAATTAAAATGAACTGTGAAGGTGCAATTATGATAAATCTACTGGGGTTAAAAAAGAATTTTCCAATCTCAATGGAAACCAGAATTAAAATGTTATCTGAAATTGAGGGTTCTAATATTCATTTTTATGGAAAATCTCGCGAAATTATGGGAAGAAAAATGGCTCACATCACATTTTTATTAAATGGTAAAACGCATTCAGAAAGATATGATGAAGCTCAAATTTTATTAACTATGGTAAGAGACATTTGGCCATCTCCAAATGCATAAAAAAATAAGTTAGAGTTAGATTACTGGATCTTTGGTTAAGTTCTTCTTTATGTGCTCTGATCTGACTCTCTTTCGACATGAGGAGACTGTCGTGATGCGGTAGTAAACCGATCTTGTAATCGGAAACGAAAGCCCACTTTGAATCCTCTTCTGGCATTTCCAGGTCGATGCAGCAGAGAACTGACGGGGATCCGGTGTTACCTATCAAAATGCTTGCTAAAACAGGCTTTTGGTGGGTATTTTATTTTTTTTTGGAATAACTGAGCTTTTTTTATTCTATATCAGTGTAAAAAATTTATTTGCCAAAATACTTGACGATCCATTTCTAATGTATCTATATTAGTAGTACGTATGTATTACTAAGTAATGATTTTAGGAGGAGCTAATGTTTGGACTAATTTTTCTTACGGTTATCGTAATGAGTCACCAAGTGGTTGGTTGCTTAGCCCAGACCGCAGCAGATTAATTTTATTTATAAGGAATAAAAAATCTCCAAGAAATAGTATGAGAATTTTTGCTCATACATATTATGCAAATGATCTTGGTGAGCCAATGGCAATTAAATCATCCACTCAAATGTATTTGGATAATGCTTGGGATAAATGGCATGACCTTCAATTAGAAGGTTGGACTTTTGAAGAACTTGAATTACCTGAATCTGTATGACTAACTTAAATCCAATCAAAAAGAAATTATCAAAAGTAGATAGAAAGATATCTATGCAAGACCCATCAAAATTATTAGCAGAATTTTTTAATGGTGTTGTCATTGAACTTGATTAAGAATATAAATATGTCCCATAAAGAATTGATAGATCAAGTTTCTGCAAATTTATTTAAAAAAAGTGGAAAGTTAGAAAGCAGAAGATCTTGGTTGGCAATGAGAAATTATCTTGAACAATTAGATACCGAACAACTTAAATCCATGCTTAAGGACTACGGATGATTTAAAAACTTTATTTAGTTTTTATTTTTTTCTTAATTCTCAGAAAAACGTAAGTTGCAAACCCAACCAAAAACATATCCAAGTAAATATGCCAAGTAGGAAAAATCTGGTGTATTAATTCCATTAACGTTTTATTGCCACTTGCCAATAAGGATAATCTAAATTTGATTTTTCTCTAAGTAATTGTAATTTTCTAGAATTTATTTTTACTACTATTCCATCTGTTGGATATTTACTAAAAAGTTTCCCCTCTAGCCATTGTTTTCTAAATACTTCAACTTGGCTCGTAAAGTTGCATGAAATATCCTGAGGGATCGTGAAGCCAAGCTTTGAAAGACTTTTTTTGGATTCATATTGGTTAAGTGTTGAATTAAGTATTTGAAATGCGCAGAAGCTAAGACTTTCAGAAAATCCTTCTTTAGCTCTTAGAAATCCAGAAGCGATTCTTTGGGAGATATTTGGACTTTGGTTGGGTGCATATAATTCACCTCTAACTTGAAGAACTCCCCGTAAAGGCAGACTATTGGGAATGTCTTGAACTTTAATAAGTTTACTAGTAACGTCTGCCCCTTTTCTTGAAATTGCTTTCTCCAAGGTTCCATCCCTATATTGCAAAGCAACAGCACAACCATCAATTTTTGGTTCAATTAATAATCTGGTATCTACTAATAGTCCTTTCAAAAATTCATCTATTGAATCCTTTTCTAATGAAGGTAAAACTAGTTTATTTTTCTTTTTAAAGTAATCACAATTTGGGTTTGTTCTTAATAAATTTTTTTCAAGTTGGTCGAACTGCTTATCAGAGATTAAAGCATTACCATTTCTATAATTATCGTCATACCATTCAATTCGTTCTTCTAAATAAGTCTTCATTTAATACGATGGCTTAAGTTTTTGTTCAGGTATCCAACTTGGTTTATCTATAATCCATTTTTCTCTATCTTCATATTTAACAGTCCATAAAAGAAATGAAGAAATTTCTTTTAGAGCTATGCCAACCAAATATCTTGTTTTTGGACTGATTGATATAAATCCAAATAATAATATTAATAAAATAAGTTTAAACATACCTTTAATCATTTAAAAACTCAGCGTAATTTTTGCGAACTTTTTAATTAATGCAATTCTTATAACCCTCAATCTGTGCTAGTTCATCAATATTCAAACCTGTTTCTTCTAGTAAAGTTTCTCCTATATCTTCCTTATTAAATTTAGTTAAAGCTGCTTTAATAGAGTACTTAATACATTGGTTTTTGTATTTTGCTTCTTTGACAACAGGAGATAAATAAAAACCAAACAAGATGATAAAAGCCCCATAGGTTACAACTTTTCTATGGTTTTTCCACCATTCATAAAATTTATTGGACACGAAAAATAAATTACTATTTTCTATTTTAAATTGACTGTCAACAAATTACTTTAGAAATTTAAGGATTGGTTAATTTATTGTTTTTTCATTAATAGATTTAACCCAAGCATAATATCTTGATTTTCTAATCCTTTGCTCTTTCGAAACTAATCTATCCGCAGATTCTAGAGGTGATTCTCCTTTCTCAACTTTTGTTGTAATAGAAATACCGAAACCTTTTGCTTCAATTTTTGCAATGCCACCCTCTAAAAAAAATAAAAAAGACCAACCTTTGCTCCATCCTAAATAGAAGGGATTTCGATACATTGCATTCTTTTGGAGATACTCTTTAAATGATATTTTCCTTTTCAAGGAGTTACTTGTATTCACTATTACCAAATAAGAAGTTTACGGCTGATTATTCCTGGAAAGTAAATTTAGTATTTAAATAATTTCCAGAGGAATACTTGACGTTTAAGAGTAGTACATTTATATTAATAGTACAACTGTATTATCTTCATGACTTCAGGAGTCGCTAATGTTCGGACTTATTTTTATCGTAACAGCCTTATTGACCCCCCAACTGGCTGGTTGTTTAACAAAAAAAGTGGTTTATTGATTTTTTTTGAGAGTTATAAGAAATCTCTATCTAATAACTTGCAAGTATATACTCACCTTTTCTATGCAAATGAATTAGGTGAACCAGCCCAAATTAAAAATTCAAGACTTCATTCTATTGAGTGTGCTTGTGAAACATGGAATGAATTAATTTCAGGAGGTTGGCAAATTGTTACTAATAAATTCCAGTAATCATGATCAAGGTAAATCCGTCAAAATGGGAATATCTAAAAGAATCTACCCTAAAACGAAAACGAACAAAGATTTGTATTACTTGCAATCACTTTCGCTAAAGCACTACAGAAACTTTTGCTACTATCTTGATCTGTCCAAAATACGAAAAACGCATACCACAGGGTGATCATTTACTTAAAGGCTGTGATTATTGGCAAAAAAATAGGACGATATTTTCCCCGGAAGCATCTTAATTATTATCTAATTAAATTTCTCTAGGTAGAGATATTTAATTATGTAAACAAAGCATTATTTTATACAACTTAAAAAATTCTTTTTAAGTAATTTTGAAGCATGATTCAATTCTACTTTTCCATATTTTTATTAGTTGTGCTTACATTTTTTGCACTTTTATTAGATGCACCAGAATTGGCATCTTTAATTCAAACATTTTAGAAAATAATAAATCAGCATTTTTACTGATTTACTTTCTTAATAAGTAAGGCGTAAGTTTAACTTGTTGAATAGGAGGGATCTAATGATTGACAGTCCACCAGAGGAGTTTAATTATAAAATTTAAATCTAGATAAAACTAATGCTAAATCTGGAATGAATCTTCTATTTGAGATTCATTCCTTTTTAATTTCTTTTAAAAATGTAAATTATAAATATTAAATTTTAAAAGTAAAAAATCTCTTCATATTAAAATGATTTAGGCCTAAGTCTCTTCCAAGATAGTGCTAACTTTACCTGAATCCAAAACCTGTTTTTTGTTCTTCTTTTTCTTCCCATTCATTAATAATTAGTTTAAGTAAACTTTTAAGTTCTGAATTTGAAGCATTAGTATCTTTTTGAAGATTTATACAAATGTTTTTTATTTCCTCAAAAGCATTATCAATTAATATTGTTTTTTGATCTGGATTAGCCATTGAATTTTAAAATGCTCCATTACAGTTGAACCCACTGCAGTTAATAACCCTGAAAATATTCATTATAAAGTTGTGGAATCTTTCATCATAAAAAAATGCCCAGGTTGTAAATATAGCAAAACCAGAGACAGCAAAAGCAGCATATTGAAGCCAATGGATTCCATAGCTGTCTAATCCATTTTTATCAAAATCAGAATTACTCAATTGCTTTTTTACCTATAATAAAAATTTTTTTTTTAAAAGGAGAGTTTGTTTTGAACGAGAGATTTATTTTTTTTTAAGTCCTTAATGTATTGATCATTTAAATAAAACCAGGTATTATCCACCCAAAAAAACCGTAGTTTATTATCAAAGCAAAAAAACCAATCATAGCTAATCTCCCATTTGTTATTTCGACATTTTTCCAAAATTTTCCCATGTAGTTTTTATTTTTTTTCGAGTTTCTATCTATCAAATAATTTGGTTCTAAAGGTTCTTGCAACCTTTTGATGGCGTATAAAGAGAATTGAATTGTAATTGCGATGATAACAACTATAAAACTAGTAAGTGAATCCATTTTTAGATTTCATATGTGATCAATTAGTAAGTCGAAGAGTAAATGACATTTGTATACATCAAACATTTCCTTAATTCTGCTTTATTGACAGAGGAAACCTTTACTTGAATTATTAAAGAATGTAACATATTTAAAAAAAATTAGTATGAATTCTTACTTTTTCTTTGGATTTCACATTTTTTAAATACTTTACTGTTACATTTATGTGTCAGCAGCATACTAAGACTAGTCTTAATTTAATTACAGAATTAGCTGTAAATTTTTCACTTCAGATCAGATAAAGTTTTGAAAAATTTTTATACCGGATATATTTTCAATGTTATTTATTTAAAATATTTTTAATAACTAAAAATTATTATTTTTGTTTGATTTCCGGAAGGTAGAATTTATTGCCTAATGTATAACCAATTGACATCAGAACGAACCCAATAAGTTGAGGTAAATGAGAATTTGCTAGTAAGGTTTTTTCAATCATTTCTCAATCTATAAATTTCTATAATAATAAAAAATTTTAAATAACGTAAGTCTATTTTCTTTTTGATTCTTTAATCTCCCCAGATTTTTTTAGTGAATTAACAAGTCTTTCATTTTCTGTTTTTAAATTTTCTAATGCAGATTTTGTGAATTGTTCTTTAGCCTCAAATTTTGCTGAACTTATAACTTTTTTATTAGGGAGTTTTTTCTTCGGTTCTGACTTCATATTAAACAGCAATTTAAAAAATTTTAGAAGTTATTTTTTTGAGTTAGGTATTATTTTTTACAGTTTTCTGGTTAATAATATTTGTTTACATAGAAAAATTAATCTTTATCTTTTGGGAGCCTTAACCATCCAGTAGTCCATTCTGATTTTAGTTTTGCCCATGAGATTCTTTTAATATCTTTTTTATTTTTGGTAGGAAAAATATCAACCCATCTATCGTCATTTTTCCCACCATAAGCTTTAACTTGAAAATGCCTATTACCATTAATTGTTTTTGGTGCTGTCCAACACAAAGTAGGAGGCCATTTCATGAGAAACTTTTAAAAGTTAAAAAACTAAAGGTTGCTTTGCCCTGTTAACACTAAACCATAATATGCAATCGTACCAAGGATAAGAACTATTCCTAATATTCTAATAATCATGATTAATATTTTTAAAATTCAAATTATATTAGGGAAATTTAATAAATTTGCGTTGAAGATTTAATATTTTCTAATTTTTCCTTTTTTTATTTCTGACTATGGAGTGGCAAGATTCAGGATGCCATTCATTCTGAATCTTGCCAATAAAATCATAAATAAATGAATCGGGACATCCAGTTTTTTTTTGAAGTTCTGAAAGTTCTTCTTTAATGAATTCATATACACTCGTTATTACCCCTAAATTTTGTTCTTGGGAGGGAGCCCATTTATTATTCTCCATTAATATTTTTTAAATTATTTTCCACAATATCGTAATAGGTTATGTCTCCATAATCAGCATCTGAACAACATGAATCTCCATATAGTTGCTCTAACAAATCGTACGCATCTGAATACTTATCAAAACTTTGAACTGTTAACTCGTCATCTTTACCATCAATTCTAATTAATTTGTAGGTCATATTTTACTTAGATGCAAAAAGTTTTTTTGATTCATTAGATCATCTTATAAATAAAAATCTTATTTAGGAGTATTAGTTGGGTAAAGCTTCTGAATTTTATTTTTTTGAATTTCTATTTTTCTTCTTTCATATTTTTTCGCCATAATTTTTCTGATGAATAATTGTGGGATAAGCCAAACTAACGCGATAGCTATAGCCATGAAAGCAGGATTTCTCCACGTTAATCTAATAATCTCTTGAATAAATTCTTGATTGAAAATTTCCATACATTAAATTTTGATGATAAAAATATCTTTACTTTCTTTTATAAAATCTTTTAGATTTCATAAACCATCATAACCTTAAAAAATATAATAAGGAATTTTATAAATTTTTTCTTTTTCTAGTTCGTTTTCTTTTATATTTGGATTTAGATTAATTTTTATTTTTTAGTTTAGAGATGTCGACTTATCTAATTACAGGATCAAATAGGGGTATTGGATTAGAACTATGTAAACAAATTCATAAGAGGGGAGATAATGTAATTGCAACTTGTAGGAAAGCTTCAGAAGAACTTAGAAATTTGGGAGTGAGAATTGAAGAGAATATAGAAATTTCTTCAGATGAGTCGATAACAAATTTGTGTAAAAAACTATCTGGAGTTAATTTAGATTGCTTAATTCATAATGCAGGAATTTATGAATTTAATTCTTTCGAAAACTTAGAAAAGAAAAGTATTTTGCGTCAATTTGAAGTCAATGCATTGAGCCCAATATGTATGACTCAATCACTTAAACATCTTTTAAAAAGATCCTCTAAAGTTGCTTTTATCACAAGTAGAATGGGATCAATTGAAGATAATACATCAGGAAGTTCTTATGGTTACAGGATGTCTAAGGTCGCCTTGTCCATGGCCGCAAAATCACTTTCCATAGATTTATCAAGGGAAGATATTTATGTAGCTATTTTGCATCCTGGGTTAGTGAGTACAAGAATGACTGGCTTTACAAGAAATGGAATTAGTCCTGAAGAATCAGTAAATGGCCTTTTGAAACGTATTGATTCTCTAAATAAAAATAACTCGGGTACGTTTTGGCATGCCAACGGTGAAGTTTTGCCTTGGTAATATCAATACATTTATATTGAAGAGATTTATATTTTTAATTTGTTAAAAAAATTTTAAATTTTTAACGAATTTCTTTCCTTGTTTAATTCTTTTGGTTATCTTTAAAAAAACATTAGTAAAGGAGGTGATTCATTGTCGTATCTACCGAAAAATGCGGTTATCAAAGAGGCCGTGAATTCAGTATTTTCATCACATTCATCGGTCTCTTTTTCTTTGATTAAGAAAAAAGGTTTTATAATCAATAGATTTATATAAATCATTAACTTAATAATTAAAAGCTCTGCATCTCAAGAAGTTGCAGAGTTTTTTTTATGAATTTATATAATCTTTCAAATTGTACTCTATCTTTTTTGGCCGAAATAAATTAAGGCTAAAAAAGATATTGTGCTTACAAAAGCGATTAAATACCATCCAGTTGAGGAGTTACTAACTACTTCAGTCATTTATTTTGAATTATCGGAGGAATTGATTATTTGGGTAAATATCACAATTGATATCATTAAAAAAACTAAAAGGATGTAAGTTAAGTTCATTTATAGAAAAAAGCTAATTATCAAAAAGATTATTCCTAGAACTACCGTGACAATTGCTCCATCTACTAATAAGTCTTTCCATGTATAACTTTTAAGCATCCTTGTTTTATCTTCTTCACTCATAAGGTTCTTTAACCACGTCCAATTTAAAAGCTTTGTCAATGCAAAACCAAAAATTAAATGACCAATCAAAATACCAATTAGATCAATTCTAGAAATATCTTTAGTAAGACCTGTAATAATAAAAAAGTCCACTAGTTTTTTTCTTTATTAGATAAGGCACCACCTTCTTCTTTGTACTTTTCCCAAGCTTTGCTTATTTTTGCTTTAGAAAAGTTTTGTTTCCCCTCAGAGAATTTAATTTTGAGGTTATTAAAACTATTAGTCAGCTCTTTTTTTGTTGGTTCATCAAGAAAGTTTGATGTTAATTTCCATAAGTACCAGCTACTTGCTAGAAGAATAATTAATCCCAGTATTTGCATATTGGTTTTTTAATATGCTACAACTTTTTAAATGGTTTCGATAAATTAATTTAATTAATACCCGCAGAATTTTTTTGACATAAATAAAAATTAAAACTTCAACCAGTGGAAAAATATTCTATCCAGTAACCATATAGTTAAACCCCCCTCCAGGAAAGCCAACCAGTACATTCCATAATCAGAAAATCCCATTTGTTCTTTTACTGTTTTAATTAATTTTTTATGAGCTTGAATGAGATCTTTCATAAACAATCAAATTTTTAAACCTGCTGAATTTCTTTAATCAAAAAACCCTTCCCATAGCAAGATAGACATGTCTTAGTCTCATCTAAAGAAATTCTTAGAAAACCTGCTCCATTACATCTAAAACAATTTACTTTAGTGTTTGAATAGATTTTTGATTTAATTTTAGCAGCACGATTTAAGTAAGAAACAGTTTCTTTACGACCGTTGGCCTTGGCAGCTTTTTTTAAAAGCTTTTTGTAGTTGACTTTAAGTTCTTGGATATTCATTTTTTATAGAAACTAAAAACTAATTCAGGAAAAACTAAATGTTTAAAAAAAATTTAAAAACTTGGAATTTCCCGTTTATATTTCTAATCTGATCTCTTACTGAGATTTAGATAATATAACTAGGATTTTTTTTATATGTTTGGTAACAAGAGTATTAATTTGTATATTTAATAGAAATTTTATATTTGAAAAACTTAGAAGTTTTTGTGATGATTCAAGAAAATATTATTTTGTTTAAGAAAGGAAGTTTTGAAAATTTGTTGTTTAAAAATATTTTTAAGCCCTTGTAGATTATCCAGCCTTTTTGAGGTTTTTAACTAAAAAATCATTTTCATTAGTAAGAACCTTAAGCTTAGATTTTTCCAACTCTTTTTTAATTTCGGGATTTAAATCTTTTTTTGTCTTATTTAGATTCATAGGAATTGTACTTAGAATTATTCAAAAGACAATCGAAATTTTAGTGATCCCAGAAATAAAACGTGGATAGTTTTTTCTTAAAAGAAGATAATATTTTATTTTACACATAGTAATTCAAATTTAATCAACATATTGTGGAAAACCCTGTTGAAAAACGCTTAAAAAGTGGATAACTCTTCGGGAGCATTACCAAAACAAGCTTTTCTGGATAATTATTTAAGTATTAATACTTCATCAAAAAAAATAAAATATAGTTTAAAAAGTATCAAAATCTATTGTTATAACTGTGGGATCATTACTTTTAAAAAAAGACAATATATTTATACCAGAAGCACATGTTGATAAAAAATTAAAAAAGATTTTTCTTCATCATGTATCAAATTGAAAATTAAAGTGAAGAAAAATTAATCTATACTTGAAATTTTTAATTTTTGTCTTATCTGATTAAAAATTGTTTAATTCGGTTTTCTCTATGGCAACACTCCCCAAACGCAAGATTAATCAAATAAGTTTGTATTAGTTAAATATTTAAAATGACTGAAGAAAAAAAGGATTCAAAAAAATGTTCTGGAAAGAAAAACATTATGTTTGCCTATGGTTTTATACAACTTGGTTCTAGTTTCGTATCGGCAATAGCTTTAGCTGCAATCGCTTTTGGATTCTGTTCAGTAAAAAGGGAATCCAAACTTTTTAATAACTGTGTTGCAGAAATAATTGAAGATGGTGCCACCAATTCTGAGGCCGTAAGGTATTGCAATGGGGGCAATTAAAATCCCTCTCGGATTAATTAAATGGATTCAACTTGTGACCTGATTATTGATTCTTTAAAAGAAGAGCCAATTGGAGAAACTGATCTTTTTATTTGGTACATAACAGATATTGGTATTGTTGCCCTATTCAAAAAAGATGATAACTTTGAAACTTATAGTTCGAAGGTCGAAATTGAGGCAAATAAAATTGCTTTAGATATAACTAAAGAAGAGAAAGAGTACCTCAAAATAAAAGGGAAACAGCTTTTCTTGTTCTATTCATAATCTAGGATTTAGTTCTTGATTTAGTATGATGGCTCAAGGTTTAAGGCCGGCTCCATAATATTGTTTTCGCTAATTAATTCGTAGGTTAGCTCTTTATTTAGGGCATTTATATAGGATGTATAAAGTTTTCCCCAAACAAATTCAAATTCATCTTTACTTAAATTCTTGAAAAGAATTTCTCCTTTGAAGTAAATGTGATAAGAATCATTCATCATGGAAAATTAATCTTATCCTTTTTAACGCAGTGAGATATGTATGTAGTATTAGGTGCTACTAAAAATAAATTTATATTTGGAATTCAAATACTTTTAGACTATCCGTGTATTCATTTTTTGTTTTTTGAATAATCCGACTGTCTCATCAAGATCCATACACGGCTGAATACTTATATCCATTAACCTTCTCCAGGGATGCCATTGCTTCCAAATTGTCTCAAGAGAATCTGCACTTACTACAGAATGTCCAATCCCATTTTGAACCATAAAAATCCAAGAATGTACTTCATAGTTTTCAGGCCTGTTTTGGGGACCACCTGATTCGTACCAATTAATTAGCATTTCTGCACCTTCTTCTTGATCCTCGCCATCTGTAAATTCGTAGGAAATCAAATACCTTTGCATATAGATTATTATTAAAATCTCTAAACTATATTAACTCTAGATTTAGATATTGCCTCCAAATTTAATTAATGCTATCAAGTTTATAGACTTGATTGTTTTAAATGTCTAAAAGATTTGGGAAAATCAAAAAGAATATTTTGACTAATTTTTCTTTTATAAATAGGACAATCTTAAAGTATTTTCAAAACCATGATCTGTTCGTATAGCTTCAGTTAACAGATAAAATTTGATACTTTTTAAAATACCTTAAATTAGTTACGATATTTGTACTGTATAGATACCAATGATTAATAAAAAGGATCAAAGCGATCCAATTGATAATTTAGAGTATGAAAAAGTTCTAGAAGAAGAAATAATTAATTCATATGAAAGTAAATTTCAGAAAGATCCTGAAGAAGATATTAAAAAGATTAAATTCTACAGACTTAAAAGAAGTCCATTAGAAATAATAAATAGGACTTTTTTCTTTTTCTTTATTGGAAGTTTTCTTTTCTCTTTGTTTTTAGCTTATTCAGAAAGTAAGTTATGGTTCATACTTTATGTAATAAGTGCGTTGTCTTGTGTTTTTTATACTCCTAATAGAAAGGCACTTAAAGAATTAATAGCAGCTTGGCCAAATATACAGGATCTCATTAAAGGGAGGAGTTTGTGGAGAAAAGGCAAGTAAATAGAATATGAAACCGTTAAATTAATTTAAAAAGTGGTTATTAAATATTCTTGTGCCATACATTGAGGGTACCAATAAGAAAAAAAGGATAAAATATGAGTCTAATAAAGGTTGGAATTATTGTTGAAATATTTTTGTTTGTGGGAGTTTTTTTATGGGTTAGGAAACTAACTAGTAAAAAAGGTAGGCAACCATCTCTATCAAAAAAAACAATTAAAAATCTCAAATTTTAGAATTTTGATCACAAAATAAGGAATCTTTATGAAGAGATCAAATTTATGGAAAAATTCTTTCCTTTTTTCTCTCACTTCGTGTATGAAATCGGTTAGAACATCTATATTGTTCTTAAAAAATATGGTTTCCTCCATCCAAGGTCTTCCTCCAATAACTAATCCGTTAAATAGTGTCTTAATAGAAAAGAAACTAATAAATGTTGATCAAAAGTTTATTCAACTTGTTTCTCTGGCAGAAGGGTTACCTCGTACAGAAGTTATTGAAAGTGGTAGAAATTATTGGAGAGGTATTTGTAGAAGCTTAATTTTTAGATTTCCAGATGACCTCGAAATTTTGAAGCTTGATGTTAGAAGTTATGTAGATAGATCAAAAGGTATTATTCAGATAAGATCTGCAGCAAGATTAGGTCAATCGGATTTAGGCGTTAATCTTAGAAGAGTGGAATACTTGTTTAATCAATTAGAGAAATTTTAATAAATCTATTTTTTATAAATTTAAGGTTCTTTTTACTTAATAGTTGTGCTTTAATTCATAAGAATATTTGAATGGCCATGGTAAAGATAATCTTAGTTGGAATTATTGTCGCACTGGTATATTCTCAACCTGATCTTCGTCTTACGGTCGCTGATTGGTTAAAAGCAGCTTCAGATTTTCTTATTGAGTCAGTACAAGTAAAACCTTGAATTAATTTTTAATGAAGCATTAAAAAAGTCTTGACACAAGAATCATTTGTTTAATACATACAGCTACGAAAATAAATATTATTATCCTGCTTAAAAGGTATTTCACTTAAACAAATAAATAGTTTTAGGAACATAATAGAAAATTTTTTTGAAATTTTTGAATAGTTAACGATAATAAGGGATATGAAGCTTAGATTATTTGAGTTCTATTTTATTAAAGACTATTTAAGGCCTTGGTTTGGTCTTATTTATTCTTTGTTCTTTCTGTTTTTTTTAGGTGCAATTGGCTATCGAATCACAGAGGGATGGGAATGGAGTGATTGCTTATGGATGGTTCTGATCACAATAACCACTATTGGTTTTGGAGAAGTTCAACCTTTAAGTCCTGAAGGCAGGATCGTAACTGTTTTAGTAATCGTTGGCGGATTGATTTTTATTCAATTTACCTTTCAAAAAGCTGTTAGATTATTCGAATCCGGCTATTTTCAAAGAGTAAACGAATTACGTTTTAAAAGAATTCTTAGAAAAATGGAAAATCATGTAATCTTGTGCGGATATGGGAGGGTAGGTCAGGAAATATCTAACCAAATAAAAACGCAAAATATTCCAATTATTGTTGTTGAGAGCGACGAAGATAGAAAAAAGATTGCAGAAGAAAATGGTTTAGAAGTGCTTTGTGCTGATGCGACACTTGATGAGACGTTAAAACTGGCAGGATTAGAAAAATGCAAAAGTTTAGTTGTTACTTTGCCCAATGATGCTGCAAATTTATATGTGGTTTTAAGTGCCAAAGGGATAAGAGGTTCTATAAGAGTAATAGCAAGAGCAGGAACGGAAGAAGCTGCAAGTAAGTTGAGATTGGCTGGGGCAAGTATAGTTGTAAGTCCTTATATTGCTGCAGGAAGAGCGATGGCATCAATGGCTTTAAGACCCATCGCCATTGACTTTCTTGATCTTTTAGCAGGAAGTGAATGTGAAATTGAAGAATTTGAATTAAGTAATGATATTAGTCTTTTTGAAACTGCAGAGAAAAGATCACTTTCGGAACTTGGAATAGGGAAAAAGAGTGGCGCAAAAATTTTGGCTATAAAAGAGAACGAAAAATTATTTACTAACCCTGGAGGTAATTTCATACTTCAGCCAGGTCAAGTATTAATAGCATTTGGTAGTAAAGAACAGCTAAATATTTTGAACGGATTATTAGGAAATCTTGTCGTAGCAGTAGAGCTATTAAAGTAGATAGATCAAGATTCAGAATTAATTGCTAAATTGATTGTGCGTGGAATAAATCAAATGAAAATATTTAAATGAGATTTAAAGCTGCTTTAAACTAAATAATCTATAAAAAAAGAGTAGAAATAATTTTTTTTATGCATCCGAGCAAAGTAGTCAAAGATCCAAAAATCAACGATACTTACTACGATCCAGATGTTGATAAGCTTTATCAATATGTAAAAATTGGTGACTTTTCGCCAGAATGGGTAGTGACAAATATAGATGAAGATGACGATTATTATTACGCTTCGATGGGATATTAGTTTTAATATTTATTATTAAATTAAATAAATTTGTCTCTTTAAAATTTTGTGTGAGGAAATTAAAGAGACATTTTTAATTTAGGTAAAAAGGTTTAAGGTAAAATTAAAAAGGAAATAAGATTAAATAAAGAAATAATAATTCAATGTAAATTAATTATGAAATAATTAGATCAAATAATTTTGATTATATAAAATAAAATTGTTGGAACTTTAAATGGCTATTAAAGATCATAAAAGTTTGCAAGACTCAAGAATTCTTCTTGTAGAGGATGATAAGAGTATTAGGCTTACAGTCAGTGAAACCTTGAGCAGCGAAGGTTTTAGAGTGTCAAGTTTCAAAGACGGTTTAAGTGCCTTAGATTTTATTAATAATGATATTAAAAAAGATGTTGACCTAATAATTCTAGATTTAATGTTGCCAGGACTAAATGGATTAGAGTTATGTAGAAAAATAAGAAATGATGAAGACTATACACCCATACTAATTTTGAGTGCTAAAGATAATGAATCAGACAGGGTTCTTGGATTAGAGGTTGGTGCAGATGATTATTTAACAAAACCTTTTGGTTTAAATGAATTAATTGCTAGATCTAGAGCCTTAATAAGAAGATCTAAACGTAATAAAAAATATATAGAAAAATCAAAAACTGTTCTCGAATTTAATCATATTAAAATGTTTTTGGAAGAATGTAGGGTAACTTCTTTTGATAGAGAAATAACATTATCTCCAAAAGAGTTTAAATTATTAGAGTTATTTATGAAAAACCCCAAAAGGGTATGGTCAAGAGATTTAATACTTGAAAAAATTTGGGAAATTGACTTTATTGGTGATACTAAAACTGTAGATGTTCATGTTAGATGGCTCAGAGAGAAATTAGAAGAAGATCCCTCGGCTCCAAAGTTTCTTAAAACTGTTAGAGGTTTTGGATATAAGTTTGGATGAAAATGAAAACACTGCAAGAAGTATTATTGCATTTTCACCACAAGTGGAAGATACAAGTAAAGCAGTTTTCACAATCAAAAGAAAAACAATTTGAAGTTGATAAAAATAATTATAAAAAAACTATTGATTTCCCATTTGATAAAATTAAACCTCAAGAAGTGTTGTCTTGGTTAGATTATTCATCGCAAGGGTGGATAATCTTATCATCTGATCTAACAATAAAATTTATCAATCAGAAAGCTTTATCTCTTATTAGGGTTATCAAATATAAAGATGTTATTGGAAAAGCAATTAATGATATTAATGAGCTTGAAGTACTTAGTAATAAAATTCTATATTTAAGAAAAAAAGATTTCCCATTCAACCTTGATTTCATAATTGCGGGAGTACCCATTTCGGTAAATATTGTTAGAGGAAGGAAAAAGAATTATTTAATATTATTGGAAAGTAAATTATCAATTGAATCGATAAAAAAAAGACAAAATCAATTAATTAATGATGTGTCTCATGAACTGAAAACCCCTCTTACATCACTTATCTTAATTGGGGAAAGACTTGAATCAGTAGTATCAAAAAAGGATAGGTATCTTGTTAAAAGACTTAAGAAAGAGTCAAAAAGATTAAGAAAAATGGCCGAAGAGACTTTAGAGCTTTCTAAGCTAGAAAGTAGCGAAGATTTTAATAAAAACAAAAAAATATCTATTTCAGATTTGATTATGGAATCTTGGCAAACACTAAAACCGCTTGCAGAAAAAAAGGATATAAAAATAAATTTATTTTCTCCAACAAAATATTATATATCTGGGGATATTGAAAATTTAAAAAGAGCATTTATAAATATTTTAGATAACGCTATTCGTTATTCCCCAACAAAAGAGGGTATACAAATTGAAATTTTTAAGAGAGATAGCTCTGTTGTTATAAGAGTTAGAGATAAAGGTATTGGATTAGAAGAAAATGAATCAAATGACATTTTTTCTCGTTTTTATCGTGGGGATCCATCAAGGACTAAATTTAAGAAAAGTGGAAGTGGTTTAGGTCTTTCAATTACAAAAAAAATAATTAATAACAATAAAGGTTTTATAAAGGCATTTAATCATAAAGATGGTGGAGCGATTATTGAAACTATCTTTCCTTGTCTTAATACAGATTAATAGGGAAAATTTAAAAAATATTAGGACATGATTTTTCTGCAATAAATTTTTTTAAATTCAAAACCCCTTCTCTTGTAAAAAGAATGCTTCCTTCTTTGGAGTCATCTGCCCAATAAGAATCTCTTTTGCCAATAGCTAACCAAAGCCTATCAGGTAATGTTGGCATGTACATACTCTCGAAAGCAGATGTTCCAATGTCATTTTCTTCTCTCATATCTTTGCATGCTTCTATCATTAGTTTGGGTCGATTTAAATAATGCCTGACACCCTGCCAATAATATTTTGTTTCAGCTTTAACTGGGGCGATGAATAAAATAATAAATATTAGGTATTTCATGATTTAACTTTTTTTAATTATAAGAATTGCAAAAAAAAACCACCATTTATATATGGTGGCTTTTTTTAGAAGTTTTAACTAGATTTTTCCAATATTTAGGAAAAGAGTTTCACCAGTTGATTTCTTTCCAGTCCCATCGTTGTCAGTTGAAATCCATGCTTGCCCTTCGCTTGTTATTGCTAAACCTTCAACCTTTTCAAGGATAAAACCACCCGTAGATTGCATTACTGGTTTTAGATCAGTAACTAACTCTTTTTCAACTAAAGGATAAAGTCTGGGAGGAATATTAGTCTGAAGACCTTCGAAAATAACATCATCTAAATCTACTTTATATATAGCTTTCAATTTTGCTTTCTTTCCATAGAAACTATCTCTTTCGATTACATAAAGTGCCCCGTCATGGTAAGTCAATTCTGAAATGCCAACGCCACCTTTTTTGATCCTATCTAATTGATAATTTACGGCCCCCCACTGTTTAGTTTTTAAATTATAGGAAAGGATCTTAGTAGTATTGAAAGTATCATCACCCCAAGGTTTCTGTTGAGCAACATAAAGAATGTCGCCGTTTCTTGTTATGCCTTCAAAACCAGGATTTTTAGCATAATTAAGATATGAAGGTGGTGGAGTTATCTTCTCTAAAATTTCACCATCTGAGCTTACATGGTAGATAGCAGGAGGATGTTCATTTAGCTTTTTCTTGATTCCTTCAGTAGAAATGTAAAATCCACCATTACCATCAGTAGTAATACCTTCTTGATCCATAAATAATGCAGTCTTACCATCTAGCTTTATATCTATAGCTCTTTCTAGTAGTGCTGGTGAAGATGAAGGGTCAATAACATAAATTCTTGGTTGGGTTTTAAAAGTCCCATCATTTACAGCATAAATTTTACCATCATCACCTGCAACCATTCCGCTTATCGCACCCCAAGACACAAATTCAAGGCCATTTTCATTTGTTAAATGTGGGTATGAAGCAGGTGCGTCTTGTAGTTGATAAATAGTCACATGAGAAGATAAACCAGGTTCTTTTTTGTTGTAGTCTTTTTCATTTGCTGAGGCAATTAATCCCCTCTCTGGAATTGCGACAAATCCCTCTGGTCCAATGCCTGATGGAAGTAATTGAGTAAGCAAAGGTTGATTTAGTTCTGTGATATCGTAAACAGCTACTATCCCAGCTCGTTCAGCACCAACAAATAAATAGGGCGTCCCATTAATTTTTGAATATGTAACTGACTCAGGTTCTACTCCCTTTTTACCTGCTCTCCCATCTTGGAAATGACCTATTTGTGCAATTGCTCTTTCTAGTCTATTTGCATCTTCATAAACTACTGTTCCATCTTTTTTAAAAATAGTCCAGGATCTTGAACCACCTCTTTTTGCCTGATTTGGATCAATATGCTTGTAATCGCCTTCATTTGCTGTTGCAAAATGGTCATTATCAATCCAAGTAAGACCATCGGGTTCTCTTCTTACATTCTTTAGTTTGCTTTTAAATTTATGTGCTCCATCTTTCTTTGTATCCATTCCTGCCATTTGTTTTACAACTCCTGCCGAGAAATGTGATATTACATTTCCATCTTTATCAATTACTGCAAGATGGTTGTTTTCTTGAAGAGAGACAACTGTTTCACCAAGATCATTAATAGCAACGAATTCTGGTTCGGGATCGAAAGGAGCTATTTCGGATAAGCCTGTTAAATCAACTTTTTTTATTGAATTGCATTGTATTTTTCCTCTTTTGTTTAACTTCACAAGAGAAACATAACCTGCAGGATTAATTTGAATGCCATTGTCATCTAATTGAGGGATAAATCCATTTTTATATTCTTCATCCCTCTCATTTTCTATAGCGACAGCTAGAAATGTTCCGTCTGGTGAAACAAAGACGCTATCAGGCTGCCCACCTAAATCACATTCTTTTACTGCTTTTCTTTTTTCTAAATTGTATTGAACTAATGCTCCGGAAGGATTTGTATAACTTTCAGATGTATTTGAACCTATATAGGCATTGTTTCCAAGTGCTGCAATTCCAGTTGGTTCTGCTTCCAGTTCAATAATTCCCAATGCTTTTGGCCTCGCAGGATCTGAGATATCAACTAAACCTACTACTCCTAAATCACTATCTGTATACATCAAAGTCTTACCATCTTCTGAAGCTGTAACAACCTCTGAAGAAGTTTTGGTTGTAGATTTTGATCCTTCTGGTAAATTGTCACTTACATTAAAAGAAGAAATTCTGTTGAAGTTTTTTTCATTTGCCCAATATTTTGTATTCCAATTTGCAAATCCGCTACTTGTAGAGGAGGCGACAATTGCAAGTAATGCTGAAAAACTTGCAGCAGCTAATGTCTTTTTCATTTAGTGCTTAAGAAAATACTCTTACATAGTTGCTTTTATAAGTTAAGAAAAAAAAATTAATTTATTAAGATCAATTTAAGGTTTTTAGAAGGGATATTAAAAAAAGGCTCCAGTTTTTGGAGCCTTTGAATTTTATAAAGTTAATTAAGAAAAGTAATTAAATGTTTTCTTAAGTTAACTAGAACTTAAATGTAGTTAATATACCTACACCTGAATCATCCTGAGTAGATCCAGTATTTTCAGCTACATAACCAAATGTGTCTATAGTTACTGAATCGTTTAATGGGTAGCTGTACTTAACTTCGTAAGCCATTACTTCTTCAGCATTTTCATCTATAGCACCATTTGTACCAACCCCAGCTGATATTTCACCTTCTCCTAGATCTGTTGAGATACCAACAGTCCACTGAGTGCTATCTTTATCAGTTGATAATTCAGGAGACATGAATTCGAAACCACCACTTATGGTGAAATCTCCAGGAGTCCAATAAGCTGTTGCTCCCCAGTATGTTTTATCGTTACCTGCTGATGCATTATCTACTGCTTGGGTAGAACCAGATGCACTAGATCTGTCTTCTTTCATTGAGTAAGCAACTGTTACTCCGTAAGCATCAGTTTCATAACCTAGAGCTACACCGTAATAATCGTCACCTTCTTTTGAGAACATACCATCTGAACTAGCACCTTCAGCAGCAGACACTCCAAGACCAAGTGACCAACCGTTATCAAAATCTCTTCCAGCACTGAAAGAAATATCTCCACCTAGGTCAACTGAATTTGCAGCTCCACAATCGCCAAGATTATCAACTACATTTCCATATGAACAAGCATTTGGCCAGTTCTTAGATGCATCCATAGAATCACCTACAGAAAGAGTCCATTCACCTACAGGGAATGTATAGTTGACATCTTCCATGTGGAGATCTTCTGAAGTTTCACCTAATGGGTCAGTAAATGCAGCAACAGATGACGCTGCTTGGTTACCTGCAGCTAATTCGATGTTAAGTTTGTCATCACCAGTAAAACTTGTATTTAAATCGATTTCATAATGATAGTTAGCCATTACTTTGTTGTTAGCAGCAGTCGCTGAGTCTTGAGCAGCTAAAAGCATCTCAACCTTTCCAGATAATGTTGTTGTATCAGAGAAGGAACCAGCTTCAATTCCGTTAACACGAGCTTCAAGGCCATCTACTCTTCCTTTCATGATTGCCAATTCTGAACCAAGCTCGTCACTTAATCTGTCTATTTGAGCTCCGTTCATTAAGCCTTCACCACCTGCAATTAAGTTGTTTAATTCAGCAGCAGCTTCTAAACGAGTAATTGAGTTACCATTGAATCTTGGGCTATTTGTTAGATCCTTTAATGAATCGTAAGCCCAATCTCCTGGGAATAAAGTATCTGATTTAAAATCACCTAAAGATACTAGATTGTTAGAGTTTGAATAATCACTAAGATCTTTTGAATTGATCTCAGCTGCGTTTACTGCAAAACCTGATGCCAAAGAAATGATGGCAGGAGCAGCAATTAATTTTTGAAAAAGTTTCATAAACCTCAACACGTAAAAATGGATATTAATCCAATTGCATATGAACGTATCAAAGTTAAGAAAAGAGTAAGAAATAAAGTCCAAAAACAAAATTTAAAGTGAACTTAAACTTCTCTTAATTTTAATAAAAAAAATTGTCTATTTATTCCGAGTTTTTTATAAAAAGTTAAAATCAAAACTAAATTTATTATAAATTATTTTTAAAACCAAACGAAAAAAACGCCTAATTGATATTTGGTTTAAGGTTGGGTTAAGAACTAATTAACCACAGGATAAAATTTTAATTAATGAGTATTTGTGTATAAATTCGGTGCTATATATATGGAGTCTTTAATTTAATCATGACACCCATGAACATAGCTAAGAAAGCTTTGGTTTTCACTTCTGCAGTAGCCATTGCTGCTGGTACAAGTGTTCCTGGCACAAGTGTTTCTGCTAGAACAAGATTAAGTGGTGCTGGGGCATCATTTCCTGCCAAAATCTATACTCGTTGGTTCAAAGATTTAGCCTCTTCTGGTGGGCCAAGAGTAAATTACCAAGCTGTTGGTTCAGGTTCTGGAAGAAAAGCATTTATTGATCAAACTGTTAACTTCGGTGCATCAGATGATCCAATGAAAGATGCAGATATAGCCAAGGTTACCAGAGGTTTAGTTCAGATACCTATGGTAGGCGGCACAATTGCTTTTGGTTATAACTATGATTGCGATTTGAAACTTACACAAGAACAAGCTGTTCGAGTTGCTATGGGTATGGTTAAAAACTGGAAAGAATTAGGCTGTAAATCAGGTAAGTTAACTTGGGCTCATCGTTCTGATGGATCAGGTACAACTAAAGCTTTTACAAACTCTATGGAAGCTTTTTCACCAACTTGGACTTTAGGAACTGGTAAATCAGTTAAGTGGCCAGCAGGCGTTGGTGCTAAAGGTAATTCAGGTGTTGCAGGTGTTATACAAAATACACCTGGTGCAATTGGTTATGTTAACCAGTCTTACATAAAAGGTAATGTCAAAGCTGCTGCACTTCAAAATCTTTCAGGTGAGTTTCTAAAACCATCTGTAGAAGCAGGAGCAAAAGCTCTTAATGGTATTACTTTAGATGAAAATCTTGCTGGTAAGAACCCTAATCCAACGGCAAAAGGAGCGTACCCTATCGCTTCATTGACATGGATACTCGCCTACGAAGAAGGTAATGGTAGAAACACTAAAGCAATCAAAGAAGCCTTTAATACATTGTTAAGTGATGAGTATCAAGACAAAGCTCCATCACTAGGATTTGTTCCTTTGAAAGGCGAAATTCTTGAGAAATCAAGAGCTGCAGTAAAAAGAATCGGTAAATAAATCGTAAGACAAACATTTAAAAGGGGGAATTTAATTCCTCCTTTTTTTATGCAAAAAAATATTTGGATAAACCTAATATTAAAGAAAAGAGAATAAGTATGTATGTTGGAACTAATTTTAAAAAAGATAATACTGTTGAGATTAAAACTATAAAAATAGAACTAATTAAAAAGAATTTTGATGAAAAACTATCTTCAATTAAATTAAAGCCAGAGAAAATAACTGCTCCAGGAATTGTATTGATGACTCCTTCGATAAAGTAATTAATCGATTTAATTCTGTTTTTTATGAAGCCTTTCCCAAAAACAAAAATCAATAAAAAGCTTGGTAAAAAAATTGCAAAAGTTGATATAAATGAATACTTTAAAGCTTCATTTATTCCTCCGATCGTAAACCCAGCTTTGTAACCAATAAAACTTGTAGTTAATAAGACAGGGCCAGGTGTTATCTGGCCAATCATTATCCCATCTATAAATTCATTATTTGTTAACCATCCTTGTGAGACAACATAATCACTCATTAGAGGAATGATTACTAGTCCCCCTCCAAAAATAAAAAGTCCCGATTTGAAGAAGAAAAAAAACAGATTAAGATAATTTATTAAAAACTTTGAGTTTAAAGAATCCTTCAAAAAATTATAGAATTTAAAAATATCTAAAAAGAGTGTACTACTCAAAAATGAGGTTGTTGAAAATATAGATAAAGGGATCAAGCTGTAAAAATTATCTTTGAATTTCCGTAATAATATATTGATCAATCCTGCAATAGTAAGAATTGTTATGAGTGGAAATTGAATACTATTATATTTGGCAAATATAAGTAGAAATAATATTGAGCTAGAGAATAATATTCGATCAAACTTTAATCTTTTTTTTAATAGAACTAAAGAGAATGAAAAAATTATTCCTGCAATAATAGGAGGATTGAAATAAATTAAATCTGTTAAGAATTTTGATCCTGATCCAATTTGCCAAAAAAAACTAAGAGCTAATACCGAAACGAATCCCGGGATAATGAAACTTATACCGGATACCAATCCACCAAGATATCCATTAATTTTAAGACCTATATATATTGCTAATTGAGTAGATATTGGACCAGGAAGTATTTGACATAATCCAATACCTTTTTCAAAAGAATGAGTTGAAATCAATTTTTTATTATTTATAAGTTCATCTTCGAATAAGGAAATATGAGCATACGGTCCTCCAAAACTTAAAATACCAATTTTTAGGAAAATTTTTGCAAGTTCAATTAAGGATATTTTTGCCATTTAAATATTCTAATTTCAAAAAATTAGTTTTTATGGTGATGATAAGCTTTGTTTGATTGATGGTAATTTAAGACTCGAAATCCAAGATAATAATATTAGAAGTGATGAAAAATAAAGACAATATTGAAGACCAATACTCGGATTTCTTCCAATCATAAATAGTAAGCCAGATAGTAATGTTCCAACTAGTCTTCCAGCAGCATTTGCCATGTAATAGAAGCCAACATTTAAACTGACTTTTTCATTATCAGAGTAGGCCAAAATCATATAAGAATGTGTAGAGGAATTCATTGCAAAAACAAATCCAAAAATAGTAAGTCCTAAAATTATTGCTATCGATGGAGAACTTTCTCTCCATAATGCAACTCCTATCAAAGATGGTATTACCATTAATACGGCACTCCAAAATTGGATAGCTTTACGATCTGGACTTTCTTTCTGGCCCAATATCTTTCTAATTGCTGGAGCCGAAGCCTGAACAATTCCATAACCTATTACCCAGGCCCCAAGAAATAATCCTATTTCCATGTAGTCCCAATCAAAGGCCATATCTAGGAATACTGGCAGAGCCACAACAAACCAAACATCTCTTGCTCCAAAAAGAAAAAATCTTGCTGCTGAAAGAATATTTATTGCGTTTGATTTTGAAAAAAGATCATTAAAAGCTGGTTTGGTTTTCATCTTGCCAATTTCTTCAGGCAAAATTAATGTCAATAAAAAGGCTAAGCAGAGTCCAAAACCCATAATTCCTACAGCATAATTGAATCCAAATAACTTATATAAAAGTCCACCTAAGAAAAAGCCAACTCCCTTAAGAGCATTTTTAGATCCAGTTAAAATAGCAACCCATTTAAAAAGTTGTTTTTGGCCAGTATCATTGCCATCATTTGTCTCTGGAACTACTGTCTTAACAGCACTCTTAGCACTCATTTTATTTAAATCTTTTGCTATCCCACTAACTGCTTGAGCAACCATAACGTATGCGACACTAAAAATTACCGGCCAATCTTCCTTAACTGGAATAAGCATAAAAAGAGCGATGATTTGCAGGATAGTCCCAATCCACAAAGTAAGCCTTAATCCATATCTTGCTCCTATCCAACCACCATAAAGATTAGTAATTATTCCAAAAAACTCATAAAAAAGGAAAAGTAAGGCAATTTGAAGAGTTGTGTAACCTAGCTCATGAAAGTGCCCAACAACTAATAATCTTAATGCGCCGTCAGTAAGCGTGAACGCCCAATAGTTTGCTGTTACAACACTATATTGTTGAATATTAGATAACTTCATAAAGACATAAATTAAATCTCTTTTTTGATTACATATTCAGTAAGATCTGCAAGTCTGCAGCTGTAACCCCACTCATTGTCATACCAAGCGTATATCTTTAATAAATTTGAATTAACAACCATAGTTGATAAACTATCAACTATTGAACTTCTAGAGTCATTTACATAATCTGCAGAGACTAAAGGTCTTTCTTCGTAGCCAAGAATTCCTTTTAAATAAGTTTCTGAAGCTACCTTAAGTGCTAAATTTACTTGTTCAGTTGACACTTCTTTATTTAATTCAAAAACTGCATCAGTTAAAGAACCATTAAGTAGAGGAACTCTTACTGCATGCCCATTTAATTTTCCTTTTAATTCTGGGAAGATCTCAGCGATAGCTTTAGCAGATCCAGTAGTAGTAGGAATTAAACTTTGCATACATCCTCTTGCTCTCCTCAAATCACTTTTATAAAAATCTACAGGAACTTGAGTGTTCGTGACATCGTGAATAGTTGTAATAGCACCGTGCTTAATTGAAAAATTTTCATTTATTACCTTTACTATCGGAGCTAAACAATTTGTAGTGCAAGATGCTGCAGTTACTAATTTATGTTTAGAAGGGTCATAAAGACTTTGATTTATACCGTAAACAATATTAAGTGATTCCTCTCCAGCTACAATTCCCTTTACTGGACAAGCTACTATTACTCTTTTCATCCCAAGAGAATCAAAATATGGATTAAGTTTGTCTGGTTTTTTATTCTTTCCTGTACATTCCAAAATAATATCTACAGAAGATTTTTCCCAAGGAACATCAAGATAATTTTTCAAAGATGTGTAGGCTAATTTCTTTCCCCCAATTATTATTTCTTCTTCTTTGACCTCTATATCTTTCCCCCATCTACCATGGACTGAATCGAATTCGAGTAAATGCGCAGCAGCATTAGAATCTCCTGCTATCTCATTTATATGAGTTATTTCTATATCAGCTCTGTCCCATAATGCTCTGAAAACTAATCTGCCAATTCTTCCAAAACCATTAATTCCAATTTTCATCACTGGTGAAATTTCCTATAATCATTATACATCAAAATATTTTGATGCATCAAGATGTTTTGATTAATGAAATCTTTTTTATTTAAGCTATATTTAAAAGAATTCAATTACTTTAAAATTGTTAAAAGAGAGTAGCAAAGTAGAAAAAGAAAATATATCTAAGTTGATGGTTTCATTTTCAGATCCTTTTAGGCTAGAAATAATTGATCTAATGTTGGATGGAGAAGTTTGTGTTTGCGATATTATGAAATTAACTAATTTATCTCAATCAAGAATTTCATATCACATAAAAATATTGAAGGAAGCTGGTCTTATCTCAGACAGACAAGAAGGTAGATGGGTGTACTATAGCCTAAATAAGCAATCTCTCTTTTTGATCAAGGAATGGATAACTTCTTTGACAGATTATTCCTCAAATAGAAAACGTTGCTGCGAATAAATTATATTTTAGATTTTATTAATTAACTTCTGATTCCCTGTCATAAGTCATTCCTGATTGTTCCATCCACTCAGCTTTAGTTTTGCAATTTTGTTTGTGATTAAAGATGTGAAAACCTTCAATAATAATCATTATGGATAGAAGCAAAACAGGAATAAAATATACAGGGGAAGATATTACTTCTTTATATTTGATTTGAGCAATGAATTCCCTGTAATTAAACATCCCTTCAGTTTCTATCCAGTTAATAGTATTCACCTATGGTTAAGTAAAGTTAAAGAAAAAATTTTTGAAGAAATTAAGTTTAAGGATGTTTACTTTTCATGACTTTCTTATACCTTTAACCCCTCTTAAAGTCTTTTACAACATTTAGTAGTAGATTTATAGAGATATTCTTTTTTTAATGGAAGAGAAATTAACTCTTTTCAAGAATCGTAAAAGATTCGGAATTGAAAAAAATATAGATTTAATCTTTAAAAATACAACCCTAGCCTTGTCTAGTTTTGTTGCAATAGTACTTTTTGGAATTATTTTAGTAGTCTTTTTTCAGTCATTTGAATCATTTTCAAGGTATGGCTTAAATTTTCTAGTAACTTCTGAATGGAATCCAGTAAAAGATGAATATGGAGCTTTTACAGCAATATATGGGACATTAGTTACTTCTCTTCTTTCATTATTGATTACTATCCCTTTAGGTGTTGGAACTGCGATATTTATTACAGAGGATTTTGTTCCGAAATTTGTCAGAGAAATAGTAGGTTCATTTGTTGAATTACTAGCAGCTATACCATCTGTCGTATTGGGATTATGGGCGATATTTGTTATGGAACCTTTCTTTAGAGAGTTTTTTGTTTTTTTACATAAATTCTTTGGTTGGATTCCTTTATTTAGTTCGGAGCCTGCAGGTCGGAATTCACTTTTAGCGATAATAATTTTAGTGGTAATGCTTTTACCAATAGTGACCTCGATAGCTAGAGATAGTCTAAATCAAGTTCCCAAAAAGCTTAGGAATGCTTCCTATGGAATTGGTGCAAGTAGATGGAAAACTATATTTTCGGTAATTTTGCCTGCGGCATTATCAGGAATTATGGCAGGTGTTCTATTGGCGTTAGGCAGGGCAATGGGTGAAACCATGGCTGTCACGATGATTATTGGAAATTCTAATGTATTTAGTTGGTCACTATTATCTCCTGGATATACCATCTCTTCTATGCTTGCAAACCAGTTTGGTGAAGCCGATGGAAGTCAGGTCTCATCACTTTTTTATGCGGCTTTTGTACTAATGATCCTATCTTTAGTGGTTAATATCTTTGCTCAATGGCTAGTTAAGAAATTTAGTCTCAAATATTAGATGATTATGAATTCTCTTTATTACCAGAAAAAACTATCACGAAATGTAGGAGATAAATTCTTTACTTCTTTATCAGTTTTTTGTGCACTCATTGCAATTCTTCCTTTGATTTTTGTGGTTACATATATTCTTATTAAAGGGGGAGCTCAAATCACACCAGAATTATTTACTTTAGAACCAAATCCTCCTGGAGATGATTTAGATGCGGGAGGAATTAATCCTGCATTAATTGGGACACTAGTTATTACAACTATTGCTTCAATTATTGCCATACCAGTAGGTGTTGGCGGTGGCATATATCTAGCTGAATATTCAAACGGAGGACCTTTTTCAAAATTTATTAGATTCGGAGTTAATGTTTTAGCTGGTGTTCCTTCAATAATTGCCGGTGTATTTATTTATGCCTTAATCGTTTCAACAAAAATTTTATTTGGCAGTATGTACAGTGGTTTTGCAGGAGGTATGGCTCTTTCAATATTGATGTTGCCTACAGTTATAAAAACTACTGATGAAGGTTTAAAGTTAGTACCAAATGAATTAAGGTATGCTTCTCTAGGCATAGGAGCAAGTATGTATACAACAATATTAAAAATAACTTTACCCACAGCATTTAGATCTATTGCTACTGGGGTTGTGCTTGGAATCGCAAGGGCTGCAGGCGAAACAGCACCTTTGATATTTACTGCTTTATTTTCTTACTACTACATAGTAGGTTTTGAAGATTTGTTTTACGAGATGGGCTCATTAGCTGTTTTGATATATAATTTTGCCCTTGAACCTTATGATGCACAGAATAAACTAGCCTGGGCGGCTTCCTTTATTCTTGTCATATCAATACTAACAGTTAATATTTTTTCAAGGATATTTGCCGCTTTTACTGAGAAAACTAAGAGGGTATGAAATGATTAAAAACACTAAAAAGTCGCAAAAGAAAAACATTTTATCTCTTGAGGATGTTTCTATTAGTTATGGCACTTTTGAAGCGGTAAAAAATGTTTTTTTAAATTTTAAAGCAGGAGATATAACTTCACTCATTGGGCCTTCTGGTTGTGGTAAATCAACCGTTCTTAGAGCTTTGAATAGAATGAACGATTTAATCCCTAATTGTTCGTTAAAAGGGACAGTCCTCTTTGATGGAACTAATATCTATGACAAAAGAGTAGATCCAGTTGAAGTTAGAAGAAGAATCGGAATGGTTTTTCAGCAACCTAATCCTTTTCCAAAATCTATCTACGAAAATATTGCATTCGGAGCAAGAATCAATGGCTTTACGGGAGATATGGATGAATTAGTGGAAAGTTCCTTGAGAAAAGCTGCTGTATGGAGTGAATGTAAGGATAAATTAAATGATAGTGGTTACTCTTTATCTGGTGGACAACAACAGAGATTATGTATTGCTCGAACCATCGCAATTGAGCCTGAAATAATTCTCATGGATGAGCCATGCTCAGCTTTAGATCCAATCTCTACTTTGAAAATAGAAGAGACGATGCACGAACTTAAGAAGAATTACACAATAATAATCGTTACCCATAATATGCAGCAGGCATTAAGAGTCAGTGATATGACTGCTTTCTTTAATGCAGTTGAATACGAAGATGGTGATGGAGGGAAAGTCGGCTATCTTGCCGAATTTGATTCTACTAAGCAAATTTTTAACTCTCCAAAAGAAAAAACCACTCAGGAATATATATCAGGTAAATTTGGTTAATTTATAATTTTGCCTTTAAAAGAATAATTTTTACTTTTTAAGAAAGCTTAGGGGTAGACAAACAGTATAAATACCTATATAGTTATCTCGAATTAGTAAGTTTATCTTTGAAAAACTACCCTTTTCTACCTTTCTTGATTTTTGCAGGGGCTCTCATAACAACTGCAACAATAGGGTTACCTGTATTTACTTCATAATTTAAGAGTATTTCTATTTCAGGTAATCTTATGGTTTCAATATTAAATAAAGAATTAATTGGAAGTCCTAATAAAACCTTAATAAAGGGAAATTTATTTGACTTTATAAAAAAAAGAGAGAATATGAATCTGTGTGGGAGTGAAAAATCTGTATTAAAACCATTTTTAAGAGTGGTTAATTTCTAATTTATTTATCATGGATAAAACTAAAGAACAGTTAGAAAAATTAAGAGAAGTAGCAGAAGCATCTCTTACAAAAACGGATGAACTTCAAAAAGTTCTTGCTCAAATCGAAGCTTTAATGTCTAGAGAAGAATCAAAAACATTATCAAAGAAGAAGTAATTATTTAAAATATAATTTTAGGTTTTGTACTTTTAATTACACCTCTACAATTTCATTGTAGTTATCAATTATTTATGCAGAACCCGTTCCAAAGTTTTCTGTTAGGTCTCGAGGTCTTACCTTCTTTAAGTAAAAGACCTCTTTAATTTGCTTGTTTTTATAATATTTTTATAAACTGCTTATTTAGTTTATTACTTTATAGATTTCTTTCAGGCAGACATTTACGTCGAAAGATTCAGTATTTACGACTTCTAATCCTGTTGTTTTTGTAACCTCAACAGTGGCATTGCATTCGTCTTGTTTAAGAGCCATGTAACTTGGCTTTTTATCTTCCATGTCTAATTCAACGCTTGATTCAGCCTCTTCCTTATATTGCTCCATTACTAGTGTAAGTGCTTCTATTTCAACGGAAAAATTATCATTTGCTTTTGCCCCAAATGGCATGAAAAGAAATGGAAATAAAATCAAGGCTATTAATTTTTTCATTTCTATAAAATGTGTTTATTTTTTTTATAACGTGGATTGTCTGTTAAAGAAAGGGTCATTAGCTGTATAAATTTTTTATTATCTATTTCT
>CACNJU010000007.1 GCA_902620895.1 uncultured Prochlorococcus sp.
ATTTTTCATTAAAAGATGGATTGATAACTCAAAAAGAAAATATCCCTAGTTCCACGTTAGAGAAGCTAAGGATATTTACTGATTCTTATTAGGATTTTTGATATAAGTGATTATTAGTTCAAAGTAAGGAATTGTTAGCCTCCAGCTCCTACTCCTTGATATGAACCATAGAAGAATATTCCTAAAACGAAGATAACTGCAATTCCACCTGCTGTAGCGACAAGCCATAGAGGGAGAGTACCTTCAGTCCATCTTCTTTCCCATGCAACTGCTGGTCTACCATCGGGAAGTCTATCTGGAATTCTTCCATCAGGTCCTTTTAATTTACTCATGATTTTAATTTAATTGAAAAAGTAACTGGAAAATAAAATTCCCAATACAAAAACTGATAATAAGCCTAAATATAGGCTTGTACGATTAAGTTCAACTGGAACTTTGTTAGGATTTTCGTTTACTTGCATGATAGTGAAATTTATCGGGCTACGAATTGCATTGCAGCAATAGAACCTAAAAAGAATACTGATGGAATAGCTAGAGCGTGTACTGCTAGCCAACGGACAGTAAATATAGGATAAACGCGGACTTCCGCAGCCTGCATTGGAGCTTGAGAATTAGTCATTGTTATTTTGTTCTTAAATCTAGTTGAGATTTAGCTTCATATCTTTGTGTTACGACAGGTGCTTTAGATTCAGATGATTGGAAATAACTATCTGGACGAGGAGTCCCGAAAGCATCGTAGGCTAAGCCTGTATATACAAATAAGAAGCCTGCTATAAAGATAGCTGGTAATGTTACTGCATGAATAATCCAGTATCTAATACTGGTGATTATTTCAAAGAATGGGCGTTCACCCGTTGAACCTGCGGCCATAATCACAAATGTTTACCCTATGATCTTACAGTGTAAAATCATAAGTTCGCGAAGAAATTAACAGGTTGGTTACAGACAGTTGCTAAATCTGTCAAAATTTATTTTTTTTTTCTATTTACTGAAGTTATTCAAAGTTAGCTATTCCATTTAAGGATATAACCACGCTCGCCAAGTACAAAACCTTTTTGATTATCTAAAGCGTCTTTATCAAGAAAAACTATTTTAATGTAGTTTGTTGGCAATTCAGAAGCAATAGGATCTTTATTCCAAGTTTTACCTTGATCTTTACTTACTATTAAGGTTCCATTACCCCCGCCAGCCCATATATCACCATTTGGGTCCCATCCCATGTCAAGATAATTGTATCCATTAAGGATAGGTATAATAGGCTTTGACCAATTTTCTAGGTCATTAGTATCTTCATTAAATCTAATTTCTGCTCCTCTAGAAAGCATCCATAAACTTCCTTCTGGATTAAAACCAATACTTTGAACTCTTTTGCTACTAGCTCTTTGATGAGCTATCCAAACATCACTATCTTTTTCTAAAGTAGAAAAGAAATTACCCAGACTACTTACGCTGACATAATCTCCTTTATTAGTTCTTCTTAAATCTCTTACACCTCCAGAACCAGATGCGTCTACAACTTTTGCATTCCATGATTCACCACTATCTGCTGTTTCGTAGATGGCACCCGCAGTGGTAGCCAATTCTGCAGCACCCGCATCAACGGTAGTTATTAGAAAAGGTTGGCCTGGTAATTTGTTACCTAGAGATAAGCGAGTCCAATTCTTTCCGGCATCAAGTGTATGCATAACTAATGAGGGCTGTCCTATTAACCATCCCTCTTCACCTTTAAAGTCAATGTCTAACAGACGAAAGTTCTCTTCACTTGGTAAATCTAAATTTCTTTTCTCCCAAGTTTCTCCTCCATCATTAGATTCCATAATAAGTCTATTAGAACCTACTAAAAATCCATTTTTATCATCTATAAAATCAACATCTAAAGCATTAGCCTGGTCCTCAAACTGAATTGTTTTCCAAGGGCTGCTATCACTCATCTTTACTCCTGTAGAGGAACAACTGCTCAATACAAAACAAAGAATAATAGATAAAAGAAGATTTGGAATCCTAGTAAAAATTTTTTTCATTTATATATACTAATGCAAAGAGTACAAAGAAAGGAACATAGCAGCAGCAAATGCCAGACCTCCAAAAATCAATATATTTTTTTGTCCAGGAGGTAAGCTGTTAAATCCAAACCCATAAACTAAATTTTCTTCAAAACCACTAGGTTTAGATTTAGGACCTATGTCTTTATAAAAATTTTTACCAGCTCGACAAACAGGGCAAGCGAAGGTATTCCCATCCAACTCTGAAAAAGGCGTGTTTTTAGGTATGTTTAATTTTTTATTACCTTCAGACGGATCATAAATATATCCACAACTCCTACATTCGAATCTATTTTGTTCTAGATTAAGAGTAGGTTGTTCAACATTTACTCCTGAGGAGTTTTCAGAAAGATTACCTTTCTCAGAGTTTCCAACTATTTTGTTTTCCTCAGAGGTTGGTTGAAAGTTTTCACTCACGGTTTATTATTGTTCTTTAAGAACTTTAAAAGATTTTGCTTAATTAAGCGAATTTTATTCAAAATTAATTTTTTAAGATGTTTTTATTAACTGGCTATGAATATTTTTTAGGATTCCTTCTCATTGCCGCAGCTGTGCCAGTTCTAGCTTTAGTTACAAATCTCATCGTTGCCCCAAAAGGCAGAACAGGGGAAAGAAAACTTACATATGAATCAGGAATGGAGCCTATAGGAGGAGCATGGATTCAATTTAATATTCGTTATTACATGTTTGCCTTAGTTTTCGTTATATTTGATGTTGAGACAGTATTCCTTTATCCTTGGGCGGTTGCCTTCAATAGACTAGGCTTATTAGCTTTTATTGAGGCTTTAATTTTCATTGCAATACTTGTTATCGCTCTGGCATACGCATGGAGAAAAGGTGCTTTAGAATGGAGCTAAAAACTTGAATCCACAATTATCCCCAAAAGCAATAAGAGAAATCCGAGAGGGAACATGCAATCCTATTGGAGCACCTCAGGTTACTACAGATTTAAGCGAAAATATTATATTGACAAGTTTAGACGATCTTCATAATTGGGCTAGACTAAGCAGTCTATGGCCTCTCTTGTATGGAACAGCTTGTTGTTTTATAGAATTTGCTGCCTTAATCGGATCTCGATTTGATTTTGATAGATTTGGATTAGTACCTAGAAGCTCGCCAAGGCAAGCAGATTTGCTAATAGTTGCAGGTACAGTAACGATGAAAATGGCTCCAGCCCTAGTAAGACTTTATGAACAAATGCCTGAACCAAAATATGTAATTGCCATGGGTGCTTGCACAATCACAGGTGGAATGTTCAGCGCAGATTCTACAACTGCTGTAAGAGGCGTTGATAAATTGATACCAGTTGATTTATACCTTCCAGGATGCCCACCAAGACCAGAAGCAATTTTTGATGCTGTTATTAAATTAAGAAAAAAAGTTGGTAATGAATCAATTTTAGAGCGCACAAAAACAGAGCAAACCCACAGATACATAACATCTGATCATGAAATGAATCTCGTTTTCTCTGAAAATACAGGTGAATATCTAAACAAAACTTCAGCTAACGTAATAACCCCTTCCAAAAAAGAAAAAATAACCGAATTACCTGAAAATACCGAAAAAACTGAAATTATTAATCCTGTAGAAGATTGATGGAAAAAGACGGTACAGCCACATCCTCAGATACTTCAATAGAAAAAGAAGGGTTTATAAGCCAATCTTTGTCTAAAGATGGAATTCCAAATCAATCTTTATCTGATGATCACATAGGAATTGAAAACATTTCTGTGGAACCTAGCAAATTATATGAAGCAGTATCTGCCTTAAGAAATTACGGTTTTAATTATCTCCAATGTCAAGGAGGATATGATGAGGGACCAGGAAAAAATCTCGTGAGTTTCTACCATTTTATAACTGTTGATGATTTACAAAAAATTGAAAAAATTAAAGAAGTCAGATTAAAAGTTTTCCTAAAAAGAGATTCTGATTTATCAATCCCTAGTTTGTATAAAATTTTTAAAGGAAGCGATTGGCAAGAAAGAGAAACTTTTGATATGTATGGAATAAATTTTATTGATCATCCAAATCCCAAAAGACTATTAATGCCCGAAGATTGGAGAGGATGGCCATTAAGGAAAGATTATATTCAGCCAGATTTCTACGAACTTCAAGATGCTTATTAATTTAATTTTTTTAATTTTCGGTATATAAACATAACTGCTCTTGCAAGTCTCCTTGGATCATGTCTAAGAGTTGGAGTTATTCTTCTTGAATACAATGGTGCTTGCAAAACATAATAACCCTCAGATAATAATTTTTCTTTATTACATTGGACAGGCTCTGCCCCTCTACTTTCGTAATAGTCTACTAATGGAGATTTTTCGAATTGAGTCTGAGATAATATTGAGTTAAAAATTCGAGTATTAACTCCAAAATTTGATAATTGTTTTTCTATTGCTTTGATATGTTGATAGACATCGAGTCCATCTGTTTCTCCAGGCTGAGTCATCAAATTACTTATATAAATTTTAGGAGCATTACTTTGCAATAAGGCATCTACTATCTCTGGTACTAAAAGATTAGGCAATAAGGAAGTGTATAGACTACCTGGGCCGAGAACAATTAAATCAGCTTCTTTTATAGATTCAAGAGCACTTGGTAGAGCTGATGGATTTTCTGGTAAGTAACCAATTCTCGAAATTAATTTTTTTGATTTACTGATCTTGCTTTCACCATAAATTTTTTCACCATCTTCTAATTCGGCCCACAACATAACATCAATATTTGTTGCAGGTAAAACTTGACCTTGTACGGCCAAAACCTTACTAGAGGCTTGAACTGCTTTTTCTAAACTGCCTGTAATTGTTGTTAAAGCTGACAAGAATAGATTTCCAAAACTATGACCTTCGAGACCACTTCCCCCTGAAAATCTGTACTGAAATAATCTTGTTAAAGTAGGTTCTTCGTTTGATAAGGCTGCCAAACAATTTCTAATATCTCCTGGAGGTTGTACACCTAATTGTTTTCTGAGAATTCCACTACTTCCACCATCATCAGACACAGTTACGATTGCTGTAATATTGCTACTGTAATTTTTTAAGCCTTTCAGTAAAGTCGATAATCCTGTACCGCCCCCAATTGCAACAATATTTGGACCTCTATTTAATTTACTTTTAACTCTTAATGCATCAACTAAATATGTATCTTTTTCTGGAACAAGCGCTTTTTGAATAGAATTAATACTTCTATTTTGTCCAATCCCGATTAATATTAGTCCAATAAAAAAAATCAATGGTCCCATTAATGAAACAGGCAAAATACGTGTTAAACCTGTAATTACCCCAAAAAAGATTTCAATAAGCCAATAGAGCGGTCTTAAATTTGTCCAAATTACCAAGCCAAATAATGTAGTCAAAAATCCTATCGCCGATGTAAGCATCCATCTTTTTATTACCAGTCCTGGCAAAAGCCAACTCAAAATTCTTAAGATTTTGTTTAACAAGACAAAATTAGTCTTTTTAAAGTTTTTATAGTGCCTTCTTACCCTTTTTTTACGCTTATTCATTAAAAAACCTCTTAAATTATTTTTCTCAAATTTCTAGACTATATAAAATCATTATAAATCAAATTCATACATCCTTTTTTTATTTCTAAAAATAGGCAAAATAAAATATATAGACGTTTTTATATAAGTTTTGAAAAAATCAAAGCATGCAGTTGAAACAAAAAACCTCTCAATAAGCTGGGGGGAAGTTAATGTGCTTAATCAAATAAATTTTGAACTTAATGATGGAGAAAAATTAGCTATTGTTGGCCCCTCAGGTTCTGGTAAATCAACCATATTAAAAATATTAGCAGGACTAATTTTACCTACCAAAGGAGAATTAAGAATATTTGGTGAGAAGCAAACATATTTGAGATTAGATCAAAATAATCCACCTGATGTAAGACTAGTTTTTCAGAACCCGGCTTTGTTAGGATCTTTAACTATTGAAGAAAATGTTGGCTTTCTCCTTAAGAGAAATAAAAACCTATCTAAAAATTTAATTCACGAAATAGTATGTGAATGCTTAGCTGAAGTAGGATTATTTAATGTTGAGAATAAACTCCCAAATGAATTAAGTGGAGGCATGCAAAAAAGAGTGAGCTTTGCTAGAGCTTTAATTACTGATCAAACTCTTACTACAAAAACTAAACCCTTATTACTTTTTGATGAACCAACTGCAGGCTTAGATCCAATTGCCTCATCAAGAATTGAAGATTTAATTAATAAAACAAATGATAAAGCTAGCGGATCATCTATTGTGGTTAGCCATGTTCTTAGTACTATAGAAAGGACTTCAGATAAAGTTTTAATGCTTTATGGGGGTAAATTTAGATGGGCAGGTTCAATCGATGAATTTAAAGAGAGTAATGACCCCTATGTATTTCAATTTAGGAATGGAAAACTCGATGGTCCAATGCAACCCAAAGACATTTAGATATTATGCGTAGAAGCTTACGAGATTCAATAGTTGGGTTTTCCTTATTAGGGGGAATTTTAATATTCACATTTTTTTCTTTCTGGCTCAGAGGAGTAAGATTATCTTCAAAAAATTGGTATCTTTTTGCAGAATTTAATAACGCAAGCGGTTTATCAAAAAAATCTCCAGTTACTTACAGAGGAATTTTAGTAGGATCGATAGAAGATATCTTGTTTACGAACGAATCAATTAAAGCAAAAATAGTTTTAAATAATCCTGAAATTATTCTTCCTAGGCCAGCATTTGCAAGGGTAGTTACAAATTCTTTCCTTGGAGGAGATGTTCAAGTCGCTTTAGAAACTAGTGATAAGACAATTCCCAAAAACATTGCAAAACCTATATCCGAAAAATGCGATACCAAGTTAATTATTTGTCAGGGAGATACTATCACTGGTAAACAACTATCAAGTCTCTCAAATATAACTAATAGAATTAGCCAACTTCTAAAAGAAACAAATCAAGAAAACTTAATTGAGAACATCGTGAACTCAATTGACCAGTTTGATAGCACGCAAGAAAATCTTGATGAATTAATTTATTTGTCCAAACAAGAATTACAAAGAATTGAACCTCTAATAAAAGAAATTACAATTGCTGCTAATCATTTGAATAACATTTTGTCTACTATTGATGACAAAGAAACCCTTAATGATATTAAATTGACAATTAATGCTGCTAGGTCTATCTCAACCAAAATAGATGATATGAGTGATGATTTTAAAAAATTAACACAAGATAAAGAATTAACTAAATCTATAAGAGATCTAACGATTGGACTTTCAAAATTCCTTAACGAAATTTACCCATAAGAAATATTTAGAATTCATTTATTGCATTTAAAGCCATAGCTGCGATTGCTTTATCTGTAGCTTTTGGCAGTTGAACATATTTACCTTGAGCTGCCTCTGCTAATTCTTTACCAAATCCACTCGCTATAAATTTTCTCTCTGTATCAATAACTAAAAGTTTTATTCCAAGCATGGGATATTTTGCAGCGATATCAAGAACCTCTTGTTTTAAATTGATATCTTCATTATCTTTTCCTTCAACCTCATTTTGTCCTAGAGATAATCCTAATGGTACATTTCCTCTTCCATCAGTAATCCCCACAACAATCACTTGACCTATATCTCCTGTTGAAAGAGCATTTTTTGCTACTTTTGCTGATTGTGTTAGTCCATGTGCCAAAGGAGATCCTCCACCACAAGGCATTGTTTCCAATCTTCTTTTTGCAGCAGTTATTGATCTTGTTGGTGGCAAAAGCACTTCGGCCTGATTACCTCTAAAAGGAATAAGGGCTACTTCATCTCTATTCTCATATGCCTCTGTTAAAAGTCTTATGACAGCACCTTTGGCACTTTGCATTCTATTTAAAGCCATTGAGCCACTAGCATCAACTAGGAAAATTACTAAAGCTCCCGCCTTTTTTTGAAGAAGCTTTGCCCTAAAATCATTTTCTTCAATAATTATGGATTTATTGGGATTCCTTAATCTTCTTGATTTTTGATAAGGAGCGGCAGCTCGTAATGTTGCATCTACAGCAATTCTTTTGACTTTACCTCTTGGAATTATGGGTTTTACATATCTTCCTCTACTGTCACTAAATATGACTGATCTACTACCACTATTCCCTGCTTTTGCCTTAGCTGATGAAAAAAACAATAAATCAGGATCAACATTACATGCCTCAGGATCTAGTATGAATTCTTCAGGTATTTCGGGAGTAGATTCTTCTTCTCCATCAGAATTATCTTCTTCTTGTTCTTGTTCTTGGTCTTGCTCATTATCATTTTCACTAGTCTCAGGTTCAGACTCTTCATTGTTTGATTGAGGTGGGGGTGGTGGACTCTGATCCTCTGGAGGTGGTGGTTGAATATCATCATCTTCTGGAGGTATTTGCATTGCTCGTGGAAGAATGACTAACCTTACTGCTACTTTTAGGTCTTCAGAATTTACATTCTCATCGCCTCTAAGAGCTGCATTAGCCTTTGCTACTTTCACTGCAAATAATTCTGACCTATGCCCTTCTACTCCTCCTCTAAGAGATTCATTAACTAAATAAGTTATTTGCTCTTTTGTTATCTTGACATCCTTTAACCATTGCCTTGCCAAAATTAATTGAGTAGATAAATTATCAGATTCTTCCGACCATTTTTCTGAAAATTTTATATTATTTTCTGCGTGTGATAAAACAGATTTTGTAATTTCAACTCTTTGAGCATTATCAATTGATTGATCTGCGGAAAGCACAATAGCAAAACGATCTAAAACATGATCTCTTAAAGCACCTTCTTCAGGATTATAAGTTGCTATTAAAAGTGACTTACAAGGGTGAGAAAGACTTAAACCATCTCTTTCAATATTATTTTTCTCTCTTCCTGTAGCTTCAAGAATTAAATTTACTATACCATCATCCAATAAATTTATATCATCTACATAGAGAACACCTCTATGAGCCTCTGCCAAAATTCCAGGCTGAAAAACTTGTTCCCCCGTACTTAATGAGGCAGCGACATCAATTGATCCAACAAGTCTGTCTTCAGTTATGCCAATGGGAACTTGAATAAATGGAGCCTCTCTTACTTTTTTTGGAATTTCTTCAGTTTGATTCAAATAATCACTTCCAATTAATTCCTCTAACAATTTATTAGTACTACTATCCCATTCAGCTGGTTTATCTGGATCTAGATTCCTACCAATAGGTCTTAATGTAGTATTACTATTTGTACTTGTTAGCTTTTCCAGGATTAATTCATTATCTAATACCTCTATAGGAGGGAGTAAAGTATGCAAACCCCTTGCTAATACTGACTTTCCAGTACCTCTTCCGCCAGCGATAATCACTCCTCCTAAACTAGGATCAACTGCTGCCAAAAGCAAAGATAATTTCAATAAGCTATGACCCGTAATTGCCGCCAAAGGGAAAGCTCTAAAAGAATCCTTCGAATTCATTAAATCTTTTGTTTCTCCTTTTTCTTGTAACTCGGGGTTCAAAATCACTTTAAAAATGCCTGATATAGAATTTATCCAATAACTTTGTTTTTTGTAGTGGAATTATCAAATCTTAATATCAAAAATGGACTATGTATATCCCTAGGAGCAAATATTGATAGTAAATTCGGAAGCCCTCTTGAGTCACTATTGATTTGCAAACCCAAAATTGAGAAAATAATAAATGATTGGGGAGATAGTTCTAACAAAAAAAAAGAAGAGAAAATCAAATTTCATGCAAACTTTTTTTGGTCTTCAATTTATGAGACATTACCCCATGGTGTTGATAATGAGCAGCCAAATTATTTAAATACTCTATTACTTATAAAAAGTAATTCTTTTCCACAACCATCAAATAAAAAAGCTAAATTACTTCTAACAGAGCTAAAGAACTTAGAGAGATTTTTTGGACGAGAAGAGACTCCAAAGGGCAAAAAATGGCTATCAAGATGTCTCGATTTAGATATTCTTTGGTGGGAAGATTTTCATATGGTTGATGAGGAATTAACAATACCTCACCCTAGATTCATGAATCGGAATTTTGTTATTACGCCACTATCTGAAATCTTAAGTAGAAGCCAAAAAATCACAAAATTTGATACCCCAAAATGGTCTATATAAATGATTTACAAAACCAAAAAATAACTGTTAGGCTATTTTTATTTAGAGATTATGTGCAATAAAAACCTTATAAGAAGATCTATTTTTAAAGAAAAAATATCTGAGTTAAAGTCAAAAAAATTTAGTTTCGAAATAAATAGAATTGAGCTTCCAAATGGACATGAAGGTGAATATGGATACATTAAACATCCTGGGGCAGCATTAGCAGTACCTATTACAAAAGACAATAAAGTTATCATTCTTCGGCAATATAGATTTGCTGTTTCAAGGTATTTATTAGAATTTCCAGCAGGTACATTAGAAATAGGTGAAACACCTATTAATTCAATTCAAAGAGAAATACAAGAAGAGACTGGATTTAGTGCAGACAAATGGGATGAACTAGGAACTCTTGTCCCTGCTCCTGGTTATGCAGATGAAGAAATTTATTTATTTTTAGCTCGTGATTTAAACAAACTCAATTCCGAGGTTAAAGGAGATTTAGATGAAGATATTGAAGTATTAATTTTAGATCCAGACGAACTAGATAATCTTATTTCTAGTGGGGATGAAATTCTAGACGCAAAAACCGTGACGGCTTGGTTTAGAGCTAAACAATTTTTAGATAAATTATGAATAAACCTAGAATACTTTTTTGGCATAGAAAGGATTTAAGAATATTTGATAATCAAGCTTTAATCAAAGCATTTTCATTATCAAATGCTATTACTTCAACTTATATATTTGATAAAAATTACTCACACGATTTCAATGCGAGTTCAAGAGCTTGGTTTCTAGGAAATTCACTTCAAGAATTAGGAAATAATTGGAAAAAAATGGGAAGTAGATTAATCATGGAAGAGGGAGATCCGGTATTAATAATTCCTCAATTAGCAAAGAAAATAGATGCTAAATTTGTTTTTTGGAATAGATCAATTGAACCTTATGAAATTAATCGCGATTTAAAAATAAAAAAAAATTTAGAAGAACAAAATATTCAAGTTATTGAAACTTGGGATCACTTATTAATAGAACCTTTGAAAATATTTTCCGGAAATAATAAACCTTATTCAGTTTACGGGCCTTTTTATAAAAATCTTAAATCAAAAATGAATTTATTAGGTCCATATGACCAAGATAAAGTTTTTTTCCAGTTTATAGATATAGATAATAAACTCAAAGAAAATAAGACAATAAATTCATCTGATTCGATTCTTGAGAAATTTATCAAAAATATCAAATTTCCTGGTTCGAATATTTGTCCATGTAGACCTGGAGAGAATGCTGCAGAAACATTATTAGAAAACTTCATTAACGAAAAAAAAATATATTCTTATAATTCTGCAAGAGATTTTCCCTCCCATAATGGGACCTCTTTTCTAAGTGCATCTCTCAGATTCGGCACCATTAGCATTAGAAAAATTTGGAACGCCACATTAAATTTAAATTCAGATTTTGCAAATCAAGGAAATTATCTATCAATTGAAACTTGGCAAAAAGAACTTGTTTGGCGTGAATTTTATCAACATTGCTTATTCCATTTCCCAGAGCTAGAGAAAGGTCCATATAGAAAAAAATGGGATCACTTTCCATGGCAAAACAATAATGAATGGTTTCAGCAGTGGAGCAACGGAGAAACCGGAGTACCTATAGTTGATGCCGCAATGCGTCAACTAAATAGTACTGGCTGGATGCATAACAGATGTAGGATGATAGTCGCTTCATTTCTGGTAAAAGATCTCATATGCAATTGGCAAATGGGCGAGAAAAAATTTATGGAGACTTTGGTTGATGGAGACTTAGCTGCAAATAATGGAGGATGGCAGTGGAGCGCCAGTAGCGGTATGGATCCAAAACCACTTAGAATTTTTAATCCATATACCCAAGCAAAAAAATTTGATCCTATTTGCGAATATATAAAATATTGGATTCCTGAATTATCTAACGTGTCAAATTCAGAATTATTAAATGGGGAGATATCTAATTTAGAAAAAAATAATTATTCAAGCCCAATTGTCAATCACAACATACAACAAAGATTATTTAAATCACTTTATGCTGAAATTTGAATTTCTTCTATACAATTCTTTAAAACTTTATTTAAATTTTCTGCTACATAAACTTGCTCTTCATAAGAAATTTCAGGAAACATTGGAAGACTAAGAACTTCTGTACAAATTCTCTCTGTATTGATTAGTGTTGTTCTAGAAAAATTTTTATTTTTATAAGCTATTTGCGCGTGTATTGGAATTGGATAATAAATAATTGAATTAATACCTTTTTCAAAAAGTTGTTGTTTTACCAAATTCCTTAAGGAATAGTATTTTTTGCAATCAGTATCAAATAAATTTGAAAAATCTTCATTTAAAAAATATTTATCGTTTCTTAATTTGATTACAAATTGATTCCAAGAATGGGAAATTGAATCAGAACTAATTTTTGGAAAACTAATAAATGGATTTTTTTCTAATAAATCAAGGTAATTATTAGCAATTTTTTGGCGATTATTAATCCACTTAGAAATATATTTAATTTTAATGTTTAATATGGCAGCTTGAATGGTATCAAGTCTGCTGTTATATCCAATTTGGGTATGATGATATCTTATTGGGCTGCCATGAACAGCCAGTTCTCTAATTTTTTTTGCAATCTTCTGATCTGAAGTTGTTACTGCTCCACCATCTCCAGCAGCTCCTAAATTTTTAGTAGGGAAAAAGCTAAAACAGCCTATATCACCGATACTACCAACTTTAGAAGTTTCCCACATTGTGCATGTTGCTTGAGCACAATCTTCGATTACTTTTAAGTCATATTTCTTGGCCAAAGATTTTATTAAGGTCATATTCACTGCATTACCAAATAGATGAACTGGCATAATTGCCTTGGTATTAGAATTTATTTCTTGTTCTATTAGTTCAGTATTAATGAGATAAGTTTCTGGATCTATATCTACCAAAACAGGATTAGCACCAACTGCACTAATAGCCTCTGCAGTTGCAAAAAAGCTAAATGATGAGGTAATAACTTCATCACCCACACCAATATCTAATGCTCGCAAAGCTAATACTAAAGCATCAGTTCCACTATTACATCCAATAGTATTTTCAACACCAATCAGATGTGAAAAACTCTCCTCAAATCTAGCAATTTCTTGTCCTCCAATATACTGACCCCCTTTTAAAACTTTAGAAACCTCACTCTCAATTTCGGAGCCAATTTCCTGGAACTGCCTATCTAGAGTAAATGGAGGTATCTGCATAGTAAATATATTAACCCTTAACCATATTTCTATGGGTAAAAAAATTTTTTAATTCATTTAAACCAACTTGGTTCTTTACCAGGAGTCCATTTTATATTACAGCCTAAAGAAGGCATCTGATTTGAAGGATAAGAATTATCTTGATTCAAATCTTTTACGGCAGAGCGCAAATCTTTTCCAGATAGAGGGATATTATTACCTGGTCTACTATCGTCTAATTGGCCATGATAATACAATAAAAAATCACCATCTCCTTCATTTGAAAAAAGATAAAAATCTGGGGTGCAAGCAGCTTTTAAATTCTTAGCAAAATTTTGATTTTCATCATATAGATAAGGGAACTCCATCCCTGTTTTTGTGCTTGTAATCTCAAATTTTTAGGAGAATCTGAAGGATGAATGACAATATCATTACTAGAAATTGCAACTGTTTGAACTGTATTTTCAATTTCTTTACTTAAGGTGAAAATTTGATTCTCAATATATTTAACAAATGGGCAATGGGCACAAATAAACATTAAAAGTAAATGCCGATTATCTAGATTATGAGAATTAAAATATTCATTTTTTGAAGAATTAGCATTTAACATTTCGAAATTCGGTAATTGAAAACCTAATTCCAAAACCATAGAATTTGTTCTTACCATGTTCAAGTAAAAAATCTTTTATATTTGAAAATTATTGTATATTTTGCAGTAATCCGTAAAGATAGGTACTTTTATATAGGAGAATAATAGAAATAATAAACAAAATGCTTCTAAATCTAACTGGCAAGAAAATTCTTGTTACGGGAATTGCCAACAATCGTTCAATAGCATGGGGTATCGCTCAACAACTTTCAAAAGCTGGCGCAGAACTTGGAATCACATATTTGCCTGATGAAAAGGGAAGATTCGAGTCTAAAGTTAGGGAACTCACTGAACCTTTAAACCCATCATTATTTTTACCTCTTGATGTTCAAAATCCAGCTCAAATTGAAGAAATCTTTAAAAATATAAAGGACAATTGGGGGCAAATTGACGGATTAGTTCACTGCCTAGCATTTGCAGGACGCGATGAATTGATTGGAGATTATAGTGCTACCACTTCAGAGGGTTTTGATAGGGCTCTTAATATAAGTGCGTATTCGTTAGCACCTTTATGTAAAGCAGCAAAACCACTTTTTAGTGATGGTGCTGGAGTTGTCTCATTAACTTATTTAGGTTCAGAAAGGGCGATTCCTAACTATAACGTGATGGGAGTTGCTAAAGCAGCTTTAGAAGCTTCAGTAAGATATCTTTCTGCAGAACTTGGTCCCGAAAAACAAGTCAGAGTTAACGCAATAAGTGCTGGGCCTATAAGAACACTTGCGAGTTCTGCTATAGGTGGCATTTTAGAAATGATTCACAATGTTGAAGAAAAGGCTCCTTTACGCAGAACAGTCACACAAACAGAAGTAGGTAATACAGCTGCTTTTTTATTAAGTGATCTCTCTAGCGGCATTTCAGGCCAAACAATTTATGTTGATGCGGGTTACTGCATTAATGGAATGTAAACTAAGTTTTTTGCATAAAAATGTCATCTCTAAGGCAATCTGAAATAAAAAGAAAAACGAATGAAACAGATATTTCTGTATTTATAAACTTAGATGGAAATGGAATTTCTGAGATTAATACCGGGATACCATTCTTAGATCATATGCTTCATCAAATATCCAGTCATGGTTTGTTTGATTTAAAAATAAAAGCAATTGGAGATACCTATATTGATGATCATCATACAAATGAAGATGTAGGAATCGCATTAGGCAAAGCATTTTCAAAAGCCTTGGGAGAAAGAAAAGGAATAAGCAGATTTGGACATTTCTTTGCCCCATTAGATGAAGCATTAGTTCAAGTCACTTTAGACTGCTCTGGTAGACCGCATCTATCTTATGATCTCCAATTAAAAGCCCCTAGAATAGGAAATTATGATACTGAACTAGTAAGAGAGTTTTTTATTGCCTTTGTAAATAACAGCGGTATTACTCTTCATATTAATCAAATACGAGGAAGTAATTCACACCACATAGTTGAGGCGTGCTTTAAAGCTTTTTCAAGAGCAATGAGAATGGCTACCGAGATAGATCCAAGAAGATCTGATTCAATTCCAAGCAGTAAAGGAATGTTAGAAAAACAATAAAATAGGAATTTTTTCGAATCAGCCACAATTCAGTTGATTTTTGGCGAAGATAGAAAGAGTGATTATTTTGTTGTGACTAATTTACAAGATAAAAAAATTGATAAATTTAATATTTTTAAAAAAGAAGATTGGTCAAGTGCTTATCAAAATGTAGAAAAGGAGCTAACTAAAGAGCCTCTAAAAATTAGCAAAGGTAATAATATTAAAAATTTAAATGGAACATTATTAAGAAATGGACCGGGAATATTAGAGAGAGGTGGACAATGGGTTCATCATCCATTTGATGGTGATGGGATGATAACATCTATAAAATTCGAAAATGGTCAGCCATTTTTAACAAATAGATTTGTTAAAACTAAAGGCTATTTGGAAGAAGAAAAAATAGATAAATTTATTTATAGAGGTGTTTTTGGAACACAAAAAAATGGAGGAATTTTAAATAATGCATTAGATCTAAAATTCAAGAATATCGCTAATACACATGTCATTAAATTAGGAGATGAAATTCTCGCATTATGGGAAGCAGCAGGTCCACATGCAATGGATCCTGATAGTCTTGAAACTATTGGTTTAACAACATTAAAAGGAGTACTAAAGCCCAACGAAGCATTCAGTGCTCATCCAAAAACAGACCTAAACTCAAATGCATCTTCAGAACTTTTAGTGACTTTTGGAGTACAGACCGGGCCAAAAAGTACCATTAGATTAATGGAATTTGATAATGCTGGTAAAAATTCTGGAGAGCTAATTTTTGACAGAAAAGATACCTTTAATGGCTTTGCATTCCTTCATGATTTCGCGATTACAACTAATTGGGCCATATTTTTACAGAATGCTATTGATTTTAATCCTCTTCCATTCGTAATGGGTCAAAGAGGAGCAGCACAGTGTCTAAAGTCAAACCCAAATAAAAAGGCAAAGTTTTTTATCATCCCCAGAGAAAGTGGATTATTTAGAGGACAGCCTCCTTTAACAATAGATGCTCCAGAAGGATTCGTTTTTCATCATGTAAACGCATTTGAAAAAGATTCCAAAATCGTATTAGATAGTATTTTTTATGATGATTTCCCATCAGTTGGTCCAGACGAGAATTTTAGGGATATTGACTTTGATAAATATCCAGAAGGAAAACTGAAAAGATCAATTATCGATCTAAAGACAAAAACTTGTGAACTTGAAACTTTCAGTGAACAATGTTGTGAATTTGCTGTTGTTAATCCTAAAAACTTAGGATTAAAAGCAACTTTTAGTTGGATGGCAAGCACATCTCAAAAGCTGGGGAACGCTCCACTTCAAGCAATAAAAAAAATAGATTTAACTTCTAAGGAAGAGATTTCTTGGTCAGCAGGCCCAAGTGGATTTGTTAGTGAACCGATTATGGTTCCATCAGAAAACTCTTCAAAAGAAGATGAGGGATTTTTATTTATACTTCTATGGAACGGAGAAAGAAGAGGAAGCGATTTAGTGATATTAGACGCAAAAGACTTAAAAGAATTAGCTGTTTATGAATTACCCATTTCAATTCCTCATGGCCTTCATGGATCTTGGGTTAATTGAATTTAAGAAAAAATTTCAATTAAATCTGGAATAATTTTTTTTAATGCTTTGCCTCTATGACTACACAAGTCTTTAATATCAGAATTCATTTCTGCGAAAGTTAATCTAGTAGAACTCTCCTCAAAAATTGGGTCATACCCAAAACCACTTTTTCCTCTGGGGTTTAAAATAATATTGCCATGACATTTGGCCTCAGATTCAATAATCACTTCACCATTTGGTGAACAAACACAAATATTAGCAATAAAGAAAGCACTTCTATTTTGAACTCCATCAAGTTCTCTTAAAACTCGTTCAATTCTCTTCTGATCATTTTCTGCATATCTAGATGAGTAAATGCCAGGCTTACCACCTAGTGCTTCAATACAAATTCCTGAATCATCTGCTATTGAATAATTATTCGTTTTTCTCGAAACTGCACTCGCTTTTTTAATTGCATTATCTCTAAATGTCTGTCCATCCTCTTCAACTTCTAGTGATTCTGGCTGGAGTAATAATTTACAATTAACTTCAGCAAGCAATTTCTTATATTCTTCAATTTTACCTTTATTCTTACTAGCTAAATATAAATTTTTCATACTTATTTTCCTGCCAAATTTATAAATTCTTGACCCCACTCTAATACCTCAATTAGATAAGATTCTTTTGGTGCTTCACAATATAACCTTAAAAGAGGTTCCGTCCCTGAAAACCTAAAAAGAAGCCAAAAATTTTTATCAATTCTCAATTTTATTCCATCAATTTTTGAGATACTTTTTAACTTGTGATTATTAATATTCTGAGGAATATTATCAATTATAAATTCTTTTACGTTATTTTTTTCTGACTGATTTGGAAATTTAATATCAATTCTTTTATAAAAACTTGGCCCAAAATTTTCTTGAATTTCATCTAAGGTTTCATATAAATATTGAGATTTTTCAGCAATTCCATTTAATAAAACCATCGCTGCATATAGAGCATCTCTTTCAGGCATAAAGTCACCAAAACCAACTCCCCCAGATTCCTCTCCTCCAATAAATATTTTTTCTTTAATCATTTTTTCAGCAATATATTTAAAGCCAACTGGAAGTTCAGAAACATCTCTATTTTGACTCTCTGATATATTTTTAATAATATCTGAACCACTAACAGTCTTTAAAACTGGATAAGAATTATTTTTAATTTCGCCCAAATAGCTAATAAAGTATGGGAGTAAATCTTGAGTACTAGAGTATCTTCCTTTTTCATCAATTGCCGCAATTCTATCACCATCACCATCAAATATAATTCCTAAAGTTTGCACTTCATTTGTTGAATTTTTCATTAGTATTTGTTTTAGATCATCTGCATAATTCAATAGAGGCTCAGGAGGCTTTCCTCCAAAAAAAGGATCAGCATCTTTCCTGATTTCTGAAATAACATCTAATTCATTAGAAGCAAAAATCTCAGCCATACAATTTGCAGCTGAACCATGCATAGAATCTACAAAAATTCTCAATTTCATTTTTTTTAATCTCTTGGAAATATAGGCAATATCAAAAAGGGATTTAATTCTATCTAAATGAAATTTCTTAATATCTACCAATTGATTAACACCATCTATTTTTTCAATTGAATTTCCAAGCATTAATCTTTTTTCAACTTCACTTGTAAAAGATTCGTCAACAGAACATCCATTAAAGCTCTTTATTTTCAGACCTAGCCAATTATATGGATTATGACTTGCTGTAATTACTAACGCTCCAAGACAACCGACTTCTTTGGCATAGAAACTACAAGAGGGTGTTGTAACAAAGCTATCAGATAAGATCGGTTCGAAACCACATCCTCTTACAAAAGGCACTATTTGCTTGGCGAATTCACAAGCCATAAATCTGCGATCATATCCAATAATAATTTTCTTTGAATTAACTTCTTTATAGTATTGATAATGCAACTCCTGACATGCAGCGACAACAACTCTTGAAAGATTGGACAGGTTAAAGTCAAAACCAATAATTCCTCTCCAACCATCAGTTCCAAATTTTATCTTGTCTAATTTATCAGCTGTCAAATTTGAAATTTCCTTGATTTCTTTTAATTATCTATACTAATTTATATGAGTAAATTTTAAAACCGCCCTTAAATAATAATTTGAATTCTCTTTATTTAAAAAGCTTTACAAGATGCAAAAGAAAAGCATGGCTCGATTTTAAGGGTAAAAAATCTTATGAGGTTTGGTCTCCCCATAAAGCTATAGATAAAATTAATCAGTTTAAAATTTTCTCTGAATTTTGTAATGATGAAATATATACAGGATTAAAAGCCTGTGAAAATGGTTATCAAGGGGTAATTGGATTAAAAATCAAAGGGAATCTTTTACAAAATATAAACGCAGAGATACGTCCACAATTACTTGTAAAGACTAAAGGTAAAAGTAAATGGGGACAATATAAATATTTACCTGCTGTTTATAAGTTAGGCCACAAAACAACAAAAGAACATTTATTCGACTTAGCTTTTTGTTCTATTCTGTTGGAATCTTTTCAAGAATCTAAAATTGAGAAAGGATTAGTAATTTCAACTTTTGATAAAAAAGTTAAAGTTGAAGAAATTTATTTAAATAAAAAATTAAGAAAAAAAGTTTTAAATGTTTTATTAAATTTGAATGAATGCTTGGAGGGATCAATACCAGAAATAACTGAAGATAGAAAAAAATGTACTATTTGTTCCTGGCAAAAATTTTGTGACAAAGAAGCAAAAGAAAATGGATATCTAACAGATATAGATGGGATAGGGTCCAAAACGGCCTCATTACTTAAATCAAAAGGAATAATTAATACCCAAACATTAGCTTCGTATAACGAAAACAAACTTGGAGAGAAATTATCTAAATTCAATGATCAAAAGTATGAAAAAGCGCGCATATTTGTAAAGCAAGCACATGCATATATCTCTGGAGAACCATATTTCATTTCCAATAAAAATAATATGGAAGATCTATTAGAAAAAATATGTTCGGGATTTTATATATTTGATATTGAGTCAAATCCAGATGAAAAGCACGATTTTTTATATGGATTTTTAAAAGTAAATAATTTGTCTATTAAAAAAGAAGACCTTATTTATGAACCAATCTTAAATCTTAAAAACAATAAAAGAGAATCTGACAGGCAAATTATTGAAATACTTTTTTCAAACAAGGAATGGCCAGTTTTGCATTACGGAGAAACTGAAAAAATAGCAATCATTAATATTGCTAAAAACCTTAATTTTAGTTTTGAAGAAATTGATTCACTTGCCTCAAGATTTATTGACTTACATCCCTTAATAAGAAAGTCTTGGATATTACCAATAAAAAACTATGGCTTAAAAACTGTTTCTAATTGGCTTGGGTTCGAATGGGTACAGAAAAATGTAAGTGGCTCGAAAGCACTTTATTGGTGGATTCAATATCAAATTACAGAAAACGAAATATTTTTAAAAAAAATTATCCAATATAACAAAGATGATTGTTTGGCTACTCTAAAAATTGCAGAATATTTAATCAAAGATCAATTAAAGAAAAATTGATCCTACAGATTTATTGATAATAATTTTTCCAAAAATTTCCGAAAAAAAATAATTTCCTTCCTCTAAATATTTTCTTTTTATCATTGCTAGACCTTTTATTTGAGAATCTGACTTAAAAAAACTAGTGATTTTGCCTACAGAAATATCCTTGGCAGAATTTATATATAAATTTTTATCTTCAACGTCTAAATTGAAATTAGATTCTAATGATTTCCAAGTTCTTATTTCCTGTTTTAAAGAAGAAACATTTTTTATTTTTGACATTGTTTCTTGCCCTAAATAACAACCTTTATTGAAATCTATAAGATCTTGTAATCCAAGCTCAAGAGGATTATTTTTTCCGTTTATTTCCATTCCTAATGAGGGTATTGCTTGATTAATCTTCCAAAGTTTTAAATCATTGGGATTTAGTAAATTTAGTTTATTTTTATATATTTCAAATTCTTTATCTTCTTTTTTGAAGAAAATAGGCTGGTAAGTTCTCCATGAACTAGATTCATCAATTTCCTGAATTCTATTTATCACGAAAGGTTCACTTAGCAGTACATCGTCTGCTGGAAAAATAATTTGCTTAAAGTAGTCAACTATTTCATGAGTGTTACCTGCCAAGATAATTACTTCTAAATTTCTTTCTAAAAAATTAATTTCAAGTAATGACCTTAGAACTCCATTTGGAGTTAACCAACAAGTTTTGATAACTTTCTTTTCTGAATTTAAAATATTACCAGTTGTTATTCCATTCAAAAATTTTCTTGCATCTCTTCCAGTTAAAGAAAAACAATCAAATTTTTCAAGCCAAAACTTCTTTTTAATATTTTGCATTTTAAGAATATTATAAAAAGTCTTTTATTGTAAAAAGACTCTTTAATTTAACATTTTCATCATTAAGGGCTTCACATCCCCCTTCTTGCCTATCAACTATAGACAAAACTTCCTCAACAATATAATTATTTTCTCGTAACTTTTTTATAGCTTTTATTACTGAACCAGCAGTTGTAACCACATCCTCTAAGACAGTTACAAGTGTCCCTTCGTCTAATAGAGGGCCCTCTATACCAGCTTTGGTACCATATTTTTTAATTTCTTTGCGGATTATTAAACCATTAAGGTGTAGGCCACGGGAAGCTGCTTTGACGATTAATCCACTTACTATAGGATCTGCACCTAATGTCAATCCTGCTACAGCTTTTGACCTTGAGTCCTTCAATTCTAAAAATAAATCACTTATTAAATTTAGGCCTTCGCCATTTAATGATACTGGTTTACAGTTCAAGTAATGAATGCTTTTTTTTCCTGAAGATAAAGTGAAGTCTCCTTTCTTGTAGGATTTTTCAATTAACTGTTTTAACAACTTTGCTTTATTTAAATCATACTTTTCCGAAAAATTGCCCATTAGTAAAAGTTAAATTTATATTTAAAGATTAGAAGAAAAAAAAGAAATCTCACAAAAACTTCCTAATGAGGTGTTTTTTGAAATATTATTTTTATATTGTATATTGAAATTCAATGTAATTAAAATTACATAAATTCCCTTGGGGGTGTAGCAATCTGGTGAATGCACCAAACTCATAATTTGGCTAAGGCGAGTTCGATCCTCGCCACCCCCATTATTCATTTGTCATTGAATGAAAATAACTCTTCTTTTATTTCTTTTATTTTTCCCAGCTTTTTTCGCAGCGAGTGAACTTTCTTTTTTATTGATAAGGCCAAGTAAAGTTCTAAGGTTAATAGAAGAAAAAAAGAAAGGAGCATTTTCAATTTTAAAAATTCAAAAACGCTTTAGATCTTCATTAATTGCTTCTCAATTTGGAGTAACAATTTCTTTAATTGCAATTGGATGGCTCAGCAATAACCTGGCTAATGATTATTGGAAAAGCAACATTTTGTCGAATAGATTTTATGATCTTCTATTTTTTTTATTTATTGTTTTAGTAGTTACTCTCATTTCAGGGCTAATACCTAAAGCCCTGGTAATTAACAATCCAGAATCTGCTGCATTAAGGTTAACCACAATATTCGATGCCGTTAGAAAAGGTATGAACCCTATAGTTACGATAATAGAATTCTTTGCTAGCGCTTGTTTAGGCTTATTTAATTTAAATAACAAATGGGATTCTTTAAACTCGGGTTTATCAGCAGGAGAATTAGAAACTCTTATAGAAACTGACAACGTAACAGGTTTAAAACCAGATGAGAAAAATATTCTTGAAGGAGTTTTTGCTTTAAAAGATACACAGGTTAAAGAAGTAATGATTCCAAGATCTGAAATGGTAACTTTGCCGAAAAATATAACCTTTTCAGAACTTATGAAACAAGTAGATAAAACTCGCCATGCTCGCTTCTTTGTTATTGGTGAATCCTTAGATGATGTATTAGGTGTATTAGATTTACGTTATTTAGCTAAGCCAATATCAAAAGGTGAAATGGAAGCCGATACATTATTAAAGCCCTTCCTTTTACCAGTGACAAAAATTATAGAAACATGTTCATTAGCAGAAATACTTCCAATTGTGAGAGACTACAATCCTTTCTTACTAGTAGTTGATGAACATGGTGGAACAGAGGGACTCATAACTGCAGCTGATCTAAATGGCGAAATAGTTGGAGAGGAAATGCTCAACAATAGAATTTATTCAGATATGAGAATGCTAGATAATTTCTCTAAAAAATGGTCAATAGCTGGAAAATCAGAAATTATTGATATTAATAAGAAGTTAGGATGTTTTATTCCAGAGGGGCCCGATTATCATACTCTTGCTGGATTTATGCTTGAAAAATTTCAGATGGTTCCAAAAATTGGAGATGTTTTAGATTTTAATAACATTAAATTTGAAGTTATTTCCATGTCTGGTCCAAAAATTGATCGTGTTAAAATAATTCTTCCCAAAAGCTAAATGTGGCTCCCCATAGAGGATAATGATAATTAATATATGGATTTAAAATTATGCAACCAACCTCATCGCCCGTAAAGGTTGGAGTCATAGGAATAGGGAATATGGGATGGCATCATGCTCGAGTACTAAGTTTACTCAAAGATGCAAATCTCATTGGAGTCGCAGATCCAAATGAAGAGAGAGGTAAATTAGCCATTGAGCAATTTCAATGTGAATGGTTCAAAAATTATAATGACTTAATTCCAAAAGTTGATGCTATTTGTATCGCTGTCCCGACACTACTTCATCATAAGGTAGGAATAGATTGTCTAAATGGAGGTACTAACGTTCTCATTGAGAAACCAATTGCAGCTAATGAGTTGGAGGCAAAATCCTTAATAGAGGCCGCCAATGCAAGTAAATGTCTATTACAAGTAGGGCATATTGAAAGATTTAATCCTGCGTTTAGAGAATTAAATAAAATAGTAAATAATGAAGAAATTGTTGTTTTGGAAGCTAGGAGGCACAGTCCTCATGCAGACAGAGCAAATGATGTATCTGTAGTAATGGATTTAATGATTCATGACATTGATCTTATTTTAGAGCTTGTAAACTCAAAAATACAAAAATTAGCAGCTGTAGGAGGACGAAATAGCGAAGGATTAATAGATTATGTTAATGCTACTTTAGTTTTTAAAAATAATGTTATTGCAAGCTTAACTGCCAGCAAAATGAGTCATAAAAAAATTAGAAATTTAAGTGCTCACTGCCAAAATGGCCTAGTAGAAACTGATTTCTTAAATCACTCTTTACAAATCCATCGAAAGTCTCATGAATCATACACTGCAGAGCATGGAGAATTAGTTTATAGAAATGATGGATATGTCGAAGAAGTTAGCACAACCTCCATTGAACCTCTTTATGCAGAACTGGAACATTTTCTTAAATGCGTTCAGGGCAAAGAAATACCTGAGGTAGATGGTGAGCAAGCCTCAAGAGCATTAAAAATTGCTGATTTTATAGAGAGTGCTGTAGATAATTCTGGAGATGCGATCTTACTTGAAAATCCAGTCTAATGCTAATTATCTAAACTAAAATAATTTTATTTAAATCCAACTGCAGCTTGCCAAACAAATACCAATAAGAAGAAAAATAAAGGGATAAGTGGAAGAACATCAACAGTTGGAGCAAAGGCTTTGTAAGCCTCGGGCAATTCAGCGAATGTATTAAATAGAGTGAACACCTTTTTTAATGATTTAATTAATTATGATAAGACGTTACCACGTATGGTGAGCAATAGAGGATGTTTTCCAAGGAGCGAAATCATTTGTAAAACATTTATCTTTAATTGCGATAGAAATTGCGTTTGTAAATCTTATTAAGTGAGCAATATTATGCAAACTTATGAGGGTTAGGCCTAATATTTCGTCATTTCTAATTAGATGATGCAAATATGCTCGAGAATAGGATTTACAAGTCTCGCATTTACAAGTTTTGTCAATCGGAGAAAAGTCATTTTTAAATCGAGAATTTCGCAAATTCAATCTTTCATCATTAAACAATGCAGTCCCATGTCTTCCTAATCTCGTAGGCAACACACAATCAAATATATCGAATCCATTGGCAACAGCTAAAGAAATTTCTCTTAAAGAGCCAATTCCCATTAAATATCTTGGTTTATTTATTGGTAAGAATTTCGGGACGTAATTAATTACACTATGAATTTCTTCGACTGCCTCGCCAACACTTACTCCTCCCACTGCTATTCCAGGCAGATCAAAAGAACTTGTATACTTTGCGCTATATTCTCTCAATCTCGGATACTTACCACCTTGAACTATACCGAATAATGCTTGATTGGATTTCTGATGAGTCTCAACACATTTTTGCAACCATGAATGAGTTCTTTGTAGCGAGTCCTCTATATCATTTTCGGTAGCTGTATGCGGAGGACAATGATCAAAAGCCATCGCAACATCTGATCCAAGATCCATTTGAATCTGTATTACTTTTTCAGGTGATAAAAATATATAACTACCATCTCTTGGATTTTTAAATTCCACACCTTTATCAGAAATATTATTTAATTTGGCCAAACTAAAAACTTGATATCCTCCTGAATCAGTAAGAATAGGCTTAGGCCAATTCATGAACTTATGTATTCCGCCAGATTCTTTAACTAGTTTTTCTCCAGGTTGTAAATGTAGATGAAAGGTATTTGAAAGAATCATTTCTGAACCTGTAGAGGTTAACTGCTTAGATGAAATTCCTTTAACCGTTGCCAAAGTACCCACAGGCATAAATTTTGGTGTGTTTACCTGACCATTTGGTGTGTGAAAAATACCAGTTCTTGCCTCTGTATTTCTGCATTTGGATGTAATTTCAAATTCAAACACGATAACTTATAAAATTTTTGATCCTTTTTTATTAATCTACTCTATTATTTAATATTGAATCTATTTAAATCTCATCAAAAAATATTTAATAAAAAATTTAGCAGGATCTTGGATGTTTTATACGACATTTCCAAAGATACCTTTAATTAATCCCGAATTTAAAAATATTGCGCAATTTGCTCCGCCTTTAGGATTTTTTATTGGAACAGTACAGAGTTATATTTTTCTTTTTTTAAAAACAAACTCTTGGTCAATTTATGCATCTACATTAATTTGTTTAGCTTCAGGATATTTAATTACTGGTGGTCTACACATTGATGGTTTAATGGATACTTTCGATGGCATTTTTGCAGGGAAAAAGAAACGTTTAAAAGCCATGAAAGACAGTAAAGTTGGGGCATTTGGGGTTCAAGCTTTAGTTTTTATAACTTTAATTCAAATTGCTTGCATATTAAAAATTCAAACCCAAATAATTTTTGTTTTACCTATATGTTTATTTTGGGGAAGATTTTCAAATTTATTTTTTATAGAAAAGTTTAAATATATGAGTTATAAGAAAAAATCTATTAGTCACAAAAAGTTTTGGAATGGATTAAAAAAAGAATCTTTTATCTCCATTATTTTTCTTTTAACTTTCATTACATACCAATTAGTTACAATTACATCCCAAGCAATATTAATTAAATTTTGTATTCTTATTTTGATTGGCATTTTTCTAAGCTATTTTATCCCAAATATACTGGGTAATAAAATTGGAGGCTTCAATGGAGATGCATGCGGTGCAAGTGTTGTAATAGTTGAAACTGCAATGTTGTTTATGCATGCAATTCTTTTATAGGTAGTTCTAAATAGAAAATATTTTTCTTCTTAAGATTTTTCAATTTCTCAGAATTATCAATCGAGTTATTTTCCTGCAATCTCAAATCCCCTCCAATTTGTTTTGCTAATTTCCTCGCCAAAAAAAGTCCCACACCAGTGCCGTCCTTCTTCTTAGCGGCAGATCCTCTAAAACCTTTTTCAAAAATTTTCTCTTTTTCAATTTTTGTTATTTTTTTACCACCATCAAATATACAAAGTCCATTACTCGTAATTGCGAGTCCAATTTCAGCATCTTTTTGGGCATATTTAAACGCATTCTCTAATAAATTGGCCACAATTTCAGCGATTACAGCATATTTTGTCTTCAAAGGCGAAATACTCCATTCAGGCCAAAGAGAAGGTTCAGTCCAATCTCTATTCTCTAAATCCGCATTAGCTTTACCCCTTTCTAATATTGGCCTCAATAAACTCTGAACAGTTATTACCTTTTTATTATCTAAATTTGGTGGTAATAATAATCTTTCCTCTCCAATATCTAGAGGAAGTTGAATAGGTGAATTTAATTGCGCAAAAGAATCCATATATTGATTAATTTGTTTTTGCTCTATTATCATGCGTTCGACTATTTCAATAGAGTCATCATCTGAACCAAGTCTTTTTATTAGTAATTTTGCATATGTCCTAATAGCAGCCAATGGATTCCTTAATTGATGGATAATGACATTCACCTGATTTTTTAAATAATTGATTTCTTCATTTTTATTTTGACGTTCTAATTCGATAGAGACGCATTTAGCTAAAGATATTGAAAGCGCTTTTAATCTAGAATCAAGAGATACTGGCCAATTGCCCCCTTTCAAATCTGTTTCTACCCTAAGGACACCAAGAAGAATATCGTTTTCTTGAAGCGGGTACCATCTTCTATTAGGCGATGAAACTTTTAGTGAAGGATCATCTTCTATTGATATCAGCAGCCTATCAATTTGCGGCCATTGACCAATCATTTCAAAAGTTGCTTTAGTTCCTTGCTTAGCTGAAGCAAGATACATAACTAAATTAGTAACGCCCATTGAACAACCAAAACTCTCTAGCTGTTTAATGATTAATTCTTCAAATTTTTTTGAAAGATTCATAATTAATAAAATTTTGAGAAATTTTTTTTAAAAAAAAACTTGAAAAAGGGCTTGTAAAATATGAAAAAAGTATTAAGATATATAAAGAGGTCTGACTTTAGCCAGCCTTAAATATGAATATTTAATCATATTTTAAGCTACATCAGGGGTTGATGGGTCCTCTATGTAATTTGACGTGAATTTAAAATCACATATATAAGATTAGTAAAAATAAATAAGACTAATCTCATTAATAATTTCAGGAGTACCAATCAATGTCAAAAAAAAGAAAAAGAATCAGCAGAAGAAGATTGGCTGGCCAAAGAGTAATGGCACATGTACCTATTTATCATATCGAAACTGGCAAACATAAACCAGTTACAGCGGCAAGAAGATTCATCGCTGAAAATGGTCTCTCTGCACCTTCAGTCTTTAATGTCAGAAGAAATGAACACACCACGGATAGGTTTTTTTGGGGTGAAAAAGGATTATTTAGCGCCCAATATGCTGAAGAAAATCATTTTTTATTTCCATCACTAAAAGTTGTAGTTGAAGGAATTGGTGAAGAAAAAATATTTGAAGGTCTAGAACTTACTGCAGATGATTGGGAAGAAATTGAAGAATACGAATATGCTTTTGTTTAAAAAATATTACTTATATTTGAACTTATAAAATTAATTAAATTTGAATCAATTTGATGGAATCCATCGAATTCTAATAATTGACAAAATTTAGAAGATTTATTCTTTACCTTTTCAAAAATAATCCTAGAAGCCTCTATAGGCACGACGTCATCAAATAGACCATGACTAATAATAAATGGCGAGCATTTTTCTCCAGGGTTCCAGTTCGGATGAGGATAACCACTACAAGCGACGATTAATCCAAAATTTAATTTAAATCCTGCATCAATTGCCATTGCCGCCCCCTGAGAGAAACCCAATAAAATTGTTTTTCTTAGTGGAATTTGATTTGTATCAAATTTTTTTAATGAAACTAAAAGTTTATTTACTTCAACCTCAGCCCCATTCCAATCATGTGGGTATAATCCATACCACTGTCTTCCCAGACCACTTGGATGTAATCCAGGAGCCCTCAAAGAAATTACCTCAAAATCAAGATTTATTTTTTCTGTCATCTCCTTTCCAAATGTTAAAAGGTCATCTGAATCAGCTCCCCACCCATGCATCAAAATAATTCTATGAGTTGCAGTTTGAGAGCTAATCGAGACAAATTCATGATTGATAGCATATTTCATGTTTATATTCTTAAGTAAGTAAACTTTCTCATAATGTCACCATTAGCTTTAATAAGTGTCTCTGATAAAAAAAATATAATCCAATTTTGTAAGGAATTGGTAGAGCAATTTAATTATAAAATTCTATCAAGTGGAGGAACTGCCAAACATCTTATGGAGGCAAAAATTCCAGTTATTAAAGTTGCAGATTTTACTAGTTCGCCAGAAATTCTTGGAGGAAGAGTTAAAACTTTACATCCAAAAATACACGGAGGAATATTAGCAAAAAGAACCGATGAAGAACATAAAAGAGATATAGAGGCTAACGATCTTGAACTTATTGACTTAGTAGTTGTCAATTTATATCCCTTTAAGAAAACTGTAGAGGAGGGATCCACATGGGAAAATGCTATTGAAAATATCGATATTGGAGGGCCATCAATGATTCGTTCTGCAGCTAAAAATCATAAAGAAGTTTCGGTTTTAGTCGATCCTAGCCAATATCAAGAATTTCTTGAAGAAAGTAAAAAAGGAGAATTAAAAGAATCATATAAAGCCAAATTAGCCCTTGAAGCTTTTCAACATACCGCTGACTATGACACTGCAATATCTTGTTGGATAAGTAAAGAAAAAGGTTTACAATCTTCTAAATATATTGAGTCTTATCCACTAATCAAAACCTTAAGATATGGAGAGAATCCTCATCAAAAAGCTTTTTGGTATGGTTTAAATAACATTGGATGGAACTCAGCAGAGCAAATACAGGGTAAAGAATTAAGCTATAACAATCTATTGGATCTTGAATCGGCACTTTCAACAGTTTTAGAATTTGACTATGCAGAAAAAGATGAACTTACAACAAACACATTTGCTTCTGTCATTCTAAAACACAATAATCCTTGTGGTGCCTCCATAAGTAATTCAGCCTCTCAAGCATTTTTGAATGCTTTGGAATGCGACTCTGTAAGCGCATTTGGAGGAATAGTTGCTTTTAATTCGAATGTGGACAGCGAAACTGCAATTAACCTTAAAGATATCTTCTTAGAGTGTGTCGTCGCTCCATCTTTTGATGCGGAAGCTCTAGAAATTTTAAAAGTTAAGAAGAATTTAAGAATTTTAAAGTTATCAAAAGATAAACTGCCAAAAAAGAATCACACTTCTACTAAATCAATAATGGGAGGATTACTTGTTCAAGATACTGACGTTAGTGAAGAAAAAACTGAAAGTTGGATTTCAGTAACTAATAAAAATCCCAGTAATAAAATGAACTCAGATCTAAATTTTGCATGGAAAATTTGTAAACATGTGAAGTCTAATGCCATTGTTATTGCAAAAGACCAAAAAACTATTGGTATTGGAGCTGGACAAATGAATAGGGTTGGATCAGCAAAAATTGCTTTAAAAGCAGCTGGAAAATTATGTTCAGATGCTGTCTTAGCTAGCGACGGTTTTTTCCCATTTGCAGATACTGTAGAACTCGCAAATGAATACGGTATAAAAGCTATTATCCAACCTGGAGGCAGTCTAAGAGATCAAGAAAGTATTGAAATGTGCAATTCGAAAGGAATATCGATGGTATTTACCCAAAAAAGGCATTTTTTGCATTAAATTATGTTGACTTTGGATAATATGTAATCTTGTTAGTTTTTCTGAATAAAGAAAGCCTGCCTGGACCTGCGCATAAAAAGTAGAGAGAAATAGCCCCATATATAAAAGACAATTCAAAAGCATAATTGTGACCTTCAACAACTGCCAGAGGAAAACCTTCTAATCCAGTATCTAGGAGATGAAAATAAACAGCAAATGCCATTGTGGAGAATAAACCAAGAGAAGAAAGCCTCGCAAAAATCCCTAGAGCCAATCCTACAGGGCATACTAATTGAGTAATTGCAGCTCCAAAAGTCCAAATAACAGGATCACCTGGCAAAAATGGGAAGTATTTTCCAACTACAAATTCAGCAAAGCCCTGTGGATCCTGAAGTTTCTCTAGACCATGATGAATCATCAAAGCACAAAAACCTATTCTTAAAACAAAAATCGATAGTTCTCCAAGGATATTTACTTCTGCACCTGAAGATGAATTAGCAACTACAACTTCAACTTTTTGGGGGGCTTTAGTTCTATTCATACTTGCAGTTTGAACCTGATTAGTTTGTGTTTTGTCTTCCATACTTCAATAAGTTTTTATTATTCTAGTTAATAAAGTAGTTCTTTTGGAATTATCTGATTAATAAATTAAAAAAACTAAGCAAATTCATAAATGGATAACAAATTGGGTAACAAATTGAATAACAAATTCAAGAAGCAATATCAATTAACTTTTCAATAACATCTGCAACGACCTTATCAGGTGTGGATGCACCCGAGGTAATTCCAACATTAATTTTTCCACTAGGTAGAAAATTTTTTTTAAGTTCTAATTCTGATCCTAGTGGTTTATGAAATATTGAGTTTTCTTTAACTGAGATCCTCTCTGGGGTGTCAATATGAAAAGAAGAAATATTTTTAGTAATAGCTATTTCTTGTAAGTGAGTAGTATTTGAAGAATTGAATCCTCCAATAACTACAAGAATATCAAGGTCTTCATCAACCAAAGAGAACATTGCATCTTGTCTTTCTTCAGTTGCATCACAAATAGTATTAAAAGCTAAAAAGTGACTATTTAAGTTTTCTGGTCCAAATTTTTTTAACATCGTCCTTTCAAAAACCTTTCCAATTTCCTCAGTCTCGCTCTTAAGCATAGTTGTCTGATTAGCGACTCCCACTCTATCTAAATCTTTATCAGGATCAAATCCATTAGAACAAGCTTTAGCAAATTTGTTCATAAACTCATTTCTATTACCTCTCCCCAGAATATATTCAGATACGTAGTTTGCTTCTTCTAAATCAAGTACAACTAAATATTTGCCTGCGAATGAACTTGTAGCGAGAGTCTCTTCATGCTTAAATTTTCCATGAATAATAGATGTGAAAACATGTTTTTTATGTTTTTCAACTGTATGCCAAACTTTAGAAACCCACGGACAAGTTGTATCAATGATATGACAACCTTTCTCATGCAAGAGTTTCATTTCTTGTACAGTAGCTCCAAAAGCAGGAAGTATAACAACATCCCCATTAGAAACTAAAGAAAAATCTTTGATTCCATTTTTAGCTGAAATGAATTTTACATTCATTTTTCTTAAGTGATCATTAACCGAGGGATTATGAATTATTTCGTTTGTTATCCAAATATTCTCTTTAGGATAATGTCTTCTAGTTTCATAAGCCATTGCTACAGCTCTTTCAACTCCCCAACAGAAGCCAAAGGCTTGGGCCAACTTAATATTTAATCTGCCTTTAGTGTAATTAAAACCATTATCCCTAATAGAACTTATCAAATCACTTTGGTAAGCTTCTTCTAACGCTTGAGCTCTTTTTGTTGGAGAATCGAAACCCCTTCTATTGTATCTATCAGAATGATGAAGGGATCTTCTAAAAGCCTGAGTATCCATCTTTCTATATTACAACGTTTTAAATAATTTTTCGTAAAAAAAAAGAAACCTGACATAAGTCAGGTTTCTTACATTAATTTTTAGTTAGATTATTTAGCAGATGCAAAGTCTGGATATGCTTCCATTCCATGCTCTCCTATATCTAAACCTTGAGTCTCTTCCTCTTCAGATACTCGGATTCCTCCGAATAATCCTCCAATTACAGACCAGGCAATCCAGCAAGTAACAAGTGTCCAAATAGCATAAGCTGCGGCACCAAGAGCTTGAACTAGAAGAAGGGTAATACCTCCACCATTGAACAATCCCATACCTGATCCGTCACCTTGTACAGCTGTACCCCAAAGACCGATAACAACAGTGCCCCATACACCACAAACTCCGTGAACAGAGAATGCTCCTACAGGATCATCGATCTCAGCGGCATCAAGTGCTGCAACAGAAAATACAACGATTATTCCTCCCACTAGTCCTGCGAACCAGGCTCCAGCAAGAGTCATGTCACCACAACCAGCAGTGATACTAACCAAACCAGCGAGGATTCCGTTAATTATCATTGTAAGATCAGGCTTACCAGAAGTTAATGTTGAAACAATAGTTGCACCAATAGCACCAGCTGCTGCTGCCAAAGTAGTTGTTACAGCAACATATGGAACCCATTGATCCATAGCAAGTTGAGAACCGGGGTTGAAACCATACCAACCTATCCATAGAACTAATGCACCTAGAGTAGCTATAGCCATATTGTGTCCTGGCATAGCCTGTGGTTTCCCATCAGAGTATTTGCCAATTCTTGGTCCAAGAAGCATAGCTCCTACAAGACCCGCCCATGCTCCAACTGAGTGAACAATTGAAGAACCAGCAAAGTCTACAAAACCTAAAGAATCAAGCCAACCACCATTCCATTTCCAGCTACCAGCAATTGGATATATAAATGCAGTTAATACGACAGCAAAAACAACAAATTCTCCAAATTTAACTCTTTCAGCAACAAGACCGGATACGATAGTTGCCGCAGTTCCTGCGAATGCAGACTGGAACAAGAAATCAACTGTTGGGACTAATCCAGCATCAGTTACCATATCTGCAGTAACTGTTGGATCAAAAAATAAGCCTCCAAAATAAAGCCATCCGTCAGCAACACTACCTCCGTACATTAATGAATAGCCGATAAACCAATAAGAGGTTACAGCTAGAGCAAATACGAATAGGTTTTTAGCAAGGATGTTTACTGCGTTCTTAGAACGACACATACCTGCCTCAACCATAGCGAAACCAGCGTTCATAAAGATCACTAAAATAGTAGCGATCAAAAGCCATAAATTGTTAGCAAGAAAAGCTGCATTCAACTCAGGTAAATCAGCTGCGTGAGCTGAAAGATTAAAAATACCTAAACCAAACAAAGCTAAAGGAACAGTCGCAAGCCACAACATTGAGCGGTTTGAACTAAATCCTCGAATACTCCTCAAAAGGAGCATAGGCCCATTAACAAGACTTGCATCTTGTAATCTGGACCTAGAGCGCCTTTGAGGCGTTTGCAAAGCAGTGGTCATAAAAAAAAATTAGATCTGCAAAAAAACAGTTTGTGCTGTTTCCTTTCATATACAATTTTGCTCAAAAAACTTATTAGTGTCTAGTAGTCGTTGTTACCAATTTTATAGTTGCACCTTAAAACTATATCTGTTAAATTTAAAAAATTTTTTTTATGGGATTTCAAATTATCAATATTTTATTTTTTTCAAAGGTTTAATTCCTTTCCATGATACATGGTCTTTATGAAATTCAAATGAACAAGGGATAGTTATCATTCCTGCACCTATAGATTCTCTAAAAAGACTGCCGTATAAGGGATCTGCATCATCTCCAGGGGCAAAAAAACAAGCGTCTTTTCTCGTTATACAAAGTACTAAAACACTTTTATTTTCAGGAATTAATTCCTTTAATTCCATGAGATGTTTTTGGCCTCTTTTCGTGACTGTATCAGGGAATAGAGCTACATTTTCTTTAATCCAAGTCGTATTTTTAACCTCTATGTAAATGTTACGTTTATCAGGATTTGAAGATTTTGGGGTTAATAAAAAGTCAATTCTGCTTTTTTTATCTTTTCCATAAGGAACTTCAGATCTAATTGTCTCTATTTCACCTATTTTTTCTGTTAGCAGATTTTGCTCAATAACCTTTTTGATTAACTTGTTTGCAAATAGAGTATTAATACCTACCCAAACCTCCTCATTTTTTGCGTTAAGAACACATATCTGTTCCCAAGTAAAAGGTAATTTTCTTTTTGGAGAAGTGGAAGCACTTATTCTTACTTTTGCTCCCTCACTTAAAAGTCCCTTCATTGGGCCAGTGTTAGCGCAATGAGCAGTTACTACCTCCCCACTCTCTAATTCAATATCTGCAAGAAACCTTTTATACCTTTTAATTAAAACCCCTTCAATTAATGGATCAAAATCAATTATCCGATCATTCATAAAGATGTCGTTAGTTAGAAATCAAATATAATTGAAACTTAAACTTATTGAAAAATTTAGACGAATTCCTAATGCATTCATTTTTAAAAAATAATGTTTTTTCCATTTCTTTTGGTACTAGTCTAAGTAAATTAGCTGGATGTATAAGACAAATATTTATAGCTGCTGCTTTTGGGGTTGGTATAACATACGACGCGTTTAATTATGCATATATAATTCCTGGTTTTTTGCTAATAATCATTGGGGGTATTAATGGTCCATTGCATAACGCAGTCGTTGCAGTTTTAACTCCGCTTAATAAAAAAAATGGAGGGATTGTTTTAACTCAAGTAAGCATAAAACTTTCAGTATTATTATTAATTCTAGCCATATTGATTTACTCGAATTCCAGTTTATTAATTGATTTATTGGCCCCGAATTTAAGTTACGAAGCTAAATCTATTGCCACTTACCAATTACAAATACTTACACCTTGCATCCCTTTATCCGGTTTCATAGGTTTAAGCTTTGGCGCCTTAAATTCCCAAAGAAAATTCTTTTTATCAAGTATAAGTCCAGCAATAACAAGCGTAACTATTATTTTTTTTATTTTATTTAGTTGGATTTTCAACCAAGAAAATACATCTTCAATTTTCTTTACTTATACGGGATTACTGGCATATGCAACTTTGACAGGAACTTTAATTCAGTTTGTTGTTCAAATTTGGGAAATAAATAAAATTGGTCTCTTGCGATTAGAGTCAACCTTAAATTTATTTAAAGATGAAGAAAGGAGGATTTTTAAACTAATTTTTCCAGCATCTATCTCATCAGGTCTAAGTCAAATTAATGTTTTTATCGATATGTTTTTCGCTTCAAGTTTTCAAGGTGCAGCATCTGGACTAGCTTACGGAAACTTTCTTATACAAGCACCCTTAGGCATATTATCTAACTCCTTGATTCTGCCATTACTTCCAAAATTCTCTAAATTGAGAAGTAAAAAAGACGAAAGAGGTCTCCAAAAACAATTGATATCTGGGATAGAGTACTGTTTTTTGACAGCTATTTTTTTAACCGGATTTTTCATAACATTTAATAATCAAATCGTACAATTAGTTTTTCAAAGAGGATCTTTTGATTATTCAGCAACTTTAAAAGTAAAGAATATATTAATTGCTTATGCATTTGGCATACCCTTTAATATTTATAGAGATTTATTAGTAAGAACTTACTATTCAATTGAAAAAACAAACTTCCCCTTTAAGTCTTCATTTGCAGGGATAATATTTAATATTTTTTTTGATTGGTTTTTAATTGGTGCCCCAATTACAAATTTCGGGAATCTTTCTCCTTATAATTTTGGAGTCGTGGGAATAATTTTATCTTCAGTAATAGTCAACTTTATAGTTTGTGTTTTCCTTTCTTTTAATCTGCGCAATGAAAATATCATTTTGCCTAACTTGAAATTATTGAAGGAAATTAGCCTCATGTCATTAGCAGCATTTATAGACAGCACACTTTGTTTTACTATTCTGAAAACTATGAATAACTTCAATTCATATCTCGCGGAATTTTTATTATTTATATTTGGAACTCTAACTTTTTTTGCAATTTATTATTTACTTACAAAATGCTTGAAAGTTAATAAATTTAAAGTTTCAAAAAAGGAGATTTAGTTTTTAAAAAAACTTTCCAAAATCTCCTCTAATTCTAGAATTTGTGAGTTAGTGATCAAATTAATCAGTGGAATACTATTAACACCATCCCCTACTTTTACATTTATTGCTTTCAAACTTAATTTTGCAGCTTCCAATGGGGCTTGATCTTTATTGCTGATACATTCAATAGCAAGATGCCTAGCTAGGCCAGCGTCTCCAAGATACAAATTCCACTTTTCTATTTTAATAAAAACCTTTTCGGAAATAACATTTTCTAAATCACTGATACGTATCTGAGAGTCCATAATTCTTAATTGATTTAAGTTGATTTTTTTGAAGTATCTTTAGGTTTTTTTATAATTACGAACAGTAAATGGGAGGCCAAAAGAGCTGACCAGACAATTGCAAAGTTATTAAAGTATCCGATTTCATATTTAATCTCTTTTAAAAGCCACGTGCCACTTACAATCGCAGTAAATATCATGCAGTGAATAACAAAATTTACTATTCGAGAAAAATGTTTATAGATAGGATCTTCTAAATCACCATTTCCGTACCACTTTATAGGCATATTAATAATTAGATTGTTAATAATAGACATTTTACCCGAAATCTAGTTGACTAAGAGACCCTGAAACAGAGATATTACATAATTATGCGCCTGTAGCTCAGTGGATTAGAGCACCTGACTACGGATCAGGGTGTCGGGAGTTCGAATCTCTCCAGGCGCGTTTAAAATTCTGAAATATTCTTTTTATATTTTTCTAAAAATATCGTCTATATTATGGTTATTACTTATCAAATTCAATGAATATCCTTCAAAATCTTAAAGAAAGTGATCCAGTAATATCAAACTTTATCAACTCTGAAAAAAATAGGCAGGAAACTCATCTTGAGTTAATCGCAAGCGAAAATTTCGCATCAATTGCCGTTATGCAAGCTCAAGGTTCCGTCCTTACAAATAAATATGCCGAGGGATTACCTCAAAAAAGATATTACGGGGGATGTGAATTTGTTGATGAAATCGAAGAATTAGCTATTCAGAGAGCAAAAAAATTATTTAATGCAAATTGGGCTAATGTTCAACCCCATAGTGGAGCACAGGCAAATGCTGCTGTTTTCCTAAGTCTACTTAAACCTGGCGACACAATCATGGGGATGGATTTATCTCATGGTGGACACCTAACTCATGGGTCTCCAGTAAATATGAGTGGTAAGTGGTTCAATGCAGTGCACTATGGTGTAAATAAAGAAACTAGTGAATTAAATTTTGATGAAATAAGAGAGATAGCACTTGAAACAAAACCAAAATTGATCATATGCGGATATTCTGCTTATCCAAGAACAATCGATTTTGAATCATTTAGAAATATTGCAGATGAAGTTGGTGCTTTCTTAATGGCGGATATTGCACATATTGCCGGTCTTGTAGCAAGTAAACTTCACCCAAATCCAATACCTTATTGTGATGTAGTGACTACAACTACTCATAAAACATTAAGGGGGCCTAGAGGGGGACTTATCTTATGTAAAGATGCAGAATTTGGAAAGAAATTTGATAAATCTGTTTTCCCTGGAACTCAGGGTGGTCCCCTCGAACATATAATTGCAGCTAAAGCAGTTGCATTTGGAGAAGCCTTGCAGCCAGATTTCGTTAATTATTCCCAACAAGTAATAAAAAATGCAAAAGTTTTAGCTTCAACTTTAATAAATAGAGGTATCAATATCGTGAGTGGAGGTACCGATAACCATATTGTTTTACTCGACTTAAGAAGTATCAATATGACTGGTAAAATTGCTGACTTACTTGTAAGTGAAGTTAATATCACTGCAAATAAAAATACCGTTCCATTTGACCCTGAATCACCTTTTGTGACCAGCGGACTAAGGCTGGGAACTGCGGCTTTAACTACCAGAGGCTTTAATGAGAATGCTTTTGCTGAAGTTGGCGAAATTATTGCTGATAGATTACTTAAACCAGACGATTCACTGATTGAAAGTCAATGTAAAGAAAGAGTATTAGCCTTATGTAATCGTTTTCCTCTTTACGAAGGCAAACTTGAAGCATCAATTAAATGAGTCCTTACTCCAAGGGAGTTGAAATTCTTTCTATTGGAACAGAGCTACTCTTAGGAAATATTATAAATACAAATGCTCAATGGATTTCTGAACAGTTATCTCAGTTAGGCTTAAATCACTTTAGGCAATCAACTATAGGTGATAATTGTGATCGAATTATAAAAGTAATTCAAGAAATATCAAAAAGAAGTAATCTTCTAATTACAACTGGTGGCTTGGGACCCACCCCAGATGACTTAACTACTGAGGCAATAGCCAAATCTTTTAATGTAACTCTTTTTGAAAGACCGCACTTATGGGATGAAATTAAACAAAAACTGTCAAACTCAAAACTGAAGGACGATTCATCTAGCTTAAGGAAACAATGTCTCTTCCCCAAAAATGCTCAAATAATTAATAACCCTAGGGGCACTGCCCCAGGAATGATTTGGGAACCAGTAAAAGGATTTACTATTCTTACTTTCCCTGGAGTACCAAGTGAAATGAAAACTATGTGGAAAGAGACGGCGTGTGATTTCATTAAAACCAAATTCTCTGATAATTATTCCTTTTATTCAAATACACTTAAATTTGCAGGTATTGGAGAATCTAGCGTTGCAGAAAAAATTAATGATCTATTAAATCTTAAAAACCCAACTGTTGCTCCATATGCAAACTTAGGAGAGGTTAAACTAAGAATCACAGCTCGAGCAAAAAATGACCTAGAAGCAAAAAATATAATTAAACCTATTAAAGAAAAATTAAAAAAAGATTTTTCGAAATTTATTTTTGGAGAGGATAATGATACTCTTCCAAGCGTTTTAATAAAAGAATTAACCAAGAGGCGCCAAACTATAGTTTTTGCTGAATCCTGCACCGGAGGCCTTCTATCTTCATCACTAACATCAATAGCAGGCTCATCTCAAGTTTTTCAAGGTAGTATTGTTTCCTATAGCAATGAGCTAAAAAATTCATTATTAAATATTTCTGAAGAAAAGCTTGCAAAATATGGAGCTGTTTCTGAAGAAGTTTGTGAGGCCATGGCAATTAATGTAAAAGAGAAATTAGGAGCAGATTGGGCAATCGCAATTAGTGGAATAGCTGGTCCTACTGGAGGCAGTCAAGAAAAACCAATTGGACTTGTCCACATCTCAATTTCAGGACCGAACAATCACATAACTAATATAAAAAAACTATTTAACTCAACCCGTAATAGAATAGAAATTCAAACACTAAGTGTAAATGTGTGTTTGAACAGTCTCAGATTAATCCTATTATCGAATAGTAAGTAACTATTTTTACAAATTGAGTCAAGATACCCTATTTGATAAAGTTTGGGATTTGCATAAAGTTTCAAGTCTTCCTGGAGGATCTGATCAAATATTTATTGGTCTTCATCTTATCCATGAAGTGACGAGTCCTCAAGCATTTGGCGCTTTAAAGGACAAAAACTTAAGAGTAAAATTCCCTGAAAGAACTGTTGCAACTGTTGATCATATTGTGCCAACAGATAATCAGAGCAGGCCTTTCAAAGATAATCTGGCTGAACAGATGATTAAAACTCTTGAGAAGAATTGCTTAGAACATAAAATAAGATTTTTTAATATTGGTAGTGGTAGTCAAGGAATAGTTCATGTGGTAGCACCAGAATTAGGGCTAACTCAGCCAGGAATGTCAATCGCTTGCGGAGATTCGCATACTTCAACTCATGGGGCTTTTGGATCAATTGCTTTTGGGATCGGTACAAGTCAAGTAAGAGATGTTCTTGCTACACAAACCATAGCCATGAATAAATTGAAAGTGAGGCAGATTTGGTGTGACAATAAATTATCTAAGGGTGTTTATGCCAAGGATTTAGTACTTCATATCATTAATGAACTTGGTGTAAAGGCAGGAGTAGGGTTCGCATATGAATTTGCAGGCCCTGCGATAGATGAATTATCAATGGAAGAAAGGATGACGATATGCAATATGTCTATTGAAGGGGGAGCAAGATGCGGCTACATAAACCCTGATGAAAAGACCTTTAATTACATTAAAAATAAATTATGTGCTCCAAAAAATGAGCATTGGGATAATGCGGTGACATGGTGGAAATCATTAAAAAGTCATGAAAATTCAATTTATGATGATGTAATTAAATTAGATGCTTCTAAGGTGGAACCAACCGTAACTTGGGGGATTACTCCCGGCCAAAGTATAAGCATTAATCAACAAATTCCTCTTTTAGATGACTTATCCCCAAATGACCAATTAGTTGCAAAAGAGGCTTATGAATATATGAATTTCAAACCAGGACAATTAATAAAAGATACTCCAATAGATGTTTGTTTCATAGGTAGTTGCACAAATGGAAGAATCAGTGACTTAAAAGTTGCAGCTAAAATATTAAAAGACAAAAAAGTATCCAAAAATGTCAAAGCATTTGTAGTTCCAGGTTCAGAAAAGGTAGCCACTGAAGCAAAGAAAGAAGGTATTGATCAGATTTTTAAGGATTCTGGATTTCAATGGAGAGAGCCTGGCTGCTCAATGTGTCTAGCAATGAATTCAGACAAACTATTAGGTAATCAAATTAGTGCTAGTTCTAGTAATAGAAATTTCAAGGGTAGGCAAGGTTCTCCCAGTGGAAGAACACTTCTCATGAGTCCAGCAATGGTTGCTGCTGCTGCAATTAACGGCAAAGTCAGTGACGTTAGAGAATTTGTCAACTGATGAAATCAAAGTTTACTCCCCCAATTGGAAAAATTTCAAATATCAACGGGCAATGTATTACATTGATTGGTAACGACATCGATACAGATCGTATAATTCCAGCGCGTTTTTTGAAGTGTGTTAGCTTTGATTCATTGGGTGAATCTGTTTTTGAAGACGATAGAAAAACTTTAAAAGGAAAGCATCCTTTTGATCTAGAAGAAAACAAAAATGCCTCAATACTAATCGTTAATAGCAATTTTGGATGTGGTTCCAGCAGAGAACATGCCCCCCAAGCGCTATTGAGATGGGGTATAAAAGCAATTATAGGCGAGAGTTTCGCCGACATATTTTATAGTAACTGTATTGCGATAGGAATTCCATGTTGTACGCTACCTAAAAAAGCCATAGAAGAAATACAGAACTATTGCAATAATAAATTATTATTTTTAGAAATTGATCTGAAAAAATCCATAGCAAAATCAGAAGATTTAAATTTCAATCTTGAGATTAAAGTAAGCTCAAGAAAAATGTTTTTATCAGGAGAATGGGATGCTACTTCAACACTACTTGAGAATGAAAATTTAATAGAAAATAAATTTAACCAATTACCCTATATAAAATTTAATACTAATTTGTAATAGCTATTTAAATCCAAAGAGACTAAAAGAAATACCTCCTGCTTGATTATGAGGTTGATAAAAAATACCAAATTCATAGGATCTTTTTTTCCAATTTAAAGAAATTTTAGAATCTATAAATTCACCATAATCATTTGAATCACTTGTTAAGTTCAAAGTTCCAAAACTTTTAAGAATGATTGGTCCATATAGTTGTTGATCAAGAGAAATCTCTAAGATGAAGTTCTCATAATTCTGATCAAACTTAAAAACACTTTCGCCACTATCAAATTTGTAAAAAGGTAAAAGACTTATACGAGTATAGTCAAAAGTTTTATTTTTAAAATTACCAAATATTAATTCTGGGCCTAAACCTAGTCCTAAATATTCTTTGTGATCACCATTTTCATAGAAAGAATATGATGCTTCCAATTTGGAATTAAGACTTAAGCCTTTTGTTATTGGTTCAGGAATATACTTGTATGAAATATCAACAGATTTCTTTTCAGGTTCTACCGTTCTAATTGGAAAATTCTGATCAAGAGAATAAAACATATTACCTTTCATATTAGTTACTAATTTTTTATTATTTAGAGCCTCTGCTGTTATTTTGGCCAAACCAAAAGATAAAAATTCTGACTTTTTAATACCATCAATAATCCAAGTATTTTCTTTTTGCAATTTTGAACCATAACCTGAGTAAATTTCTGCTTCACCCAAGGAACCATTCCAAACCCTCTCTCTATAAATTCCATAAAAACTTTTTTTCCATTTTGAATCTAAGAAATCAATTTCTTTAATCAATTTGGTTTTAAATCTAAATGCATCTGAAAATTTATCAAAATCAAAAGAATTTAAATTCTTATCTATTTCTAAATCCCAATTTTTTATTTTGCCTTTTATCTGGGATTTTAGAGCAAAATAATCTTCAAAACTTGAATTTCTCTTAACTCTATCTGAAGTGATTGATTCGTCGTTCTTTACAAAACTTTTTGTATACCCTTTTAATGACCTCTGAATTAGAAATTGCGGCTCTAAATCAAGGACAAAATCATTAGAAATATCTATAGAGTTAAATTTCCGACCAATAAAATAACCGTCTTTATCTAAGTTTTCATATCCTAAATTCCACTTATTTTCAAAGGAAAAAAATTCTTCAGACTTACTTAAAGTTCTATCTCCAAGCCAAAATGGAATTGCAACTTTTTCTTCAATTATTAAATAGTTCATTGATGACTTAAATCGCAATTTCTCTGGCTCAGAAATAACTTTTAATGAGTTAATGGCTAATTTAACCTGTTTCGATTCAAGTAAATCATTACTAAATACAGCCTTTTTGCTTTCCCATTTTTGGCCATCTATAGATAGTTTATCTGTAAAAAATAACCAATTTTCAACTTTGCTAGGAGTATTTAAAACTTCCTTTTTTTTTAATTCAAGTAAATTTTCTATCTTATTAGAATCTAATAAGCTGAAATTTGCGGATAAATCTTCAATTAATGTATTGGTATTAATAGACCCCTCAACATCTAATAAATATCCTTTTTCGCTAATAAAACTGTACTCTAGTTGTGCAACTTTAAAGAATTGATCACCTAATTCCAAAGATACATTTCCTTTTGCACTAATTTTTTTATTTAACTTATCGTAAATTAAAGTATCTGCTTTAAGAATTTTACCTCTATGCGAAACGGATACATTTCCCTCTGCATAAATAACATCATTTATTTCAGACTGTTTATCAGATTGGATTATTAATTCTTCTTGATTTCTTACTTTAGCTTCTAAAAGTGAATCAAGATTTTTCTTTAATAAATTTACATAGGGAGTAGTATCAAAGAAAGTTTCGGAAAAAATTGATGAAGTTTCTTTATTAGATATTTTTGATAAAGCTAATTTTTTATTTCGATTATTGATATTTTTATTAATTTGTAGATGTTCAGCTGATTCTGATGGCTGTAGAAAATTAATAAACAGAAATGAATAAAATATTACTTTTTTTGAAATTCCAGGAAACAATTTAAATTTTAATTAAAAGATTAATCTTGAGGACTTTCTAAGTCTTTTCTGTTTGGCGTTCTTGTTGGATCACTTGCCAAAAATCCAAATAGAAATATTCCAACAAAGAAAAAGACAATAGTGTAAACAGAAATTTTTAAGGCGAGCATGGAATTACAAGTGCTGATCGATTTATATCTTATTAAATTTATAGTTAAACTATGATCAAAAGTTTACTTTTTGTATTTTTGGAAAATTTTGAAATACTTTTAAGATTAATTAATCGTCATGATCATCCCAAGGATCAGTAAGCTTTGCAGCTTTTGGTCCAAAGGCAGTCCAAAGACCAAAACCAGTTAAACCTAAAAGTAATGCCAGAATTGTTACCGCTATAGAAACTGCAGGATCTGGGGCAGATGATAAAGTTTGCATCAATTTTGCTAAGTTTGTAAACAAATTATGTATAAGTTCTTATACAATAGCGAAATAATATTCGATTTTGTGAATTCAAATGGGTCAAAAAACAGCATTAGGAAGTCTTTTAAAAGCAATTGGCAATTCAGGTCAAGGTAAAGTTGTACCCGGTTGGGGAGCAGTTCCTGTCATGACAGTTATTGGATTACTGCTTTTGGTATTTTTAGTTATTCTTCTACAAATTTATAACCAATCACTTTTATTACAGGGTTTCTCAGTTGATTGGAACGGAAACTAGATTTCTAAAAATCGATCAAAAAGTTATCCCAATCATATGCATATTTTCAAATAACCTTTTTTAGAAATTATGTTTTTAAATAGGTTATAGTTTGCTTATATTTTTATAATTCTCAATAAAAAGAGATTGAGAAATAAATCATGAATGAAATATTTTTAATTGGATTAGGAAATCCTGGTAAAAAGTATTCAAAAAGTAGACATAACATTGGTTTTCTACTTCTTGAAAATCTCTCAAAGAAATATAATTCAAAATTTTTATTAAAAGATAAACTTAAAAGTTCATTTTCAGAATTTCAACTTAATAATTCTATTTTCAGGTTATTTTTACCAAATACTTTTATGAATAACAGTGGTTATGCTGTCCGAGCAATAGTTGATTGGTACAAAATAGATTTAGATCAGATTTTCATAATAGTCGATGATAAAGATCTTCCTCTTGGAAAAATAAGATTTAGGAGAAAAGGTAGCTCAGGTGGACATAACGGACTTAAAAGCATCATTGAACAAATGCATACAGAGAACTTCAAGAGAATAAGAATTGGCATTGGGTCACCTCCTCTAATAAAAGAAAAAGATAATTTTAATACTATTTCTCATGTATTAGGAAATATTTCTCCAGAAGAAAAATCAATATTAGACAAAGTGTATAGAAGAGTAATAGAGTCCTTGGAACAATTAAATATTAAAAAAGAAGATTATATAATTAACGAATTAAATTCTTTTGATAAAGACCAACTATAAAAAATGCGTTCAAAACCTGAAACGATTGCAAATCTAAGTGTTAAAGAATATTGCTTCTCAAAAAAGCAAATTCAGGGGGTTGTTGAAGCTAGTCAATTTAAGTGGACTTTTATATGGTCCTTTAATAAGGGTTTATTAACGGTAAATCCTTCTTTGGGAAGAGCATTAATTGAAGACGCCTTATTGAGATTTTTATTGAAAAAAGATTATGAACTAGAAGCAGGGAATGAATATAAGTTCACTATTTCAGCCAAGTTTTAAAATCTATATTTTTATTCAAAGTAAACTTCATTTTGCAATAATCTTCTAAGATAATCAATGCTGATATCGCATCAAGATTTTTATTAAGAATAAAAACCTCTCTAGGCATTAAAAACTTCAGACCACTAATCGGGAAAAGTTCAAAATATCTTGCTTTAGCCCTGTAGGTAGTATTTTTTTCCTCAAAAGTCATTATTTCTTTTTTAAAAAAATATAGTTTTTCTTTAATTTCTCTACTAGAGGTACCATTCCCTAATATGATTTGCGATATGTCCTCAACAGTAATTAAATTTCTGACATAATTCTCAAGTAATTCACTTTTGAGAATGATCGCTTCATAAACCTTTTTTTCACTTAATTCAGCTAAGACTAAACCGCATTTACTTTTTCCGGGATCAATAGTTATTACTTTAGGCATTTAAGATTCGATCTTTAAAATATTAATTTCAACGACAATTGGTTCTACAGTTTTACTATTTCTCAAGGATACTACTTCTAACTTAAATTTGATATTTTGATTTTCTTTAAGAAAATCTCTAATCTTTTTTACAAAATTACCATTTGTATTGATTTCACTAACTTGTGATCCTTTTGACTTAATTTCATCCCTTGTTTCTCTAAGTAATGATTTAATTTTTAAATTTATTGATTTAAGATTTAAATCACTTTCTCCCAGAATTAAACTTGTAATAACATCACCTTTTTTGACTATGAGTCTATTCTCTAATAAATCAGGAGATACAAAAACATAATTATCCCCTTTTAAAACATTTGTTGCTGATTTTATTAATAAAATCCAGTTACCTCCTTTAGCAGATATTGTCTCAATTTTTGTAATATCACTAGGTCTCCACAAAAGAATATTTTTTGCTTCTTTATTTTTTGGGTTAACAATTTTCCTGACAAATTTATCAGCTTCATTATAGATTTTTGTTAAGTCAAGTTTTTTATTTGAGCTGGAATTAAGCTCTGCAATAAATAAAGTTTGTCCTCTTCTAATAACAATATTTCCTCTCCTAAATTGTTTAATATTATTTTTTAATTGATTTAACTCCTTTTCTTTTTGAATAATCTTACCTTCAAGTTCCTTTCGTTCTTCCTGAAGAGGTATTAAAGCCTTTTTACTTTCATCTAAAGTTTTTTGCAAAAAAGGAATATCAACAAAAAGCCTTTGTCTGAATTCTTCACTTACTAAAATCAATAAACCTATAGATATCGAACTAATAAAGCCGCCGGTAATTATCGTTATTATAGTTGCTGTTTTTTTAGGTCTTAATTTTAAGATACTAAATCTTGCTTTACCAATCTTTGTTCCAAGAATATCCCCAAATGGTGCAATTAATCCCCCTAGCAGTATTAAAAAAACAATTAGAATCCAAGCCACACTTTTCCATACACTCAGTACATCATAATTTATGATGAATCAATTAAATCTTTTTGCAAGAGCGATTGGATCAAACACTGTGATCTTTTTTCTTTCAATATTAAGAAGTCCTGAATCCTTTAAATCTCCCAATAATCTTGTAATGGTTACTCTTGTAGAACCAATAGCTTCAGCAATTGCCTGATGTGAAAGCCTAAGATCTATTGTAATGCCTTTTTCACCTGCAACTCCAAAGTCTCTACATAAAACCATTAAAAAGCTTACTAAACGAGAAGACATATCTCTATGTGTAAGAGTTTCTATCATCGTTTCAGTTTGCAGGATCCTACTTGAGAGCCCCTGTAACAGCAATAGTCCTACTGATGCATCTTCCTCGATAGCTCTTAAAACAGAATTTGCAGGTGCTGTTATCATTTCAACTCGTGTAAATGCTATAGCATGATAAAAACGATCAGATCTATGGCCTGTTAAAAGAGATAAAACACCAAACAGACTATTCTCTCTTAAAAGAGCAACAGTTATTTCTTCACCTGACTCATATACCCTCGAGAGCCTTACTGCTCCTCTTCTTATAAGATAAACCCTTTCAGCAGGGTCCCCAGGGAAAAATATTGTTTTAGATCTCTCAACCATTTCTGTGCTTGCACCATCTAGACCTTTAATAACTTCCATTAAAGTTCTATTAATTGGAAAACGTTCTCCAATAGAGTTAATTTTACTTTGTCCTGACTGTTGCGAACTAAAGCGGTTGAATCCTCGTGAAGCAGGTATCATAAATATCTTGACTATTAGAAAATTTAAGGAGACACTCTAAAATATCTTGTATCAACAGTAACAATTTTCAATTCTTATTAGTACATGAGTAAGGCTTATCAGTCAGTTTTCGTTTCCTTAACCCCTTTTTTAAGTAAAATTACACTATATGCAGCGTCAATAGATTCTAATTATACTGCATATAGAAAAATCTAAATAATGGTAATTAGTTCATCCCATATTTATTCCCAAAGTAATCTTGATGTTTTAGATATAAATACTGCTAACAAAATCAATGTAAAAAGATTTACACAAAATGGACAAATTCAAATCTATCAATCCGCATATCGAGGAAGCTACCCATCAATCATTAGAGACTCTCTGAGAAATGCTGCTCTTGGAAGGAAAGTGCTCTTAATACAATTCATGAAAGGAGGAGTCAAACAAGGAGTTGATAATCCAGTAAGGCTATGTGGCAATTTAACTTGGATAAGATCATCACATTCCTTTGATCAATATAATTCTGAAGCTTTTGAAAATGATAAAAATTTAAAAAAATCTATTAACGAGTCAACTCTTGAATTATGGAATTTTTGTAAAAAAGAACTACAGTCTGGCGAAAATGACCAAATCATACTTGATGAAATTTTTTCAGCGATTGAAATGAAAATTATCGATAAAGATGATTTGATTTCAACACTTGAAAACCGATTTATCTCAGGAGATGTAATCCTTACTGGTACAGATATTCCTAAAGATCTATTATTAATGGCCAACCAAATTACCGAACTTCGTTCATAAACCAATGCTAAAAAATGATCTCTGGATAAATAAAAAAGCATCGGAAGGCATGATAAAGCCCTTTCAATCAAATTTAGTGAGGCATCTTGAGCCTGACAATAAACAAAAGCCAGTTTTGAGTTACGGATGTTCATCATATGGCTATGATTTAAGACTTTCATCAAAAGAATTTCTAATTTTTAGACATATTCCTGGTACAGTGATGAATCCCAAAAAGTTTAATCCTAATAATTTAGAAAAAACTGTTCTTCACCATGATAATGATGGAGACTTTTTTATTCTTCCTGCTCACTCCTATGGTTTAGGAGTGGCTTTAGAAAAGATGAAAGTGCCAGAGAATATAACTGTTATCTGTATAGGCAAAAGTACATACGCAAGACTAGGAATTATTGTTAATACAACTCCCGCAGAAGCAGGATGGGAAGGTCATCTAACTTTAGAGTTTAGTAATAGTTCAGGGGCAGATTGCAGAATTTATGCTGAAGAGGGTATATGCCAACTACTCTTTTTTGAAGGTGATCCATGCGCTACAACCTATGAAGATAGAAGAGGTAAATATCAAAACCAACCAGAGAAAGTTACTCTAGCAAAGATCTAAAATGAGTAAAGTTGAACTAATTTCGTTAACTCCTGATGCAGAAAAGACAATGGCTTACATTGCAAGAGTAAGTAACCCAAAAAATCAGGAAAATGAGGATTATTCGAAATTATTGAGTTATTGCATTAAAAATGAACATTGGAGTGTTTTTGAACAGTCGTTTATGACCTTACAAATAGAGACTAACAGAGGTATTGCTGCCCAAATTTTAAGACATAGATCATTTACTTTCCAAGAATTTTCACAGAGATATGCAGATAGTTCTCAATTGGGTAATATTCCCTTGCCAGAGTTGAGGCGTCAAGATTTTAAAAATAGACAAAATTCAATCCCTGACCTTCCTGATGAATTAAAAAAAAGATTTAATGAAAAAATTGGTTTACATTTTCAGGCTGCTTCAGAATTATATGAAGATTTACTTGCTGAAGGTGTAGCGAAAGAATGTGCAAGATTTGTTTTGCCATTAGCAACTCCAACAAGAATCTATATGTCTGGATCGTGCAGGTCGTGGATCCATTATATTCATTTAAGATCAGCTCACGGTACCCAAAAAGAACACAAATCTATAGCCCAAAATTGCAAGTCTATTTTTAAAAAAAGTTTTCCAATTGTATCTAAATCTTTAGAATGGTAAAAAATTATCCATGACTACGAGGACTAACCCCATAATTTTTATCTTCTTGAATTGTTGAAATTTCAGAATTAATAATTTCCTCATAGGGTTTCTTTTCTTTTTCTAAATTATGAATAGATTCTCTTATTTTCATTTCATCTTGTTTTCCAATAAAAGTAGATACTAAATTACCCTTTTTATCAAAAAGATTAACTTGAGGAATTCCGCTGACGGCATACTTCTGAATGTAATTACCCCATTTTTGATTATCAACATTTAAAAAAACAAAGTTAATATCTTTTTCGTATTCATCTTTAAACGCAGAGACTTGTGGAGCCATTTCTTTGCAAACTTCGCACCACTCAGCATAAAATTCCATAAATGTAGGTTTATTATTTGTAAATGCTACTTCAGGATCAACAGATAATTCTCCAAAACTCTTAAGAAGATAAGTTGATTTAAAAAAGAAATTTTTAAACAAAAGAAATGAAACAATAACAATAGATATTATTAAAATAAGTATTGTTTTAATATTTAACTTTAAAATTTGCTCTTGACTCTCTGATTGCACTATTAATTTATCACTAACTAAAAACATCTTAAATAAGTTAAACAAATAAAGAGAATTAAAATCATTAAGCTTTTAATCAACTGATAAAATAAATTGAGCAATTATCAAAAATTCTTTGATTCCTGAAATCTAATTATGCAATCAATCTTTGGAACTGATGGAATAAGAGGAAGATTTAATGAAGAACTAAATTATTCTCTAGCATTCAAAGTAGGATATGCTCTAGGTTTAACTTCAGACGAGAAAAGTCCAATATTAATTGGAAGAGATACAAGAATTAGTGGAGATATTCTGCTTCAGGCAATAACACAAGGAATAAATGAAAGTGGCAGGAAATTTTTAAATCTTGGAATCTGTCCTACCCCAGCCATACCTTTTTTGATCAAACAAGAGAATCTGAGTAGTGGGATCATGATATCTGCAAGTCACAATCCGCCAGAATATAATGGCATAAAAATTTTTGATCATAATGGTGAAAAAATTACCAGATATTTTGAAAATAAAATTCAAAAATTAATTGAAGAAACAAATCAAAATATATCAGTTCCTTCAGAAGTGATGCCCATTAATACAAATGAAGATCTTATGGATATTTATATTAAAAGCTTAATCCAAACAATGGATGGGATTAATCTTAGCGGGTTGAAAATAATATTAGACACATGCTACGGATCAGCAACAACCTGCGCAAAAAAAATTTTTCAGTCTCTTGGTGCGGATGTAAGGGTTATCAATAACTCTAAAAATGGGACAAAAATTAATATGAATTGTGGTTCTACTAACTTAGAACCATTAAAAAAAGCATTAAGAGCAAGTCCAGCTGATATGGGTTTTAGCTTCGACGGAGATGCAGATAGAGTAATAGGAATAGATTCAAAAGGCAATGTGCTAGATGGAGATCACATTCTTTTTCTTTGGGGTAGAGAACTTATGGAACAAAAAATTCTCACAAATAATTTACTAATATCAACGCAAATGGCAAACTTAGGTTTTGAAAAGGCCTGGAAGAAAATTGGAGGAATTTTATATAGAACTGATGTAGGAGATAAATATGTACATAACGCAATCAAGGAAAAAGGAGCTGTTTTAGGAGGTGAGCAGTCAGGTCATATACTTTCAAAAATTAATGACTTTTCTGGAGATGGAATATTGACCGCTATTCAAATTTCTAAATATTGTAAAAAGAAAAATATTAACTTACATGATTGGCTTCAAAGTAGTTTCGAACCTTTTCCTCAAAAACTTACCAATATTAATTTAAATTTTAATATTAATAAATTAAACCCTAAAACTAAAATCCTAATCGATCAAACTATAGAAAATTTTCAGGCAATATATTCTGATAATTGTAGAGTTTATATAAGGCCTAGTGGCACAGAACCTGTAATTAGAGTTCTAGTTGAGGCCAAAAATAATAAGAAAGTTGATTATTTATCAAACGAAATAACAAACAAACTCTTTTTAGAAATTAATAAAATAATAAATTAAAAATCAATCAAATTTTTATATAAATTCTTTCAAAGATATCAAGTTGATTAACAATCACATACTTTTCTCTATTTGTTTTAACTTTACTTGGATTAAAACTTTCGGAATAATTCAAATCTTTTTTTTCTATTTCTTTAAAATAAAAATTATTTGAAATGGTGGAATCCATATAATCGAATAATTCCTTAACATCTGTTTTTATAAAAATTAGGGTTCCTTTTTGCAACAAATTAGAGAGAACATTAATAAATTCTGGCTGTATTACACGCCTTTTATAGTGTCTTTTTTTAAACCATGGATCAGGAAAATTAAAAGAAATACTCTTTAGATTTTTAAAAATAAATTCACTACGGACATCATTTGAAATATTATTAACATTACCAAATACAAAATATAAATTTTTGATTTCTCTTTCAAATACTTTTAATTTAGCATTTTTGACTAATTTCTCACGGATTTCTATTCCTAAATAATTCCAACTGGTATTTACTAAAGCTAAATCGAATAGATACTCACCAGCAGCACAACCTATATCCAAATGAAGATTCAATTTAGAATTACCAAACATTTCGCTCAAAGAAGGTAATCTCTCAATTTCATTGAAATTACTACTAAGCGGATTAACATGTTGTCTCATATGATTATGAATATATTTCTAGGCAATAATATAAGAATGCATAATATTCATAACTATGACAATAGTAGGTTCAAACGTAAAAGTTTGATGTTTAATTATTATGTGTTTAAAAAGAAAAAGTTTTGAACATTATTAATCAACTTTCTATTTGGCTATCCTTTCAAGTCTCAATAATTTTCCTTGTTGGTATACCTGTTACTCTATCCTTCTGGTCAATTAAAAAAAGAAATAAAGCAGTTAGAAAACTTCTATCAATTTATTGGAAAATATCCCTTTTATTTTTTATAAGCCTTCTACTTTTAATAGGTCAGTATAATTATGCTCTTGTCATAACAAATATTTCAACATTATTAATGACAGTTTCAGTTTGGTTTTGGAATGATATTAATGATGAATTCAGAGAATATGATCTTTCTAACTCTCTCATCACAACGACAAAAATATGGAGATGGACGGTAACTTTTATATCTCTTAATTTTCTAATACTGAGTTTACAAAACCTAAACTGCTTTTCTTTGATTAATTCAAATTCATGTAAAATATGGCTTCAGCCTTCTTCAAATTTATACATTTTTATAAAAAATTTATTTAATTTTTTCTTCGGAGCTAACTTTACTCAACCAATAGCAAAATTTTTAGGATTAATTTCATTATTAGTTTATGCTTTAGGCATTTTACAATGGTCAACAACCAAATTAACTAAAAATGGCAGAAACTCTTGCTTCTCCGAAAATGGTAGAAATTGATTTAATTAATAATCTTGAAAAAATAAGTTCCGCAATACCTAACAGGATCCTTAAAATAGAGGGGCTTATTCTAAAAGAAAATAACAAAGAGCAATTAGAAATACTTATTTTCAAAGGTTTCAGTAGTTCTACCACTCATCCAATTGAGATAGATTTAGAAAAGAAAGTTATAGAATTAAGTTATTTAATTACCAACTTTAAACTTTATAAAGCACCATTAAAAGAAACCGAAGATAATTTTATAAGAGAAAATCAAAACGCAATTTTCTTTTTGAATCAAAAAAACTGGATTTAAGTAAATTCAAGATTAATAATATTTGAACATCTTTTGCATAATTTTGTATTTTGAATTCCATTAAAAGTTTGTTTTTGATAATGCCAACATCTATCACATTTTTGACCATGAGCTTTTAATATTTGAATCTTACCAAGTGCATTGTTATCGATAATCAGAGAATTCTCCACTAAATTAGATACCACTTGAAAGTTTGAAACTATAAGCCAATCCCTAAATAAATCTACATCTTCATTGCCAAATTCTTTTAGCCAACTTAGTGAATCTTTTGTAACTTTATCTTCAGGCAAATAATTAACTTCAGTTTCTAAAGCTGCTCCAATTATTTGTTTGTTCCTACAACCCTCTATAGCCTTATTAATTTCAACCCTTAAATTTCTTAAATTAGTAATGTGCTCATTAAGAATTTGATTTTTCCATGACTGAGAAAATATTGGCCATCCTCTTTGAAATACTGATTTTTCTTTAGTTGAATATGGAATATTTTGCCAAATATCTTCAGCCATATGGCAAAGCACAGGAGAAATAAGTACGGCTAAATTTTCAACAACTTTTGACATAACAAACTGACATGATCTTCTCCTAAATTGTGATTTAGAACTTACATATAACCTATCCTTTGCAATATCCAAATAAAAATTTGATAGATCTACAACACAAAAACTTTGTAAAATTTGAAAAAATTTTGAAAATTCATAATTTTCATAAGCATTTGATATTTGATCTGTAACCTCAACTAATCTGCCTAACATCCATTGATCTAAGAGAGGTAATTGATCAATTTCAAAATTATCAATTTTAGGATCATAATCATGAATATTACCTAGAAGATATCTTGCAGTATTACGAACTTTTCTATAAACGTCTGAAAGTTGCTTAAGTATATTTGAACCAATTGGAACATCTACTGAATAATCTACAGAGCTTACCCATAGCCTTAAAACATCTGCACCATAAGCAGGTTCGGTTTTTTTATTATTACCACCATTAATGATTATGTTTGGATCAACGACATTGCCTAAAGATTTGCTCATTTTTCTTCCATTTTCGTCAAGTGCAAAACCGTGAGTTAAAACTTTCTTATATGGTGGTTTATTATTGACTGCTACAGATGTGAGCAAAGAAGACTGAAACCATCCTCGATGTTGATCTGAGCCCTCTAAATAAAGGTCTGCCGGATACTTTAATTCACTTCTTAGTTCACATACTGCGGCCCAGCTAGATCCTGAATCAAACCAGACATCCATTGTATCTGTACCTTTTTTCCATAGATCCGATTCTTTTGCATAATTTTCTGGCAACAGATTCTTAACATCCCAATCCCACCAAATATCTGCTCCATGTTCACTAAATAGCTCTTGAATATGATTAATTATCTCGCTGTTAAGGAGAATTTTATTACCATTTTTTTTATAAAAAACTGGAATTGGGACTCCCCATGACCTTTGTCTCGAAATACACCAATCTCCTCTACCAACAACCATAGAATAAATTCTTTTCTTTCCAGTTTCTGGCATCCATTCAACATCTTCGATTGCTTTTAATGCAGATGATCTAAAGCCATTTACAGATGCAAACCATTGTTCTGTTGCCCTAAAAATAGTTGGTTTTTTTGTTCTCCAATCATACGGATATCTATGCTTATAATTTTCTTGCAATAAAAGCAAATTATTTCCTTTTAAATGTTCAATAATTAAATCATTTGCATCTTTCAGGACATTTGATCCTTTGAATTGACCAGAATTTTCATTTAAGTTACCTTTTTCATCAACTACACATGTTATTGGTAAATCATATTTTTGACCCACATTAAAATCATCTATCCCATGACCAGGAGCAGTATGAACAATTCCAGTTCCTGATTCTGTAGTAATGTAATCCCCTCCAATTACAATTCTGCAATTTTTATTCTTAGAAGGATGTTGATATTCAATATTTTCCAATTTGGAGCCTTGAACCTCTAATAGGAACTTGAAATCTTTATTAAATTTCTTACTTATTTCAGAAGATAAATCCTTAGCAAAAAGGTAAATTTTCTTCTCTTCATCGATAGCAAAAACGTAATTTATTTTTGGATTCACTGCAACTGCTTCATTTGCAGGTATGGTCCAAGGAGTAGTGGTCCAAATAGTTATGAAAGAATTATTTTGAAAAAAATCTTTTTTGATATTAAGGTTTTCTTGGATGAAATTTAATAGAATTTCTTCAGGTATTTTAGTGATTTTTAATGAAACATAAATACTTTTTGAATAATGTTCATCAGGATATTCTAATTCTGCTTCTGCAAGTGCAGTCCTTGAACTTGGGCTCCAATGCACAGGTTTAAGTCCTCGATATATATAGCCATTTAAAAACATTTTCCCAAATACTCCAATCTGAGCAGATTCATAACTTTTCTTAAGAGTTAAGTAAGGGTTATTCCAATCTCCCCATATGCCCCACCTTTTGAAACCCTCCTTCTGATTATTAATTTGGATATGGGCATAATCTGTTGCTTTGTTTCTTAAATTTAGAGTGTCAAGATTTTTTCTTTCATCAGATTTTAAATTCTGAAGAACTTTTAATTCAATAGGTAATCCATGACAGTCCCAACCAGGTACGAAATGAACCCTAAATCCTCTTAAGGTTTTGTACTTATTAATTATGTCTTTTAAAACTTTATTAAGAGCATGACCCATATGAAGATCTCCATTTGCATAAGGAGGGCCATCATGTAATGTAAAAATTTCGCCTGAATTGTTTGCACCTAATTGGAAATCAATATCATTTTTAGCCCAAAAATTCTGTATCTCAGGTTCTCTTACAACTGAGTTAGCGCGCATTGAGAAGTCAGTTTTTAATAAATTTAAAGTTTCTTTATAAGAAAAGTCTGATTTTTGTTCTTTGCTATTTTGAGAATTCATACGAAGATATAAGAAATATTGGTGATCAAAAGAATTATTTAAATAAATCTAATTCATTATATTCTTTCTTAATTGACCTGTAGTTTTTTTGGGATGTTTCAAATAAACAATTTATTTATTTCAGACTTTTATATTATCATTTTTATCATTTCTTACCCACTTTTTTTGGGTTGTATTTTTATTTTTGCTACCAAAATTAAAAAAATTTGAAGGTTTCATGAAATCATCAAATACCAGAGTTATGGATTCTAATATTTTCAAAAAGTTATTTTTAAACTCCAAAAAGGTAATTAATTTTTTCTTTTCGTTATCTGTCAATTGGTACCATCTAGATAAAAAAAGCTCTACTAGATAAAAAACAACTAGTACAGTTAAAAAAAAGAAAATTACAAAAAATGGTTCATCTAGTGTTTTATGTTTAATTATTAATATCAAACCTATTAATAAATTTAAAAAAGCTTTTATTAAGTCTTTTGGTTTACCGAGCTCAAGATAAATTATCGGTACAGTTAGAAAAATGGTTCCAACCAAAATATAAAAAATACCCAAATAAAATATCAAAATATTCATTAAATTAACCGCTTAATTAAATTATAAGAGTTGATATCAAGAAACAAACTATCTATCAGAATTTCCTTAAGTGCGGTCGGGGAGACTTGAACTCCCACACCCGAAGATACGAGTACCTAAAACTCGCGCGTCTACCAATTCCGCCACGACCGCTCAAATAAAATAATAATTGAAAGAGGTTTATTTTAAAAATTTTTTTTCTTAAGATGATTAATTTGACACATTAAAATTAAATTAAAAATCTCTTAAAAGAAATTTTTTATGTTTAAGCATGCAATCATCCTAGAATATTAGTTATATTGTTTAAAGAATAAAAGAAACAATTTCAAACTTAACAAGTAAAAATACAACAAAAAATACTAATTCTTCAAAAACATTTAATTGGCAAAAAGAGATTAAAAATTACGTAGATCCGCCAAGTTTTTGGAATCCAACATTAGGTTTATTTTTTGGCGGTTATTTTCTCGCGTTTCTTAGCATATGGCAATGGTATAGAGGTGTTTGGCCTTTACCTTTACTTGTAGCCACTGCTTTTTTAGCTTTACATATTGAAGGTACTGTTATTCATGATGCCTGTCATAAAGCTGCTCATCCAGATCCTTGGATAAATCAAGCAATGGGCCATGGCTCAGCTATTCTATTAGGGTTTAGCTTCCCAGTTTTTACGAGAGTTCATTTACAACATCATATTCACGTAAATCACCCCAAAAATGATCCAGATCATATTGTCAGTACTTTTGGTCCAATTTGGCTAATTGCTCCAAGATTCTTTTATCATGAGGTGTTTTTCTTTCAGAGAAAACTCTGGCGAAAATATGAATTATTACAATGGGGAATTGAAAGATCCATATTCCTAACAATTATCTTGGCAGGTTTGAAATTTGACTTTATGAATTTAATTTATAATTTATGGTTCGGACCAGCTTTAATGGTAGGGGTCACTTTAGGAATATTTTTTGATTATTTACCCCATAGACCATTCAGATCAAGAAATAAATGGATAAATTCTCGAGTTTATCCAAGCAAATTTATGAATTTATTGATAATGGGACAAAATTACCATCTCATTCATCATCTATGGCCTTCGATTCCTTGGTTTGAATACAAAATAGCTTATGAAAAAACTAAGCCTTTATTGGATAAAAAAGGCTCTCCTCAAAGAGTTGGGATATTTGAAAGTAAAGAAGACATTTTTAACTTTATTTATGATTTATTAATAGGTGTAAGGAGTCATAGTAAAAAGAGGGGGAAAATAAGAAAAATCATAAATTTATATCCGGGCTTTAAGATAAAAAAATTTTTATTAAAGATAGTCAACAAAACATTCATTGGAAGCAACTAACTTACTCATTCATTAATAATCTTTGGTACTTTAAAATATTTATCTTCTCTCGATGGACCCAATTCTAAAAGTTCTTCATTACAATCAGAATCTTTCTTTTCGTCTTTTCTAAATACATTTACAACCTCTATAGCTCTCGTTGTACAGGGGACATCATCTGTACCAATTTTTTCAAGTTGTCTTATATAATCCAATATCTTTTCTAATTGTTGTGCATGATTATTAATTTCATTCTCGTTAAGTTCTAATCTCGCTAAATGAGCAACTTTTTTTACTTCCTCTTTAGTTATTTTTGTCATACATTTAATATCATTCTTACTAAATAATAGTTTATAAAGAACAACTTATTTAAATATCCTTTGAATTTCAAATAATTTAAAAAAATAATCACATCTTTTTGAAAATCAATATATATTAATAGCCTTAATTATTTTTCTCAGCTAAATATGTTATTAGATAGATATTGAAAAATAGAAGAAGAATTCTTTCCAAAAAATTTTTTTTATCGGCACTCTAAACTTGTTGCTCCTGATTTAATAGGCTGTTACCTCATAAAAAAAAATAATGAGATAGATCAAGTAAAAGGAGTAATTGTTGAAACTGAAGCTTATTCACAGGAGGAGGAGGCCTGTCATGGCTACCGCAAAATGACTAAATCAAACAAATCATTATTTGGCAAACCTGGCACATTTTATATTTACAAATCTTATGGCATACATCATTGTTTAAACATAGTTACTGATAAAGAAAATTTTGCGAGTGGTGTTTTGATAAGATCAGTTTTTATCTCTAATAAAAATGAAAGATTAGCTTCTGGACCAGGCCTAGTAACAAAAACATTCAGTGTAGACATTTCATTTAACTCACTTGAAGTTCTTAATAACAAATCTTTATGGATTTCTCCAAGAGACTCAACTCTAAAAGAAAAAGATCTTGTTCAAACTACGAGAATTGGCATATCAAAGGCAAAAAATATAAAATGGCGATGGTATCTCAAAAATAGTAGGAGTGTAAGTAAAAGATTAAAAGGTGACAGAACCCCTAAATTTCAATAATCATTTATCTTTTTAAACGTAATGCAAATTTGGCCTCATAAACATATCCACACACTAGCTAATTTTTCAATTAAAGATTATGAGTCAGTATTTGAATTAGCTAATAGATTTGATGCACTAAAGAATGCAGGAACAAAAAAGATACCGGCCTTACAAGGGACTTTGGTAACATCTTTATTTTTTGAAGCTAGTACAAGAACAAAAAATAGTTTTGAGCTTGCAGCAAAAAGACTTTCTGCTGATGTCCAAACGTTTGCGCCATCCTCCAGCTCTTTAACAAAAGGCGAAACAATAATTGATACAGCCATAACTTATTCTGCTATGGGGGCAGATACATTAGTTATCAGACATTCATCAAGTTACATAACCTTTGAGATCGCAAAAAAACTTGATGCGATAAATGCCAAGACTTCGGTTCTTAATGCGGGAGATGGATTACATAGTCACCCCAGCCAAGGATTGCTTGACATCTATACATTGATAAAATTCTTTTCCCCAAAAACACTGAATCCAGAGGTTTTAAATTCCAAAAAAATTTTAATAATTGGCGATGTCAATCATTCAAGGGTTGCCAGGTCAAATCTTTGGGCTTTGAGTGCATTCGGCGCCGATATAATCTTATGTGGTCCTAAGACATTAATAACTGATGAATTTATCAATTTTTTAAAAACCGCCGCGCCAAATCAAACAGAAGATCCTGTTAAATCGAGAGGTTCAATAACAATTTCTAGATCATTGGAAGAATCAATAAAAATTGCAGATGCCATTATTGTTTTAAGACTCCAGAAAGAGAGAATGATGGAAAATTTACTAAGTAGCATTGATTCATATAGTTTTGATTATGGCTTAACCCCAGAGAAATTATCTTTAAATAATAAAGATATTCCAATACTACATCCCGGTCCCATTAACAGAGATATTGAAATTAGTAGCAAAGTGGTAGATCGATATCCTAATTGCTTAATTAATAATCAAGTTGCAAATGGTATCCCTATAAGAATGGCTTTACTTTATCTATTACAGAAACACAACAAGTAAATTTATAGCAACTTAAGACTTTCAGTAAAGAAACCATAAAATAATCCCAATCTTAAAGAATCTAATAAAAGTACTAAAAATTTCTTTTTCCTTTCAAATCTTAAATTTCTTCTCAAAACTATTAAAAACTCAATAAAAACTACTGATAAAAAAGCGGCTACAGGATCCATGAGTTCCACAACGGCACTTACCATACCAAGAGAACTTCCAAAAAAGTATCCGATTAAAAGTGTAATCAATGATATTGAATATCTTCGCCATGGATTATTAGCCCAAATACTTAATGTCTGAATATTTTCCACAATTTTTAGCTGAAATTTTGTCTTTTGAGGGTTAACAACCATTTTGCATTAAACTAAGCCGCTTCAGAGTTTGATTGAATTTTAGTATTTCCTTCTATTAATTCAAGTAATGCTTCCAACTGAGCCATTAACCCTCTTAATTCGCCTGGCTCAGGAAAAAGGTCATCTTCTTTTATTCCTAAATGCATTTCTCTGAGCTCTTGCCTTAAATAGCGTATGTGACTAATGACTTGCTCTCTTTTGGTTTGCGACATGATATAAATTTTTGCACATTCATTTTAAGAAAGAATATTTTTGAAAAGGAGAGTTTGCATATTTATGACTGAGAATGAAGATAAATGACTTAAAAACAATTTGAAAAGATATGAAAATTGAAAATTTTCATATCCTTGAAAATATGTACTTAATTCTTATAGCAATTTTAAATAATTACTTGAGGCTTTATTATTAGAGTATATTGACTTTACTCAATATGAAATTCATTTCTGAAAATAAAATAAGTGAAGAACTAGTAAATTCTTTTGATGAAGAAATGACCTTTGAGCTCGCTAAAAGGCTAGAGGAAGATAATTATAATACTCCATTTGATGGTTTAAAAGACTGGCACTTACTGAGGGCTCTTGCAATCAATAGACCTGAATTAACGACTAATTATACCCATCTCCTTGATCAGGAACCTTTCGATGAAAACTAAAAGTAAGGACTCCAAAATAAAGGTTCTTTTATTAATAACTGGAAGTATTGCAGCTGTAAGAGTTCCATTATTAGTTAGCCAATTAGCGAAAGAGAATTATGAAATAAGATGCGTTTTATCAAAAAATGCAGAAAAATTAATAAAACCGCTTTCTCTTTCTATTTTAAGTAGAAACCCGTGCATTTTAGAAAATGATCAATGGTCTGATGATCAATCAACACCTCTTCACATAGAACTAAGTAATTGGGCTGATATTTTAATCATCGCCCCTTTAACAGCGACAACACTAGCAAAATGGGTAACTGGAAATGCAGAAGGATTGATCCCAAGCATCTTAATAGCAAATATAAAGCCAATTATTGTTGCACCAGCAATGAATACTCAAATGTGGCTAAATAAAGCTGTCCAAAAAAATTATGAGAATTTACAGAATTACGAAAATGTTTTGTCTTTGCAACCAAGTGAAGGCCTCTTAGCATGTGATGCTATTGGCATCGGTAAAATACCTCCCAATGATCTCATCCAATTAGCTCTTGAATTTATAGCTTCACATAAACAAAATGAATATCGCAAAGATTTACTTAATAAAGAAATTTTAATAACTGGAGGGTGTACCTCAGAGAAAATTGACGCGGCAAGACACATTACTAACAAAAGTTCTGGAGCTATGGGCCTACTTCTTTCTCAAGTAGCGAGATTCAGGGGAGCACAAGTAAAATATGTTCATGGTCCTCTGAAAATCGATAAGAATCTTACTGATGGAATAAAAAGATATGAAATTGAAACTAGTGTTGATTTAATTAGGACACTTAATAATGAAATATCAAATTGCGATTATTTTTTCATGAATGCAGCAGTATCTGATTTCAAAATAAACTCTGATACTTCAGCTAAAATTCCAAAAAGTCAAATTAATGCTCATTTGAATCAAAACTTTGAGCTAGTCCCAGATATTTTAAAAACAATTAGTAAATCAAAAAAAGATAACCAAGTTTTTGTAGGCTTTTGTGCTTTTACAGGATCTATCGAAGAAGCACGAATGACAATTAAAGAAAAGATTATCCAAAAGGGTTGTGATTATCTATTCGCAAATCCAATTGATCTTGAAGGCCAAGGATTTGGCTTTTTGGCACAAAATGAAGGTTGGTTATTTGATACTAATAATATGGAACACTACATTAACAAAACATCAAAAATTGATTTAGCCAATAAATTAATAACCCAAATTATTTCATTAAAAAAATAAAAAAATTTTTTAATTTGTATTTTTTTGTAATCTTAATCATTAAAAATAATGCGATAGCTTAAAATAATTCCAGTTTTTTAAAATCTAAAAAGCTACGGGTTGTTTCGAGGATTTAATAGTCCTATCTTTTATGGTCCTTTCCCTTGTAATATCCGTACTGAACTTATTAGATGACCTTTAATCTATCGTCACAGAACTTTACTGCAACTTTAATTATGAGAATTCGTTCTTTCTTAGCTTTTGTTATTTCAATTTGTATAACTTTTGCTTTCGTGCCTGTTAAAACATTTGCTTTTTCTGAAAGAGGAAATGCACAATTCACTGATGTTGTTAACACAGGAAAAGCTAATGATTGCCCTTCATTAGACTCATCTCTTGTCGGATCAATATCTCTAGGGAATGGAGATAGCCTTAAAGGAATATGCATGCATCCAACAGAAGTTTATGTAAAAGTGCCAGGGACAAAACGAAAAGCTGCAGAATTTGTATCTACAAAAATTATTAGTCCTAGAAATAACACCACAGTGACAGAAGTTTATGGAGATATAGATTCAGGAACTTTCAATGAAAAAGGTGGTATTGATTTTCAACTTATTACTGTATTAACTCCTGGAGGTTTAGAGGTGCCATTTGCGTTCTCAGCAAAAGATCTTACTGCTGATTTACCTTCATCAATTGAGCCAGGCACTGAAATTAGTGGTTCAACATTTACACCCAACTACAGAACTGGTGACTTTCTAGATCCTAAGGCAAGAGCTAAAAATACAGGTGTTGAATATGCTCAAGGTTTAGTTGCATTAGGAGGCGATGACGAAGAACTTGCAAAAGAAAATATTAAAGTTGATGTAAACGGTACTGGCGTTATAACTCTTTCAATCAACAATGTAGATTCTGACACAGACGAATTTGCTGGTACTTTTGAAGCAATCCAACCTTCAGATACAGATATGGGTTCAAAGGATCCACTTGATGTAAAAATAATTGGGGAGCTTTACGGAAGAAAGGCATAAATCCTACTTAAGAGAAAAAGGGGTTTAAACCCCTTTTTTTTTTCAAAATTTTTCTTTATCAAATTAAAAAATGGAATTACAACAAAAAACTAAAACAGATACTAATGGACTAATACCTCCTTATGGAGGGGAACTAAAAAATTTAATTATCCAAGATAAAAACCTTAAAAATGATCTTATCTCTAAAGCTACTTATGAGTTTGAATGTAGCGAGAGAAATGCATGCGATGTAGAACTTTTGATGGTTGGAGCTTTTTCCCCATTGGAAGGTTTTATGGATGAGAATAACTACAATTCGGTAATTAAAAATAATAGAAATACAAATGGGTTGCTTTTTGGCTTGCCTATAGTATTTGATTCAAATAATGAAAAAGTAAAAGCTGGAGAGACAATATTGCTTACTTATAAAAAACAAAAAATAGCAGTTTTAGAAGTTAGCTCTAAATGGGAGCCTGACAAATCCTTAGAAGCTGAACTTTGTTATGGTACTAATTCTTTAGATCATCCTGCTGTTAAGATGATTTTTAACGAGAGAGGGAGATTTTATATAGGAGGAAGAGTTTATGGTTTCGAACTACCAATTAGAGAATTCCCCTGCAAAACCCCAGAAGAAGTTAGATCTACACTGCCATCAAATCATGATGTAGTTGCATTTCAATGCAGAAATCCAATTCATAGAGCACATTATGAATTATTCACTAATGCCTTACTTTCAGATAATGTCTCCTCTAACTCAGTTGTTTTAGTGCATCCAACTTGTGGACCAACTCAACAAGATGATATACCTGGAAAAGTTAGATATTTGACCTATAAAGAATTAGAAGAGGAAATATCTGATGAAAGAATAAAATGGGCTTTTTTACCTTATTCAATGCACATGGCAGGGCCAAGAGAAGCTCTTCAACATATGATAATCAGAAGAAATTATGGCTGCACCCACTTTATTATTGGTAGAGATATGGCTGGTTGTAAGTCTTCATCAACTGGTGAAGATTTTTATGGTCCATATGACGCCCAGAATTTTGCGAATAAGTGTGCGGATGAATTGATGATGAAAACTGTTCCTTCAAAAAATTTAGTTTATACGAAGGAAAAAGGATATATAACAGCTGAAGAAGCTAAAGAATTTAATTATGAAATTATGAAACTTAGTGGTACAGAATTTAGAAAGAAATTGAGGAATGGCGAACCAATTCCTGAATGGTTTGCATTCAAAAGTGTAGTAGATGTTCTAAGACGCTCTTAATAATGTTTTATTATTAGTATTATAGTTTTATTAAAGATTTTTTATCGTGAACAAACGTTGGAGAAACGTAGGACTTTACGTCCTAGCCGTTATTACTGTAATTTTCATTGGTACTTCAGTTTTTGATAAACCTAGTACTGAAAGTTCTACAAAGACCTTGAGATATAGTGATTTTATAGAGGCAGTTCAAGATAAAGAAATCAGTAGAGTTCTAATATCTCCAGATAATGCCACAGCTCAAGTTGTTGAAAATGATGGGAGCAGGTCTGAGGTGAATTTAGCCCCTGACAAAGATTTATTAAAGATACTGACTGAGAATAATGTAGATATAGCTGTAACTCCTACAAAATTAGCCAATCCTTGGCAACAGGCTTTAAGTAGCTTAATTTTCCCAGTACTTTTGATAGGAGGCCTATTTTTTCTTTTCAGAAGATCCCAAAGTGGTAATGCCGGGGGTGGCAACCCTGCCATGAGTTTTGGCAAAAGCAAAGCTAGACTGCAAATGGAACCATCTACTCAAGTAACTTTTTCAGATGTTGCTGGTGTTGAAGGTGCAAAATTAGAACTCACTGAAGTTGTTGATTTTCTTAAGAGTCCAGATAGATTTACTGCAGTCGGAGCAAAAATTCCAAAAGGAGTTCTTCTTGTTGGCCCTCCTGGTACAGGAAAAACATTACTAGCAAAAGCAGTAGCCGGAGAAGCAGGAGTACCTTTTTTCTCAATATCTGGTTCAGAATTTGTAGAGATGTTTGTAGGAGTTGGAGCTAGCAGAGTTAGAGATCTTTTTGAACAAGCTAAAAAGAATGCCCCTTGTATTGTATTTATTGACGAAATAGATGCAGTTGGAAGACAAAGAGGTGCTGGTATGGGCGGAGGAAATGACGAAAGAGAGCAAACATTAAATCAACTCCTAACCGAAATGGATGGTTTCGAGGGTAATTCAGGAATAATAATTGTTGCTGCCACTAACAGACCTGATGTCTTAGATTCAGCTTTAATGCGTCCAGGAAGATTCGATAGACAGGTCACAGTAGATAGACCAGATTACGCTGGAAGATTACAGATATTAAATGTTCATGCAAAAGATAAAACTCTTTCAAAAGACGTTGATTTAGATAAAGTCGCTAGAAGAACACCAGGTTTCACTGGTGCAGATTTAGCTAATCTTTTAAATGAAGCAGCAATACTAGCAGCTAGAAAAGATTTGGATAAAGTAAGTAATGACGAAGTCGGTGATGCCATTGAAAGAGTTATGGCAGGTCCAGAAAAGAAAGATAGAGTCATTAGTGACAAGAAAAAAGAATTAGTTGCTTATCACGAAGCTGGTCATGCACTCGTTGGAGCATTAATGCCCGATTATGATCCCGTTGCAAAAGTTTCAATAATTCCTAGAGGTCAAGCAGGAGGTTTAACCTTCTTTACTCCAAGTGAGGAAAGAATGGAATCTGGTCTTTATTCTCGTTCTTACCTTCAAAACCAAATGGCTGTAGCTCTTGGTGGAAGAGTTGCCGAAGAAATAGTCTATGGAGAAGAAGAAGTTACAACTGGAGCTTCAAATGACTTACAGCAAGTTGCTAATGTAGCAAGACAAATGATCACTAAATTCGGTATGAGTGACAAAATAGGTCCAGTCGCTTTAGGTCAATCTCAAGGTGGAATGTTTCTTGGAAGAGATATGAGCTCTACAAGAGACTTCTCTGAAGATACTGCTGCGACTATAGATGTTGAGGTTTCAGAGCTTGTGGATGTGGCATACAAAAGAGCTACAAAAGTTTTGACAGATAATAGAATTGTCCTCGACGAAATGGCTCAAATGCTAATTGAAAGAGAAACTATAGATACTGAAGATATACAAGATTTGCTCAACCGCTCAGAAGTCAAAGTTGCTAACTATATCTAGTTTTAAAAATTTAAATACTTAATGGACATTAAGGAAGATTCTTTTTCTGATTTACTTCTAAAAGAATCTTTTTTTTTACTGATAAAACCTGATGATAAGATTTACTTAAATACTTCTATAAAGAATTTATTTTTTGAAGATTTAGAAAGCTTAGTAAGATTAGGATTAAAGAATATTGAAATAAGTTGGTCAAACAACAAAAATTGGTTGGATTTTGTATCCGAAATTAAATTTAAATATCCAAAAATTAATTTAGGCTCTGCCTCCATAGTTAATAAGCAATCAATAGAAGATTCATTAAAAATTGGATTAAATTTTTCGATGATGAAATTTTGGGATAAAGATCTTTTCAACTATGCGCATTCAAGGAATTATTTATTAATTCCTGGAATTAGTAATTTAAAGGATCTTAAGGAAGCGATAAATTTAAATTGCAACATTATCAAAATTTACCCAATAAAAAGTAAAGATAGTTCGATAGATATATTCAACTATAAAAATATTGATTTCATTGCTGCTGGAGGACTATCAATCAATGATGTAAAAACTTATAAATCTTTAGGATATAAAGCAATCGTGATTGGAGATAAATCTATCAAAAATAAAAAATTTGATCCTAAAATATATGAATGGCTCAAAAAGAATTAAATAAAAGATAAATATAATTTATTTAACAAAGCTACTAATTATTCATTAAGCCACATTGAGCTTGATTCAGAAGTAAATGATCAGCAAGCACTAAGGCCACCATAGCATCAACCATGGGAACTGCTCTTGGTAGAACGCATGGATCATGTCTCCCTTTTGCTTTCATCAAAACTTCTTTACCTTCAGCATTTACTGTTTTCTGTTCTTTCCCGATAGTTGCTGTAGGTTTAAAAGCTATCTTCATCTCAATATTTTCGCCATTACTTATTCCTCCCTGTATACCGCCTGAATAATTAGATATTGTTCTTAATTTCCTAATATCATCAGACTTAATGAAGGCATCATTATGTTCGCTTCCCTTTAAATAAGTTCCAGAAAAACCTGAACCTATTTCAAAGCCTTTTGTGGCAGGCAAAGACATCAAAGCCTTTGCTAAATCAGCTTCTAATTTATCAAAAACAGGCATTCCAAGACCAGATGGAACATTTCTTACTATACATTCAATAACTCCGCCGCAAGAGTCTCCTTGACGCTTTAATTCCTTAATTCGCTTGATCATTTCTGTTGATACCTTTTCATCAGGACATCTAACAATATTAGAATCTATTTTTTGGAGAGAAATCTTATCTTTATTTATATCAGAATCAATATCATGTATACGCTTTACCCAAGATAGTATTTCAGTGTTACAGAAGGTTTTTAATAATTGTTTTGCTACAGCGCCAGCAGCTACTCTCCCAATTGTTTCTCTAGCAGAGGCTCTTCCACCGCCAGAACTTGCCTGAATTCCATATTTCAGATGATATGTACCATCTGCATGTGAAGGTCTAAATACCTGCTCCAAATTATTATAATCTCCTGGTCTTTGATCCTTATTTCTTACCAACATTGCTATTGGAGTTCCAAGTGTTAACCCTCCCTTTATCCCACTTAATATTTCAATTTTATCTTCTTCATTTCTGGGTGTTGTAATTTCACTTTGGCCAGGTCTGCGCCTATCTAATTCATTTTGTATCAGCTCTATATCTATTTTTATTTTAGGCGGACACCCATCAAGAATAACTCCTACTGCACCACCATGTGATTCTCCAAAAGTACTAACACGAAAAATTCTTCCAAAACTACTACTCATAGAAATATCAAATGTTTTATCTATATATAAACATTATATGAAACCAATTGAAAATTTAACCAAAAAAAAAGCCCCCAAAAAGGAGGCTTGTAAATATAAGAACTTTAAGCTTAACCGATAGCTGGAGCTGAAAGAGCTACTGTTGTAGACTCAGCTGCTGCTAGATCAAGTGGGAAGTTGTGAGCGTTACGCTCGTGCATTACTTCCATACCTAGGTTTGCTCTGTTAAGAACGTCACCCCATGTAGGAACAATCTTACCGTTTGCATCAACAACTGACTGGTTGAAGTTGAAACCGTTAAGGTTGAATGCCATTGTGCAGATACCCATTGAAGTTAACCATACACAAACAACTGGGAATACAGCTAGGAAGAAGTGAAGACTTCTGCTGTTGTTGAAACTTGCATATTGGAAGATCAAACGACCGAAGTAGCCATGAGCTGCAACGATGTTATATGTTTCTTCTTCTTGTCCGAACTTGTAACCATAGTTCTGAGATTCTGTCTCAGTTGTTTCTCTGATTAGAGATGAAGTAACAAGTGAACCGTGCATAGCTGAGAATAAAGATCCTCCGAACATACCAGCAACACCAGCCATGTGGAATGGGTGCATAAGAATGTTGTGCTCTGCCTGGAAAACAAACATGAAGTTAAATGTTCCAGAGATACCTAGAGGCATTCCGTCAGAGAATGAACCTTGACCGAATGGGTATACAAGGAATACTGCGAAAGCTGCTGAAACTGGTGCAGAGTATGCAACACAGATCCAAGGACGCATACCTAGACGGTATGAAAGCTCCCACTGTCTTCCCATGTATGCTGAGATACCAATTAGGAAGTGGAAAATTACAAGCTGGTAAGGACCACCGTTGTATAACCACTCATCTACAGTAGCTGCTTCCCAAATTGGGTAGAAGTGTAGACCAATAGCGTTAGATGAAGGAACAACTGCACCTGAGATGATGTTGTTACCATATAGGAATGAACCAGCAACTGGCTCTCTAATTCCGTCGATGTCTACTGGTGGTGCTGCGATAAATGCAACGATGAAGCAAGCCGCTGCTGTAAGAAGGCATGGAATCATTAAGACGCCGAACCAACCAACATAAATTCTGTTGTTAGTTGATGTTACCCACTCACAAAACTGTGGCCAACCTTTTAACAGCGAAGAACGCTGCTGCTGAATAGTTGTCATGAGTTCGTAAAGTATGTCTCTAAAGTGAGACGTGTAAATAAAAACGGAAAATAAATTCCGCTTCGAAGATTTTAGACCAAAATCGCTAAAAATGTGTAAATTTTTTTTCTTTAAGTAAACTTATTTTTTGGAAAACGTGAGAAAAGAACTTTCATGTCTTAAGATTTTCTTTGTTATTGAGGATTCAACTTGGTAATAATCGAATGGCTTCTTAACGGCAAAAGATCTAGAGAGGTAGTTTCCTTAAGAGACGCTAAGCATAGAAGACTGCAATTAGAGGCTTTTGGAGCTGTTATTTATTGGAGTGAAAGAATTTAAGTTTTTAAGGTTTAAAAATTAGAAAAAAAAATAAAAATATTAAATATTAAATAAACTTATCTATAAAATAAAAAATCTTTATTAATTTTCAACGATTTATTGTTCCGATTTCTTAATTTTAAAAACTTTCGAACTCTTGAACCCATTGTTTTTTGGAACAAATCACTTCTTTTTTTGTGTAGCTCATGGCAATTTTTTTTTCCTTATAAGCAACTTCTCCAATAAAAACAGGCCAAATCAATTGGTCCCGTTCATATTTGTGGATTATTCCTTGGCTATCGAGAAATAATGGATCTCCTTTTTTAATCATTTTCCAATCTTGGTTTATTCTCTCAGGATGAATTAGGCTATCAATATCTCCCTTTTCATTTCTTGGATAATCTATACTCCCTTGATGAACGTGAACCACTAATTCCTTTGGAAGTTCTATGAGGTTGTTTTTTAATTTATCTATCTCTTCCCTTAGGGAGCTAATTATTAGAGAAAATCTATTTATAATATTTTGATCATAAAAATTTTGTGCGACAGGTCCTATTTCAATAACTAAACCACATGGCCAAGCTTCTACAAGAAAGCCTGTTTGGGCTTTGTCTTTTTCGTGCAAATAAATAGGTAATCCAAATTTGTTCTGCAGTAATGCAGCTAAACAAAAATCTTTGGATCTCCTCCCATACATAACAATACTTGTTCCCATATTTGCAGTAGTAGTGTGCAAATCGATTGCAATTTGACAGGGTTTAGATCCGTCAATTCCAAATTCATCTACTAAATAATTGGCTCTATTAGTTTCATAAAAGCCATTCTTGTGTTTACCAAAATTCTCACTTTCTTTAAAAGATCGATTTAAATCTACATCTATATATCTGCAACCTTTTTCATAGGCGGCAGGATTGCCTATGATGTACTCATACTCAATACCATTATATAAACTATTTTCCTTTCTATTAAATTGCTTAACAGCCCAAACAGGATTTATTTCATTCCCATGAGTGCCTGAAACGATAAGTATTCTTTGAATAGTCATTGTTTCTTTAAAAATAAAATTTTATGCAAAATAAATACCTCATAAAGGCCTCCAGAAAATTCTGGTTTTGGTTTTGGACCCAATTAATGAATGGCTTTGCGCCAACAGATTTACATGGTAATTATAAAAGACCTAAAGGTATAACCATAAATAGTAAATACGATATTAATAATGAGAATGGGCAAATTTATTTATTAGTAGGTCATTCTTGTCCATGGTGTCAAAGAACTTTACTCGTACACGAAATAAAAAATTTATCTAAAAAAGTTAAAGTAATTTTTTTAAAGGCAGATGTTGAGCATGGCGAATGGATTTTCAATACAAAGATTAAGGGATATATGAGACTTTCAGAACTTTACAAAAAAGCTAATAAAAAAATAATTTTTAGAGCGACATTACCTCTTTTAATAAGCTTTGTAAATGATGAAGTAAATATTCTGTCTAATGAAAGTTCACAGATTGTAAGACTACTCAATTCAATAAAAAGTGAATCGAAATATCAGGCATTAAGTATTAAAGATGGTAATCAAAAATTTTTAGATTTAATTAATAACAGTATTAATGATGGCGTATATAAATGTGGTTTCGCCAGAAACCAATTAGCTTACGATAAAGCAAGTAAAAATCTTTTCGCAGCTATAAATGAAATTGAAAATTTACTACAAAAAAATAAAGGGGACTGGATATTTGGAGAAGAATTAACCTACGCAGATATTTACCTTTTTCCAACGCTTATAAGATGGGAATTGATATATAGCAAACTTTTCAAATGTACTGAAAAAGAACTATCAAGTTTTGAAAATATTATTGAATGGAGATTAAAATTCTTTAAATTATCTAACGTAAAAGGGACATGCTTCGACAATGAATGGAGAAAAGATTACTACAAAGCCTTATTCCCTTTAAACCCAAATCAACTAATCCCAGTTTTACCATCGCTAGAAGAAATAATGAAATTAGAGTCCCAAAAAATATAAAAATCAATTTGAAAAAAAAAATGATGTTGTAATGAACACTTATTTAGTTCATAGATAATGCAAGTTCATTAGAAATTAACTATGTTATGTATGTCTACTAAAGTACGAAAAGCTTAAAATGAAATCCATTGACGAACACATCCAAAAAGATCAATCGGAAATCGAATCTGCAAAAGCAGAGGGCAATCTTCCAAAGGTCAGACATTTAACTGAAGAGCTTAAAGAACTCGAAGAATATAAGGAACATCATCCAGAAGATAAACATGACCCTAATGCTCTGGAATTATTTTGCGACGCCAACCCAGATGAACCAGAATGTCTTGTTTATGATGATTAATTTTTCTTTTGATAGATAATGAACAATAAAAAAGGGCTTTTAGAGCCCTTTTTTTTATTTATTACTTGTATTAGTAATCTCTATTAAAGTCGGATGGACTTCCTGTAAGTGAACATACAACCGACTCTTCATTTTTCATTTCTTTGACCTCCACAATTGGTCTTCCCATTTTCTTCAGAACCTCAATATCTTGAATTGTTTGACATCTGGCTATTATTTTTCCTTGTTCATCAAAACAGCTGTAGAAATTCATATTGTGTTTAAAGAAGTATCTTATTTATGGCTAATTTTCACTACTAAATCAAGTATATTTATCAACAAAAATTTTTTAAATTTAAGTTAGATCCTTTTCCATACTCCAGAAATGGCAATAATGACAGATGTTGCCTTGGACCCATACTCTTGTGATGGTCATGATGGATTAGTTGATGAAACTGGAAAAATATTGAACGATGAAACAATTGAAATTTTAAAAAAACAAGCTTTAACACAAGCAAGAGCTGGAGCAGATTTTATTGGCCCTAGTGACATGATGGATGGGAGAGTTGGAGCAATTAGAACTGCTCTTGATAGTCAAGGATTTAGTGATGTAGGCATTATTAGTTACACAGCAAAATATTCATCTGCTTATTATGGTCCATTTAGAACTGCTTTAGATTCAGCTCCTAGAGAAAATAGTAAAAAAATAATTCCAGACAATAAGTCTACATATCAAATGGATCCTGCTAATTCAAAAGAGGCTTTAATTGAATCTGCTTTGGATCAGTATGAAGGAGCTGATATTTTGATGGTAAAACCAGGCATTTCATACTTGGATATTGTTTATAGACTAAGCACTTTTTCAAATAAACCTATAGCTGCATACAACGTTAGTGGGGAGTATTCCATGGTAAAGTCTGCTGCTATGAAGAACTGGATTAACGAAAAAGATATTGTTTTAGAGACATTGCTTAGTTTTAAAAGAGCAGGAGCAAAATTAATACTCACTTATCATGCTTGTGATGCATCTCAATGGTTGCGGGATACTTAAAAACTCATTATTAACAAGAATTTGGTTTATTCTTAGATAAG
>CACNJU010000008.1 GCA_902620895.1 uncultured Prochlorococcus sp.
AATAAACTTATTGTTATTAATCGGCTAAATAAAAGCCAAGTTCTTCAAATGGTGAATTTAGTTTCAATATCAAATGATTTCAATGATTTAAAGGACAACTTGAAATGGGAAAGTTCTAAATCATTTCATCAAAATATTTAAGATACATATACTCATTGTTTTATTATTAATTCTTGAAATTTTCACAAGAGATTCTTATATCGTTAATTGAATTAAATAAGAGTTTTTAAATAATTTATATAAGCTATTCAAATAAATTTTTGATAGAAATTTTTCTTGTAAGAAACTTGCTCTTGATTACTATAATTAAGTATTCCTTTCTTATCCTTGTTAAAGGATTTAATTAATATTGTAGAGGTGATTATTATTATAAGTATTATTAGTAAATCTCCGACAGTAATCCCTCTCTCCTTTAGATTCATGATAAACCATATATTTTTTTTAAATATAGCCATTATTATCTAATAAACTAATCTTTTTTACAAATGTGCTAAAAACACATTATGAAGGAAATGTAAAAAGAATATAAAGTTATTGAGACTATAACCTTTTAAGTTATATAAAAAAAAAAGATGAATTCACTATATGGAAGTCAAAAAAAAAATTAGTAGTTATAACACTCCTTATTTTTTCTCTAAAGAGATGATTATCACAAAAAAATCACTTAACGAAAATCAACTCAAATTTACTTATCAGAAACAATTAATCTCAGATCTTGATAATAAGCACAAGGAATGGTCAAAATCGATTAATAGTAAATTTTAAAAGCTTTCGTTGATTATATTTAAAAGTTTATTTCTTTTATTTGTATTTTTTTCTTCCCAATTAAGTGTTACTTCATCATTAATGATAGGTTTTGCTTCATAAGCTAGATACCAAAGAATAAATCCGACAGGAAATAATAAAATATGCATAGCAAGATTAGTTGACTTAAATCAAATATAGTGCAACACTTATAATATGCAAGTGTGACACTAATTTTTTTAAATTATGCCCTCTCCGAGGAAAAGAATTGGTTTTTTGCCAAGTGAAGAAGTGCATGAAATTATTGAAAAATTGTGCAGGGCTAATGAGTTTAGTCAGTCAAAAGTGACAGGATTATTGGTTGAGGAAGCATTGAGGTCTCGGGGTGTGTTAAATGAATTTTATGGTCAAAATCAAAATAATAATAATAATAATGATTTTATAAATTTTTCTATTGATCACGAAACGTTTTCTGAAAATAATAAATCTCCACTTAATGTTGACGAATATGTAGTTAATAAAAAAGTATTATCTGACAATATCAAAATGATGCATGAATTTATTGAGTTTAAGTATTTTAAGAAAGTTATGAAGCGAAATAACAACATTATTGAATAAATAGTGTCACACTATTAATCTTTCTATGAGAATGCTTTTCAATGGAATTTAGAAATTAAGCAAAGATAAATATTTTTGAATATTTCTAATCAACTTCTTAAAGAGGGATCCAAAATAAATTGAATCTTTAAAAATTCAGCGGACTAAATCCTCGTGGAGATATGAACCTTAGCCCGCTATAGAAAAATAGCAATAAAAAAATATAAATACAATAAGTATGTAAATTTACTTTTGATTTAAAATTGGAATATAAAAACTCTAAATATAAATGGCAGTAAGTGAATTAAATGAAGATACACAGGATCAAATATGTGATCTTCTTGAAAATCTTCAGCAAATAGAGAAACTTAAAAATAAAGATATACGAATTTTGCTTGATAAGATAGTTAGAAAATATGGAGGAAAAGTAGTAAATAAATGAAACGCCTATTTATCCCACTATTAGTTTTGCTTACTTTCCCAAATGTTGTAAATAGCTCCCACTTAAATAATCAAAGAGAACTTATAGTCACCTCAGAAAGCACTAGGGAATCAATCGATTTGGCAAAATACCTTAAAGATAATGGCGTAATTAAATATTCAGCATATTGGTGTCCTAATTGCCTTATTCAAAGTGAATTATTTGGAAAGCAAGCTTATAGAGAACTTAATGTAGTTGAATGTGCAAGAGATGGTATAAACAGTCAAACTCAATTATGCATTGATAAAAAAATTAAAGGGTTTCCCACATGGGAAATAAATGGAAAACTAATTTTAGGTGTACTTTCACTTAAAGAGTTATCAAAGTTGACTGGATTTAAGAATTAAGGAAAATGTAAGATGAATAATGGTTAGATATTAAAGGTTATTTCTTGAGTACCTTTCATACATCCTCCAGCTGGATAGTTAATTACTTTTTTTGATATTAATCCAATACTTATAGCAACTATTCCAATACCAAATAAAGCTCTGGATCTTTTGCTTGAGATGAGATACTTCATTGGATATTTAATAATTATTAAACAGTTGAGATTGTTAAATTATAACGAGAATTTTTTTGTTAAAAAATAACAAGTAAATCTAAAGCTATAATTTTTTTAAAATTAATTTTAGATATTAGATATCTTGATAATCCTTAATCAATAAATTCTTATATATCTTTTTTTAGTATTTAAAGTTTGTATTTGACAGTCTTTTTATAATTAAAATGAGACTTTTATTTTTTTATGAAAAATAAAGAATTTAATGTGACTCAAGGAATGGCTTTATTACTTTTGAAGCCATTAAATTTACCCGCTAACTACGTCCTAAATCTCATTATTTACATAACTAATCCTAGTAACAATATTGGATACTAATAGTCTTCCCAAATTGGTTTGGTTTTCCTCCAACCTTGAGCGATTAACTTTCTCCATTCATTTCTAGCTTTATCAATTTTAAGTTCTTCTCTGGTTGTCATAAGAGGTGGTTCTTTTCCTAAAACACCAAGAATTCTCCCAGAGTCAATAAACATATATTCAAAAAATTTATCTTTATTTTGATTATTCTTTGAAAACCTTTTAACCCTTGAACGATTCGAATTAATAAGCCAAAAATTTTCTGCCAATCTTACTTATTTTATGTTTTCTCAATTGGAGCCATTGTTAATCCATTGCTGAATAGTTGCTCATGATATAGCTCTGCCTGTTCAAGATTACCTCTCCATACCTCTGCAGATCCTATCTTGTCAACTTTGATGGTTAGATCCCATGCTCTTTGTTCACTCATTCTTGGGATTATTGTTAGAAGACAATTTGCGACATGCTGAAAAGTATTAAAATTGTCATCAAGAACTATAACTCTTGCTTCTGGATATTTTTCTTTAGATTTTTTTGGATTTAAGACTGTGCCGAGTGAATTAAACATTTTGTCTTTAATAGTTTTATTAAATTAAAAATTCACCTATGTTCTTCAATTGAAAAGTATTGAAAATGTCTCGAGCGTGACTTGAACACGCGACCTGCGGGCTATGAATCCGCCGCTCTAACCAGCTGAGCTACCGAGACATGAAAATATTGTAAGGCATTGGTAGTACTTAATTGCCATTTTGAAAATTTATTTGTTTGTGGGCCTCATATATAGCAATTCCGCATGCTACAGAAAGGTTTAGACTTCTAACACCTTTTTGATCATTATTCCCAGTCTGTATATTCGGCATAAATATTGATATTAAAAAGTCGCTTTTATCAATAATGGAATCGGGTAATCCTGAATCCTCTCTCCCAAATAGCAAAATATCATCTTGCTTAAATTTAAAATCCTTCAAATATAATCCATTTTTTTTACTAAAAGAGATTATTCTTTTTGATGATTTTGACGCTAAAAATTTTTCAAAATTCTCATACTGATTAACAGTAACTAGAGGCCAATAGTCTAATCCTGCTCTTTTTAAATATTTATCTTCTATCTTAAAACCCAAGGGCTCTATAAGATTTAAAGGTATATTAAATGCAGCACATGATCTGGCGATGTTACCAGTATTTTGTGGGATTCTAGGTTCAAAAAGAGCGACTTCCAATTTTAAGTAGGTATTTCAATACTTATTTCATCTATTTTGATTGCTCTGCCGTTTATAGCCAACCAATTATCTTTTGATATTTTGGTTATTCTCTTTTGAAGTTCGCCGATTCTTTCAATATATGTATTACCAATTTTATATTCAGAGACCAGGCTCCAACCTACTTGTTCTCCAACAATAATTGTTATGATTTTTCTTCTAATTAAAAGACTTATAAGTGAATTCATTTTTGTTGACCATTCATTTTGTTTCTTACCAATACTTTGCATAACGAATCCGCCAATAGAATCAATTAATAATGGACCTTCTTCTTTCCTTAATGTATTTAATAGATCTGTCGTTTCTATTAATTTCCAATCTTTTGGCCTTCTTTTTCGATGTAAATTAATTTTATCTTGCCATTCTTTATCATCCAAATTGTTTTCAGATAAAGCAACATATGACATGTTTTGTATCTTCTTTGCGAGATATTCTGCAAATTCACTTTTGCCACTCTTGGTCCCACCTGTAATAAAAACTAAATGAGATGAATATTCATTAATACTTAATGCATTAGCATTCATAAATTCTCTATTATTTAGAGAAATACCACCATGTTGCTAAAGGAATAATTGTGGCAGCAATTAACAAACCTATAACTATATAAGTAGCAGTTGAACTCTCAGTATCTTTTGATCTCATAGTGTTAAAATTTGGATCCACTACAGGGTTGTCGATAGATGAGGGCTGACTTTTTTCATAATTTATAATAGTCTTCTGTTGAGTAATACCAAAATATTTATTTAAACTACTAATTTCATTTGCGTAAGTATTCGAAGGGATAAGAATAAAAATCAAGCCAGTAAAGATAAGGGAAAGTATATATTTATTGATGTTTAAGTTCATTTTAAAAGGTTTTGGTTAATTATATATTAAAAACCATATGTTTGAGTAATTTTAAATGTTCTAAACAATATAATATTTGCATAATTTAATTAGAAATAACATATTTAAAATATGGGATTCAATGGGAAATCATTAATATCAGTCGGTGTAATACTCTTTATTTTTCAGATAGCAAATTTCATTTCAATAGAAACAATCACTCCTGAACTTGAAAGAGCACAAGTTTTAGCTGCAATAGCTTCACTAATTATTATTTTGATAGGTTTTTTATTTAAACAATTCGAACCATTAGCTGGTGAAAAAGTCGCTTTAAAAGGAGAAAATAAGTTTATCTTCGATAGAAACATGCCCGATGAAGTTATTGATGAACTTGCATGGGGTTCAGAAGCGATATTAACTTCTACAGCAGCAGCAGCAATACTAATCCACAATGATGGAGTTAATATATTGAGAAGGGGAATCACTTCTAGTAATGATTTTAAACCTGGAGAAACTTGTCTGAGATCTATAAAAGATATGAAATTAATATCATTGGCAAACACTAAATTTTATCCTGGAAGAGATGAATTTTTTAATTTTTGTGCGGAAATTCCTTCCATCTTAGTTGTACCTATAAATAATAAGGCTTTTATATTGATAGGAGGTTGGAGTGCTAAGTGTTTTACGAAATCAGATGAAAAATGGATTAAAAACTGGTCCAAAAAAATTAATAATATTTTATCAAAAAATAAAATTTAAAAATAAATTATTGATTTAACTCTTTTATCTTTTGCTTTAAAACTTACTGATTCTGTATTTAGATTATAGTAGGCATTTTCTGAATTTATTTCATATTTATTTTCGTTATTTTCATCTTTAATTATATATTTTACTGGATAAAAAAATTCAATTATGTTGTCTTTGTCCAATATGGCTTTTCCTGAATTTAAAATGATATTTTGATTTTCAAATCTAATATTACCTTCTAATAGATAGTTAGTCTTTTCTATATTCCAAATAAAACTATCAGCATATAAAATATCCTGATCTTTTTTAAGGGTTTTTAATTTAACATTTCCTTTCAATTTCAGGAGTTTATTGTTGTCTGATAGTGTAGATTCTTCTGAACTAATAATATATTTAGTTTCTTCACCACTGATAATGTTAATGATAGGTTTTTTTAGTTCAAATCTTAATTCAATATTGTCATAAATTGAATTTGGACTAGTAATAGAATATATTTTATCTCCACTTTTAGAATAAATAGTCATATCTAAACTGTTTATCTTTTGTATAACTTTATTTTCATTAATTACATTTGGGGCACAACCAAATATAAATAATGGAAGGAAAAATATTAATCTATAAATGTTGCTCATACTCAAGTTTATTTATGATTGGTGTAGGTTTAGGAAGACTTGAGTTGCTAACTAATAATCCCCAAATTAATTGTTGTTTCCAAGGAATTTCTTCTCTGTATGAAGAACCAAGTTGTTCATTAATTTTTGTAGATAATTCGGGCAATAAAGGTAGTAATAATAATCCTATTATTCGGGTACTTTCTAAAACGTTATAAATAATTTCTTTAACTAGAGGTAGATTATCTTTCTCTTTTATTAAAAGCCATGGCTGATTATCATTCAAATATAAGTTTGTATTAATTGCCAGGCTAAGTACTTCATTAGCTGCTAGATCTAATTTGTAGTTATCAAAGTTATAAATATAGTTCGCGACTGTAATTTTGGCAGAATTCTCTAATTTATTTTCGCTTAAAAATTTTTCAATATTTGGCACTTTATTATCAAACCATTTTCTAGACATAGATAATGTTCTATTTAATAAATTACCAATTGTATTAGCTAAATCATTATTAATAATGTCAACAAATCTTTTATCTTGAAAATCCCCATCATTTCCTAGTGATATGTCTTTAATGAGGTACCACCTTACAGGATCATTGCCATATTTTGTAAGCAATAAATCAGGGTCGAGTACATTTCCCAGGCTTTTACCCATTTTTTGACCCTCTCTTGTAAGAAACCCATGACCAAAAACTTTTTTAGGAACTTTCATATTGGCAGAAATGAGCATTGCGGGCCAATATACAGCATGGAATCTCAGAATATCTTTACCAATTAAATGAATATCAGCTGGCCATCCTCCATTAATTGATTTTTCCAATGAATGTTCTGTCGCATCAGAATTAATGGCACTTACATATCCAAGTAAAGCGTCAAACCATACATAAAAGGTATGGTTTTCGTAATCAGGGACAGGAATTCCCCATGTGACATTCGTTCTTGATATTGAAAAATCCTTTAAACCTCTTGAAACAAAATTTATAATTTCATTCTTTCTTTCTATTGGTTCAATAAAAGAAGGTTCGTTGATTATTTTTTCAATATCTTTTTGATATTTCGAAAGCCTAAAAAAGAGATTCTCTTCATTTTTCCATTCTAAATTTTTTTGATGTATGGGGCACTTGTATGTTGATGAGTTTTCAGGATTATCTTTAAATTCCTCACAACCGACACAATACCATCCTTTTTGAACTCCCATATAAATATCATCTGATGCTTTTACTCTTTCATAAAATTCATTAACAACAAATTCATGATTTTTTGAGCTTGTCCTTATAAATTTATCAAAGGATATATTCCAATTTTTCCAATTAATATTAAAAACTTCTGCGATTTCATCACAATGTGATTTTGGTTCAATACCCTTTTCAAAAGCTGTTCTTTGTATTTTCAAACCATGTTCATCAACACCAGTTATGAAAATAACTTCTTCACCTATAAGCCTTTTATACCTAGCTATTGAGTCACAAATTATTGTTGTATATACACTTCCTAAATGAGGTTTATCATTAACATAATATAAAGGGGTAGTAATGACAAAAGTCATAAAGCTTTTTTTATTAATACTAACAGATATTTTTTAAACTAATAACAAACTACTATATTTATTATATTATTAATAAATAAACTCTAAAAGATTACTATCATTTATATTATATTTAACTTTATATATTTTATTACTATATATTTCTATTGATACAAAAAGAGTAATAAGAATTTCTAATGAGTAATCTGGGAAATAAACTAATGCAATATTTCTTTTATGATTAATCCACTTAACGAATATTATTTTATAAAAAGATTTTTTTTCATTCTTAAAAAATAATTTTAAATATTTCAGTTTATCATTTTTAAAAATATTATTATTTTCTGTTTGTCTATTCTTAGAATAATCAATAATCTTAGAGACTGAATTTATACTTAAATGTTCATAATTATTAATTTTATTATATACTTGTCTTTGTATAATTAAATCAAGGTATCTTCTCAATGGTGAAGTACATTGTACATACATTTTAAGTCCTAAAGATTGATGGTTTCCAGGCTTAGTGGTTATGTAACTTCTTCCCATATATTGTTTTAATATTATATATTTAATTTCACTTTCATTGTATCTATTAAGTATTTCAGATGGATTGCAATTTATTTTTTGAATCCTAAATGCAGCCGCTAAATTATATTTATCTATAAATAAACTTGTTACATAACCCATTAATATCATTGATTCTGCAACTATAAAATGTGATATTGTTTTTTCTAATTTATTTATTACAACTTTATCCTTATATAATTTAATTTTACTATTAGGACTTTCAAAAATAATTGCTCCTTGTTTCTTTCTGAATGTAATACTTTTTTCTAATAAATTTTTAATCTCAATTAATTCTATTTCTTCTTTAGGTTGTAATTCTAATATTTCATCTGCATCTTCATAAGTTAATTGATATTTTGGTTTTATTATTGCTTCAGTTATTTCATAATTATTTATGGATCCATCGTCATTGAATTCTATTGCTGCACTAATAGTTTCCGAAATTTTATTTTGAGCTAGATTTGCTTTTTCAAGAATCTCTTTAGGTAGCATTGGGACATATTGATCAATTAAATATAAACTGCTATTTCTCTTTCTTGCATCTAAATCAACATTGGAGTCATGCAAAAAGAGTTTGCATGGATTACTGATATGTATCCATAAATTTTTTATATTTCCTTCTTTTATTTCTAATGAAATAGCGTCATCAACCTCATGAGGATCATCAGAGTCAATAATATATGTTTTTAAATTAGTTAGATCTTTCAAATATTTGAGATATCAATTATAGTGCCAACTATATTCAATATAAAATTAACCTTCAGGATTTACGAAGGGTAAAAGAGCTACAATTCTGGCTCTTTTTACAGCTAATGTAAGATCTCTTTGTTGCTTAGAGGTTAATCCTGTCATCCTTCTTGGTAGGATTTTACCCCTCTCAGTTATGAATTTCTTTAGTAATTCTACATCCTTATAGTCAATAGGATCACCAGGTTTGATAGGTGATAATTGTTTTTTAAAAATTGAATTAGGCATGATTTAATTTGATTTGATTACTTAATTTCTTTGTGAATTGTCATTCTGTTTAAATGAGGATTAAACTTTTTTAGTTCTAATCTTTCAGTTGTATTTCTACGATTCTTTTCAGTAGTATATCTCGAGACACCATTTGATCTCTTTGGATCTGTGCTTGTTCTAGCTTCAGTGCATTCCAGGGTCACTACAACTCTTGTCCCTTTTTTTGCCATTTTAATTAATACTTTATTGTATAATTTTCTATTGTACATCTTTAACAAACTTTTTTGAAGATATACTCATTTCTTTTATCATCAATGATTAAAAAATATATATGAAAGTTTCTCAAAATTGGTTGAAAAATTTAGTAGAAATTTCTACTACTCCTGAGGATCTCTCTGAGAAATTGTCTATTGGTGGATTTGAGGTTGAATCATTAGAAGATTGTTCAGAAAATGTAAATGGTGTTGTTTTAGGTAAGGTCTTATCTGTTTTAAAACACGAAGGATCTGACAAACTCTCAATTTGCCAAGTCGATATTGGCACTTCAAAGAATTTACAAATTATCTGTGGGGCGCCCAATATTAAACCAAATATTTATGTTTATGTTGCTACTGTCGGTGCGAAATTAAATGCAGTTGATTTAACTATTAAAAGGAGTGAAATTAGAGGTGTCATGAGTGAAGGAATGATATGCTCTCTGCAGGAACTAGGCTTAGAAGACTTAAGCGAAGGGATAGAGATTATTGATGAAGATTTAGCAATAAAATATGAATTAGGCACTCCAGGGTCTGAATTACTTCAATTAAATGATTTTATATATGATTTAGCTATTACTGCTAATAGACCTGACGGAATGTCAGTTATAGGTATAGCCCGAGAAATTTCTGCCCTTTTAGAAACCACATTAAATTTTCCAGAGTTAAACCATAAATACAAAATTCATCAACTTAAGGGAAATAAACTTTGCCCTGAGTCCATTACCTCTACTTGCATTTATACAATAAGCTGTATTGATGGAGTAAATGGAGAAATATTATCGCCAAAATGGCTTAGAGACCGTATAGAAAAATCAGGAATAAAGTCAATTAATTTTCTAGTTGATTTAACAAATTATATTCTTTTAGAACAAGGACAGCCTTTGCATGCATTTGATAAAGATAAATTATCAAAATTAATTGGAAAAGAAGTTTCACCAGAAGACTTCTCTGTACGAAAAGCCAAAGATAACGAAAGCCTTGTATGTTTAGATGGTAAAAAATATGAATTAAATAAAAATATTACATTAGTTACTTGTTGCGATAAACCTGTCGCTATTGCCGGGGTGATAGGTGGTTTAGAGACTTCTGTAACTAATACAACCTCTTCTATTTATCTTGAAGGCGCTGTTTTTAATCCAGTTACTATAAGAAAATCTTCAAAGGCAATTGGTGTAAGAACAGAATCTAGCAGCAGATATGAAAAAGGGATTTCATCAAAAAATACGATAAGTGCAGTTACCAGAGCAATTAATCTTTTAGAGGAATATTTTTCTATAAATTTACCAATCATCCATACTTCGAATTTAAAAAAAAGTGAAGATATTTTCATTAAATTAAGGAGAAATCGAATACATAAAATTCTTGGTCCATTAATCATTAATGATCAATTTGAAAAAAGAAATTTATCTGATACTGAAATAGTTGATAAATTAACACTTATAGGTTGTACTTTAAAGAGTAAACTATATGGCTGGGATGTAGCAGTAATTCCTCATAGATCGCAAGATTTAATAAGAGAAATAGATTTAATTGAGGAAATTGCGAGATTAATAGGGTATGACAGATTCGACTTGAACCTTCCTAATCCAATTAAGCCAGGAAAATTGTCAACAGAACAATTGGCATTGAGAAAAGTAAAAAATGGTTTTATTGAAAATGGTTTTAACGAAGTACTTAGCTACTCTCTTGTTCCAGAAGATAAAGGAAAACTTATTAAGATTTCTAATCCTTTGTTATTAGAAACTAGCTGCCTAAGAGATAATATCTGGAAAGAACATTTAGAAATTGTAAACCGTAATATAAAAGCTGGACAATCAAGTTGTTTTATATTTGAAATTGGAAATATTTTTTATAAAAATGATGAGTTCATTCAAGAAGAACTGCTAAATGGTGCAATTTATGGCAATAAAAAATTTGGGAAATGGGAAAATTCGGGAAAGGATAATGATCTTAATTATTATCAGGCTAGAGGAAAGTTAAAGGAATCATTATCATGTTTAAATATAAAAGTTGATGATAAACCTACTGATAATATAGATTTTCTCCATCCAGGAAGAACAGCTAAATTAATTATTGAAGGGAAAGATGCAGGTTATTTTGGTGAAATTCATCCCAAATTAATACTAGAGAAGAAGTCATTAAAAAAAGTTTATTTATTTAGCATAAATGTAGCTAAGCTTTTGGGAGCTAGTACAAGAAAAAATAAATGGATTCCAATATTTAAGCAATACCCAATTGTTCCAAAAATAGAAAGGGATATAAATTTTGTTTTCAGTAAGAAATTTTTAATAAGCGACATAACATCACATATAAGAAAAACAGGAAAAAATCTCCTGGAGGATGTAAATCTAATTGATGTTTTTGAAGATATTAAACTTGGCAAAGATCAAATAAGTTATACATTCAGATTAACTTATAGAGATAAAGATAAAACATTATTGGAATCAGATATTACCTCAATACATTCAAATATAATTTCTAATGTAGAAAAATGTTTTAACACTGAATTGAGGACTTAATTGTATTGTTAATCTTATATGAGACCAAAAACGAGTCTATTTATAATTCTTATATAAGATAAGTAATAATCCTATAAAACTAATTTATGTAGTATTATAGAGTTCATGGTCAATCTACTTTCACTATTATTATCTTCAGTGTTATGGGTACAGGTTCCCCAATGGTCAGACGATTGGTCAAAATGCTCTGTAGATGTACCTGATGCTTCATGTCATTGGTATATTACTGCACCTGATAACACATTTGGAGAAGGGTTTGATTGGGCTAGTGCTCCTTGGTTTGACGCAAATGGTTTAAGCGATGTCCCCAGCATTGATAAGCATACTGCTATCCAAAAGCTCCAAAGTAAGTAGTACTGTCTTTAAGGCAGTACAGCTAGCTATAAAATTTAGTTATATCAGTACTTTTCAGCCACTACTATTTTCTTGGACTTAGAAAGGACATAATTTACTGATTTATTATTAATTTAAATTTTAATTTTTTAATATGCATTAAACACTTTGGATAATTTTTTTGATTGATAAAAATAAATCTTAATTTTCTATTATGAGACTATATAATAGACTAATAATAAGTCTTATATAAGAATTATTATACAGAATATTTTATATTCATATAATACAAATTTTACTTTAATTTCTATTTATTCATAATGATTGTTCCATTTAATTTAAATTATAAATAATTAACGAAAGCCAAAAAATACTTATTTAACAGCTATCTCATGTAAGACTATTAAATAGACTTATAATGAGTCTTATTTTAGAATTATTATACTAATTTTTATATAGATTTTTTAGCAATTGATACGCTTCATTTAATTTTCTCATTTGATCTGTTGATCCTCCAGCATCTGGATGCGTCTCTAAGGCTATTGATTTATAGGCCTCTCTAATTTTTCGGAACGTATGAGCTGATCCTGCTGATGTTGATAAATTCAATAATTTAAGTGCTCCATGTACTGTCATTGTTGAGTCCAAAGTTTCAAATGAATTTGATCTATTTTTTCGCTTAAATCTACTTACAAACCTTCTCATAAGTGTTGGTATTCTATTTATCAGGTCTGATGTAGCAAAAGGGTCTTCTAAAACACCAATCATTAATAAAACAATTTCAAGAGATGGATCTTTCTTTATCCAAAATGGGCATAATTCTGACATTAATTTATTGGCTGCACTCCACGTAAAGGGTAGATATTCAGTTCCATCAAGATTTGGCCATATATCCCTTTCAAACCAATCCATCGAAGCTTCTACCACATGATCATTAGGAACTGATCCATATAAGGTTTTCCAATGACTAATTAACTCAATTCGACATTTTATTAATTCAGTTTCTTTAATTGTATTAATTTGAATATCATTAATATTCTCCTTTAATTTTTCACTATTAATACTTCTACTTAGATTCTTTACTTTTTTTTCAACAAAATTGGGAAGTCTTATGTTTGAGTTGGCTTTTTCTTTATATTGATTGTTATTTGTAAATCTTTTATTCAAAGATATCTCATTAACTTCTTTTTTTACGTCTGATTTAATTAATACCAATGCAGTATCTTCATCAATATTTAACTTTTCTTTATTATTCTCGTTAAAGTCTATTTCTTGCTGTTGGTTCTTAGGTAGTAAATCATCTTCTTGAAGAAGTTCTTTAAGTATCTTTTCTATTACAGGTCCTCTTGCTCTAAATCCCCACTCTTTTCGTAATTGATCAAACCTGGAAATAAGTTCCTCAGGCAAATCAATCGAAATTCTTTTTGTATTTGAATTTTCAGGAATATTCAATAATATTTTTTGAATAGTATGGAATTTATTTAATTTTATTCAAAAAAAATTGAAAGTCCATACGGAATATTGTTTTTAAATTAAAACCAATTTATTTTTATGTCACAAGTCAATTAAGTGTCTTTTTATAATAAAAGGAAAAATGTTTAATTGTTATTTCAAGTCATCTAAAGAAAAAAAGAGTTTTTATCAACATAAGAAATTAGAAATGCTAAATTATATTAAGGATTCACTTGAACGTAAAATTGCCTCAGTAACAGCATCTATAGAAGTTCTAGAAAGTCAAATAAGCAGGGATAAGGAAGTTGAAGTAACTAACTAGTATTTAAACAAAACTTTCTAGAAGTTTTTCAGGGCCAAATTTCTTTAAATAATTTATATTTGAATTTTCAGTTACTAATATATATCCTGCAAATCCTAAACCGTTAATACTGAATCCATGAATATAATCATTTTTTCTTTTTATAATGGCGATCCATTTATTTGTTATTAAAATATTGTAAGGATATATCGGTTTCTTATCACTAATAGGGTCCCCAAGTCCTAATTTTTTACATAATTCTAAATAAAATTCAAAAAGAAATGATGGATTTTCTAAAAAATTAAATTTGGATACAATAATATTTTTTTTAAGCTTACTATCTAGATCTCGATATGAGATCATCTCTAAAAACCACTTTTCTCTAGGACATGATATCTCACCTTTAGATCTACGCAGAAGTTGAAAATGCCTGTGAGGTTGACTTGCGCCCGCAATTGGAGAACTATTGAAAAACCATAATCCACTAGTATCTTTATTAACTTGTTGGATCGCTCGCCAATCTTTAATATCTAACCATCCATTTTGAGGTTTCCATTCATTTGTAATAAGTAAAATATGACCTTTTTGTACAGGGTACTTATTTAATATTAGCTGATGATTATCACCAATTTTATCAATTTCTAGTATCTTTTCCCAAGGACAAAATGGATTTTGCTTAGGTCCATAAATTTTTTTTTTATTAAATTTTGAAGTATCGAGTTTCCTAATTATGAAGTCGTCTTTTTCATATAAATCTCTTGTAATAATATCAGTTTTGAGAGGATATAATGATTCATCATCAATTGATAATCGAGTTTTTTCTAGTGCTTTTTTCCAATATATTTCTAAACTCATTTAAAAAAATTTATCATTATCATTTTAAAAAAAAAAATAAACTTGTAATTACTTTTTATTAAATTGATATTCTTTCAATTTTTCCAGAGGTACTGATTCTAAGACTACAATATTCGTCGATTCTAATATAACTTTTGGTGCAAGACCGTCTAATAATGCTTGCTTCCACCTATCAAGACAAATACACCAATGATCACCATCCTTTAGTCCTGGGAAGGAATAAATAGGCATGGGAGTTATTAAATCATTACCTTGTGATTTACTATATTTCAGGAAATTATCATCCATTACACAACATATGGAATGATTCCCTCCATCATTTTTGTCATAGTTGCAAATTCCATCCCTGAACCAGCCTGTAATAGGTGCGCAACTACAAATCTCAATTTCTTCTCCAAGGACATTTAACTGATTTTGATTATTTTTGGTCATAGATTTTTTAATAATAATAAAACACCAACATTTCTTTAAAAAAGGTTGACGAGTATGGGGGGTAAAGAGGTAATAATTCTAATAAGGTTTTTTTCATTATGGATTGGGACTTTACTGAAAACATAGCATTTAAAGCTCTTTATGAAGCTTTTAAAGATAGTGATGAAACTTCCGCATTAGAATTTTTATCTAGTGATGGTGCTTCATATTATCTTGAGTTAACACAGGATGCCGCTGGTGAGGGACTTGATCTAGGTGATAATGAAACGATGGAAGAACTAAAGGAAGAAATTATTGAATATTTAGAAAACAACTAAAAATTTAGCTTAAGCGCTGTAATATTTAGCTTTTGAGTGTAGTGAAATGATAGCTGTAGTACTTTGTTCTGGATGAAGTTGTTCAGATTCATCCATGGTCAAGTTTATTCTTTTTGCATCCAACAATGATAATTGTATGTTTGAATCAGATACTTTTGGACATGCAGGATAACCAAAAGAATATCTAGCTCCTCTATATTTTTGAGCTAATATTTCTCTATTTTTGTCTGGTTCTTCAGACCTAAAACCACATTCAATACGAATTAATGCATGGACATACTCAGCTAGAGCTTCTGCTAATTGCACTGTAAGTCCATGGAATAACAAATAATCGCTATATTTATCTTCTTTAAATAATTTTTGAGAATATTCACTAGCAATATCGCCCATGGTTACTGCCTGCATAGGAAATATATCTATCGGTTTATCATTTTTCAAATCACAATAAAAATCAGCTATGCATAAATTATTCCCAGATTTTTGTCGTGGAAAATTAAATTGTGAAATTTTATGTAATGACTTCTTATCAAATAAGAAAATACTATTATCTTTTCTCCCGCATCTGAAATATCCATAAACTGCTTTGGGTGATATAAGTTTTTTCTCTATAATTATCTCTAACCATTTATCTAATAATGGTTTAGCATATGAATCCAAATAGTTATTGTATTCATCTACGCTTTGGTTTTTTCCTTTTTTTATTTGCCATTGCCCGCTAAATAGAGCTTTTGTATCTAAATAAAATATTAACTTATTTAAATCTATTTCAACATCGTTCAAGACTTTCGTTCCCAAGAAAGGGGCTTGAATTGGATCTTCTTCATTTATAAATTTAGATCTTGTAAAATTTTCTTTTAAATTTAATTTAGAAATCTCGGTATTTATGAATATTGATTTTTTAACAGCTTGAGAGTTGGATTTTGATGAGGCTAAATTAATATTTATACCCTCATTATTAATGAAACCCTCTGTATTTGACCAATTACCCTTTTTTTTATTATCCATATATTCATTCATAAATTTAAGATCAGTGAACGCATCTTTTCCGTACAATATTTTCCCTTTATATATTTTGCTGCAGTCCTCATTTACAAATTTTGGGGTTAATGCTGCGCCTCCTAATATTACTGGTACACTAATATTTTCATTGTTAAAAGCCTCTAAATTATCTTTCATAAAAGCAGTTGATTTAACAAGTAATCCGCTCATAGCGATGCAATCCGCATTGTGCTTTTTTTGTGCATCTATAATTGCTGAAACATCTTGCTTTATTCCTAGATTTATTACGTCATAACCATTATTTGTAAGTATTATATCTACCAAATTTTTTCCAATATCATGTACATCGCCTTTGACAGTTGCAATTAAAAGTTTTCCATTTGATATGTTTTCATCTACAGTTTCCATATATGGTTCTAGAATTGAAACAGCAAATTTCATTGTTTCAGCGGATTGGAGTACAAATGGCAATTGCATTTGACCTGAGCCAAATAAATCTCCTACAACTTTCATCCCATCTAATAAAAAGGTGTTAATTATTTCAAGAGGTTTATATTTTTTTAATGCTTTATTTAATTGATCCTCTAATCCTATTTTTTCTCCATCAATAATATGATTTTTCAGACTTTCTTCAAGAGTTAGGTTTTTATTTTTTGAAGATGCTTTTTTAAAATCTTGAATAGATAAATCTTGAAAAGCCTTTGTTAATTCTACTAATGGATCATAAATACAAATACCATCTTCAAATCTTCTTTTATCATAAATCAAATCTAAGCAAAGCTTTTTAGTTTCTTCAGAAATTTTTGATAATGGCAAAATTTTATTTGGTGCGATGATAGCAGAATCTAATCCTGCTTTAATGCATTCATCTAAAAATATTGAATTTAGATTAATTCTTGATAATGGTGAAAGACCAAAACTAATGTTTGATATCCCTAGTATGATATGAATGTCTGGGAAATTATCACGAATTTTTAAAATAGCACTAATAGTTTCTTTAGCGTTTAATCTATCTTCTTCTATCCCTGTAGATATTGGCAGAGCTAATGGATCAAAAAATAGCTCATAATCTGACAAACCACATTCTCTTGTTCTATTAATCGCTCGTTTCACAATTTTATATTTTTTTTCTGAATTCCTTGCCATTCCATCTTCATCAATTGTTCCGACTACAAGACCTGAACCATACCCTAAGGCTAAATTTAGAACTTGATCAAACCTTTCATTGCCATCTTCGTAATTAGTTGAATTTATAATACATTTACCACCAGCTGATTTTAATCCACTTTCCATTTTGTCAGCATCTGTAGAGTCAATCATTAATGGTAAATTTATATTGGTAACTAGTCTTGAAGTTATTTCTTTCATATCTTTCACTCCGTCTCTGCCTACATAATCGACATTTACATCAAGAACATGAGCATTTTCTTTTTGTTGTTGCTTGGCAATTGCAACTAAGCCATCCCAATCGTCGTTATTTAATAACTCTCTTACCTTTTTCGATCCACTTGCATTTAATCTTTCTCCTACTATCAAAATTGAATTGTCTTGTTTATATGGCACAGAGTTATATATTGATGAAGCAGATGGAATAAAATCGCTTGAAATTTTTTTACCATTCTTGTTAGTCCTTTCTTTATCAATAATTTCATCGATTATTGAAGACAGGTATTTTATATGTTCAGGTGTTGTCCCACAACATCCACCTATTAATTGAACATTAAAATCATATATAAAATTCATTAACTGCATCTTTAATTCTATTGGCTTTAATCTATAGTGAGCTACACCACCAACATTTTCAGGAAGACCTGCATTGGGAATACAGCTTATAGCGAAGGGAGAATTTTCAGACAAATATTTAATATGTTCCTTCATTTGCTCAGGACCAGTTGCACAATTAAGTCCAAGGATATCTATATTAAATGGCTCTAATATTGTTAATGCAGAAGCAATATCAGATCCGACAAGCATAGTACCTGTTGTTTCCATTGTTATAGATACCATTAAAGGTATATCAATATTTTTACTTTCAAGTATTTCTTTTGATGCTAATAAGGCAGATTTAATTTGTAGAACATCCTGACAAGTTTCAATCAAAAGAAGATCAACTCCTCCATCTATAAGACCATTAATTTGTTCTTTATATGATTGCTTCAATTCATCAAAATCTATATGACCTAAGGTGGGTAATTTAGTTGTTGGCCCAATTGAACCTGCTACAAACCTTGGTTTATCAAGTGATGAGTATTTGGCAGCAGCTTTTTTTGCTATAAATGCCGCATTTTTATTTATCTCATAAGCCTTATCCGCAATATCATATTCATCAAGAACTATTGATGAGGCTCCAAATGTATTAGTTTCTATAACATGACAACCTGCTTCTAAAAATGAATTATGAACCTTCTCAACTACCTCTGGCGATGATAAAACAAGGTTTTCATTACATCCCTCTAATTCTTTTCCTCCAAAGTCATCTGCAGTAAGATTTAAGTTCTGAAATGATGTTCCAGTACCTCCGTCAAAAATAATTAATGGTTTTTCATCTCTATTTAGATAGGTTCTGAAAGATTCCATTTTTAAGTAAAAATTAATTTATTTTAGTGAAATTCTTGTTACCCAATTATCATAGTCTTGTGAACGACCTTCTGTTATTTCTATAAGCTTACTTTTTAATTTATTCATTATTGGTCTTTCAACATTTAATTCAGTAGATTCAATTTTTTTAACTGGTGTAATTTTTGCTGCTGTACCAGTTAGAAAAACTTCATCTGCTATTAATAATTCTGTTTTATCTACAGGCCTCTCAATTACATTTATTCCAAATGATTTTGCTAATTCAATTACACTAGCTCTAGTAATCCCCTCAAGGATATCTTGATCAACACCAGGAGTTATTAGGTCTCCATTCCTTACAATAAATAAATTCATACCACTAGCTTCGCTAACCTTACCACTTGAATTTAATAGCAGGGCTTCATCAAAACCCGATAAACTAGCTTCTGTTTTGGCTAATGAACTAGTAATATACGCACCACTTATTTTTCCTCTTAAGGGGAGAGATCTATCTTCTTGTCTTGTCCAACTACTCATTCTACAAGAAACACCATCTGGGGATAGATAATCTCCAAGTTCAATACAATAAATAAAGAAATCTGTTTCAATATTGTGTAACCTTGGCGCTATACCTAAATCGCTTGTATATACAAATGGTCTTATATAGATAGGTTTTTCTGGCTTGTTTCTTTTTATAACTTCTTCTAAGGCATTAAAAATATATTCTTCAGAAATTTCAGTTAAGAGTAATTTTGCACTTTGAGATAATCTTTTTATATGTTTATCAGTTCTAAACAAAAGGAATTCTTCTTTGTTTGTTGGGTTAGGTATCGCTCGCATTCCTCCAAATGCTGCAGTACCGTAATGTAGTGCATGAGTAGCTATTGATATTTTTGCTTCTTTAAATGGAATACATTTACCTTCGAACCAGGCGTATGGAAGAAATTCATGCATATTTAATTTATTTAATTAAGGTAAACTTGTTTTATCCTACTAACCTATTCTAAACCTTATTTATATATAAAAATGCACAGGATATTAAATATAGCAGGAAATGAAAAGAATAAGGATGATTTAATTGAACAACCAGCTGCAGATTTTATTTTTATAACAAGTGTCAAGGCTGATTTAAATCTTATATCAAACTTATTGTTAGAAAAAGAATTTGCTTTATTAAAAAATAATATAAGAGCTTTAGAAATTTCTAATTTAAATTCCTCAGCTCAAATAGATAATTATTTATTAAAAACAATAAATTATGCAAAAGTTGTCGTAATTAGAATATTTGGAGATAAAGGTACATGGAACTATGGAATTGAACAACTTTTAAATTGGCAAGCAGTTAATAAAAAAAGGAAGTTAGTAATCCTATCAGGTACAATTGATCAAGAAATTTCCTTGTGTGAAATAAGTAGTATAAATAAAAATATTGCATTAAATATTTCTAGATTATTAAGATCTGGAGGACTGGATAATTATAGAAAGTTTCTTAATTGTTTAAATTATTTAGTTGTAGATGAAAAATTAATTCCTGATGATTTTTTGAATATTACTTTTTATGCAGATCCCTATTTACATGATTGGAAAAAAGAAAAAGGCGAAAAGATAGGAATAATATCCTATAAATCACTTTTTTTGGCTAATGAAATTGAAGTAAACCAAAAACTTAACTTGCAATTAAGAAAATGCGGATTATCTCCTAAAACATTTTTTATTTCAACACTAAAAGATCATATTATTCAGAAGAAATTAATAGACATTTTTAAAAAGGAAGATATTAAACTAATAATTACCACAACTTCATTTTCTTCATCTCAAATCAAAAATAATGATTTAATTGAAAATTCAACAAATATTTTTAATTCTCTTAAAATTCCAATTTTACAGCTTCTTTCTTCTAATAGATCAAGAAAAAAGTGGTTAAATTCATCTATTGGAATGGATTCATCTGATTTATTAATGCAAATAATTATACCCGAATTTGATGGGAGAATTACTACCTGTCCTTCAGCATTTAAAGAAATAATTTCTAAGAAAAATACACTATATAGTGAAATAACTAGTTACAAAGCTGATCAGGTAGGTATTGAATGGATTTCAAAATTTGCAACAAATTATGTGAAACTTCAGAAACTTAATAATTTTGATAAAAGAATTTGTCTTGTAATAAGTAACTATCCTGTAAAGAACGGAAGAATCGGTAATGGCGTTGGTCTAAATACACCATCTTCAATAATAAATATTCTTAATTGGTTAAAAGAAGAAGGTTATGACCTTGGATCTTGTAATTATCCTCAAGATTCTTCGGAATTAATGTCAATGCTTATAAAAACTAGAACTAATGATATTGAATCTCAAAATAATAAACCATTAGATTACTTACCACTTGGTGACTATTTAAAATATTGGAATTATTTAGAACTTGATCCCAAAAATATTATTGTTGGTCGTTGGGGTAAACCATCTGATGCGATCGATTTAGATAATAAAGGCTTCTCAATAAATGGTATTAGGTTTGGAAAAATAACATTATTAATTCAACCTCAACGAGGTTATGACACTTTCACTGATAGAGATATTCATTCTCCCGATCTTCCACCTCCCCATAGATATTTAGCACAATATTTTTGGATTGAAAAAGTTTTTAATGCAAATGCTATTTGCCATATTGGTAAACATGGGACTGTTGAATGGTTACCTGGTAAATCTATAGGTCTCAGCAATAAATGTTTTCCAAATATTATTTGTCCAGCAATACCAAACATATACCCCTTTATCGTAAATGATCCTGGAGAAGGATCCCAAGCTAAAAGAAGAACTGCTGCAACTATTATTGATCATTTAACCCCTCCTTTGGATAGGTCAGAATTATATGGAAAATATTCAATATTAGAAAATTATTTAGACGAATATTTTGAAGCAAAATTATTAAATTCGAATAGGATTGAAATAATAGAAAAATCCATTTTTGAAATAATAAAAAAAGATTTTAGCGAAATTACTTTAAAGAATAAAAATAATCAAATAGAAGAAATTGATTCCTTTCTTTGCAAAATTAAAGAATCTCAAATTAGGACAGGTTTGCATATTTTTGGCAAGAGGCAGAATGAAATTAATGAAATAAATTTATTCTTGTGTATTGCTAGAGTACCAAATGCCAACCGAATTGGTGTTATTCAATATATAGCAAAACATTTAAAACTAGATCTGAATCCTTGGACAAATCAATATGATCAAATGTTAAGTGAAAAGGATAAACAAATATTATTGACTTTTTCCAACAAAAACATTTTAAACTTTAGAATGGCTATCGATTTTTTGGAAGAACAAGCAAAGTATTTAATATATTTGTTTTTTTACAAAAAGAATACCAAAATAAAATATCTAGAAAAATATAAAAATCAGAAAATAATAGACTATTTCTTTAATGAAAAAAAACATAATAAGTATTTTTTATTATTAAAAAAAGAGATTCTATATCCAATCATTAATTCTTCATATAATGAGAAATTATCATTTATTAATTCATTAAATGGAAAATATGTAAAAAGTGGTCCATCTGGAGCCCCTACGAGAGGTAAAACTGAAACTTTACCTACTGGTAAAAATTTCTTTTCAGTTGATTCGAGAGGACTGCCAACTGAATCAGCATGGAGTGTTGGTTGTCAGTCCGCTTCACAAATACTTGATTTATACAAACAAAATAATGGAGAAGATTTAAAAAATATAGCAATATCTGTATGGGCAACATCCACAATGAGAAATGGTGGTGAAGACATTTGTCAAATACTATATTTATTAGGAGTACAGCCTATTTGGGATGGGCCTTCAAGAAGAGTACTTGATCTAGAAATAATTCCTTTATCTGTTCTCGAAAGACCAAGGGTTGATGTTACTTTAAGGATTTCGGGAATGTTTAGAGATGCATTTCCACAGTTAGTTAAATTAACTTCTAAAGCAATAAATCTTGTTTCTAATCTTAATGAGGATGATAAATTTAACCCTCTTGCTGGTGCATCAAGGGATGGTGATTCAATTAATCGTATATTTGGGTCAGCGCCAGGTTCATATGGAGCTGGTCTGCAAGAACTAATTTCAAATTCTAATTGGGAAAATATTGATGATTTTGGTGAATCTTTTCTTAATTGGAGTAAGTGGATTTACGGAGATAATCTTGAACCTATAGAGGATAAAAAATCATTAGAAAATGCCCTTAAAAATGTGCAGTTAGTTGTTCATAATCAAGATAATAAGGAACATGATATTTTAGACTCTGATGATTATTATCAGTTTCAGGGTGGATTATCTTCAGCAGTAAAAAAATTGAGCGGTAAATTACCTGAAATGTATCATGGTGATTTATCAAAATTTGGTTTATCTAAAATTTCAAAATTACAAGATGAAATAAATAAAGTTGTTATATCAAGAATACTAAACCCTAAATGGATAAATGGAATGAAGGATAATGGTTATAAAGGAGCGTTTGAATTTTCAGCTACACTAGATTACTTATATGCTTTTGATGCTTCTACTGAAGCAGTTTCAGATTGGTGTTATGAGGAAGTTTATAAATCATGGTTATGCGATCTGGATCTTAGGAATTTCTTTTTAGAGAATAATCCATGGGCTTTAAGAGATATTGCACAAAGATTTCTTGAAATTGTAAATAGAAAAATGTGGAATAATTGTTCTTCAGATGTCATTGAAAATTTAAAGAACATAATTATTAATACTGATTCAATAATTGAAAAAAACGAATTCTGAATTATCTACCTAAGAGCGAAAGTCCATGACTATCTGTTCCGCAGGTTTTTAGCATTGAATATTTATCTGCTAATTTATCTATTTCTGAACATACAAATAAACTAGGATTCCATACTTCATTAAGTTCATAATCGTACCAAACCTCTATTCCATCAATACCTTGTATTTTGGCCTCTGGAATTAATTTATAAAAGGGAATCCTATATCTCGCTGGATGTGCAAGAAATGATAAACCACCAGATAAATTTATTGCTTTAATAACAGATTTAATATTTAAATCATTACCTATTGGAGACTCTCCAAGAATGTATGGATTTAGGTATTTACTTTTTATATCTATTCCCAATCCAATTACATGTACTAAACATCCTAGAATCAAACAATTAATTTCTATTCCTGAAATTAATGTAAAAGAATCTTTAGGATAATTTTTAAGTATATTATTTTTTTTTATATATTCATGAGCTTTAATTGTATGATGATCGGTTATTGATAAAAATTTTATGTTATTTTTATAAGCTTGTTCTAAAAGTTCATACGGATCAAGACTTCCATCACTAAATTTTGTATGACAGTGAAAATTAATATTTTTTGGACAACTATTTTTATTAATATTGGAAGTTAATTTTACTAAGTCTTCCCTATTCATTACTTAATGAATTCTCATTTTTCTTTCTAATCTTTGCATATAATTGTATGGAAGCCAACATAAAAATAATTAGTCCAACTACGCTCCATGTAGCAACACTAGTTGGAAAATTATTTTTAAAAATAACTAAAAGTACAATTATAAATAATAATAAAGTAGGCAATTCATTTAATAACCTCAGTTTTTTTGCTGAAATGTTGGAAGTACCATTTTGTAATGAATACATTATTTTATAACAATAAGAATGATAAATTACTAATGCTAAAACAAAAGAAATTTTAATTTGTAACCATTTCTCACTTAACCAACTTGGTTGCATAATAACCATGCATATAGCCATACTTAAAGCTAATATCATCCCAGGTGTTGTGATTATATTCGCCAGCCTTTTTTCCATCAAGGTGTATTGTTTATTAAAGGCAATTTTTAATTCATTATCCATATTTTTAGATTCTTCATGATAAATAAAAAGTCTTACTAAATAAAAAAGTCCCGCAAACCAAACGATTACACCAATAATGTGAAGTGATTTAAACCAGAGATATGCTTCAGCTGCCAAATTACTAAATTAATTTAAAATATATATTTTAATATAGTTATTTTTAACAATATCAAGAAATCTATTTTTCAAAAATTAATTAATATTTATAACTCGTTAAAATATTCATATATATCATTTACTGAATTTTTTCCAAGTCCTTTAACTTTTGATAAATCCTCTTTACTAGCTATTCTTATCGCGTCTATTGATTTAAAATGCTCAAGCAATTCTCTTATTCTTGATGGTCCTAATCCACTGATTTGGGACAATTGAGATCTATTCATTCTCTTAGATCTTTTGTCTCTATGAAAAGATAATGCAAATCTATGTGCTTCATCTCTTACCCTTCTTAATAGAAGAACTCCTTTTTGATTTTCATCAGTATCAAGAGACTTAGTAAAGCCTGGAATAAATATTTCTTCATTTTTTTTTGCTAATGAACATATAGTTACTTCTTCCTCAAGATTTAATTCTTTTAATGCTTTAATGGCTGAATTTAACTGTCCTTTTCCTCCATCAATCATTATTAAATCAGGCCAATCTGATAAAAGTTCATTGTCTAATTTACTATTCGTTTTATCATTTAATATTGAAAAATCCCCTCCACCTTTTTTAAATCTTGACCATTTTTTAAACCTTCTATGTATTACTTCATATATCGAAGCAAAATCATCACTATGTCCTACAAAAACATTTGGATCTTTAATTTTATATTTCCTATAATGCTGTTTAGAAGGAATCCCATCAATAAAAACGACTTGTGATGCTACAGGGTCACTACCTTGAATATGGCTTATATCATAACCTTCAATTCTTTTAGGTTGTTCGCTTAATTCAAGTATTTGGGCAAGATCCTCAATTGATGATTCATTATCTTGTATCCCATTTAATATTCTATCTAATTCCAATTTCGCATTTTTTAAAACCATTTCTACAGTTTCATGTTTTTTATTTCTTTTTGGTATTAAGATTTTTACTTTCTTTTTTCTTAGCTCCGTTAACCAATCCTCTATAGTTGCTTGTTTTGGAAGGTTATATTGAATAAGAATTTCTGATGGTATCTCTACAGCTTCAACATTCATATAATGCTCTTCTAATATCTTTTGTAAAATAAGATTTTCATCTTCATTATTTAATTTTTGACTATAGCCAATTCTCCCAATGAGCTTACCAGACCTCATTTGGAAAATTTGTATGCTAGCTACATTTTTTTCTGAAACTATTCCAAAGATATCTCTATTAATTGAAGAATCTGGTATTGATATTTTTTGTGATTCAGTTAATAATTTTAAACCTGAAATTTGGTCCCTTATTTTTGCTGCATTCTCATAATCTAAATCATTAGAAAATTGCAGCATTTTTTTTTGTAAAAAAATCTCTAAGTCATCATTTCTTCCCTGAAATATCATAGATACTTGTTTCATTATTTTTTTATAATCGTCAGATGATATAACTTCTTGGCAAACACCTGGACATCTTCCTATTGAATAATTCAAACAAGTTCTATCTTTATAGACTGGCCTTGGTCTTTGTCTAAGTGGAAATATTTTTTTTATCGTAAATAATGTTCTCCTTAATAATCCGACATCAACATAAGGTCCATAATATCTATCTAAATTATTTCTATTTCTTCTTCTTCTTGTAATAAATATTCGAGGATATTTTTCACTCCAAGTTATACAAAGATATGGATATTTCTTATCATCCTTTAAAAGAATATTAAAGTATGGTTTGTTTGTTTTAATTAAATTTGACTCTAAATTTAATGCTTCATATTCGCTATCTGTGACTATTATTTCTATTTCAGTTATTTGACGAACCATCAAACTTAATCGGGGAGTTAAATCTAAATAATTATTGAAATAACTACTTACTCTACTGCGTAGTTTTTTAGATTTACCGATATAAAGTAAGTTATTATCAATATCTTTAAAAAGATAACAACCAGATGACTTTGGAATTTCGGATAATCTTGATTTTAATAAATCCTTATTATTAATTAATTTATAATCAATTTTAAAATTATATTTGTTATCTATTTTTTCGATAGAGGAATTACTCATATATAATGATTAACCTCCATAATTCCAGCCAGTTGAAGATAAATTTAGTGAGTCAAGATCATTATTCAGATAAGCAGATTGAACCTCCCCTACAAATACGGTATGGTCTCCATGCATAACACTTCCTACAACATTACATTCAACTCCACCAACACTATCAACTAAAATAGGCAATCCAAGCTCCCCTAAATTAAATTCAACAGATTCAAATCTACCTCCTAATGCTTTTTGAGGTTTAAAGAAAACAGCTGCTAGATCCTTTTGATCACTTTTGAGCACATTTAATGAGAACTTATTGGTAGACTTTATTATTTCATGACTAGAACCCTCTGCTCTAACAGCCATTACAACTAATGGTGGGGTGAAGGAACCTTGAGTAACCCAACTTGCAGTAAATCCATTAACTTCATTTTTATCCTCGTCTCTAACGCCACAAATAAATAATCCGTGAGGTATTTTTCTTAATAAGATTTTTTTTGCTTCTAGATTTAATGTCATAATTGATTTATCTAATAATCTTATTTTAACTAAATTTCTTATTCGATCATAATAAATTCATGAAAATTCTTTATCCAGGTACATTTGATCCTTTAACAAACGGACATCTTGATTTAATAGAAAGGGCTGAAAAAATATTTGGCAATCTAGTAGTTGCTGTTTTAGAAAATACTTCTAAAACACCTACATTTAATCTTGAAAGAAGAATAATACAAATAAAAAATTCTCTTTCTCATTTATCTAATATTGAAGTTATTTCTTATTCTGGTCTAACTGTTGATTGTGCAAATGATCTAAAAGCTAATCTTATTCTTAGAGGCTTAAGAGCAATGAGTGATTTTGAGTATGAACTTCAGATTGCTCATACAAATAAATCTCTTAATAATGATATTGAAACTATATTTTTATCGACAAATACAAATTATAGTTTTCTTAGTAGTTCTTTAGTAAAAGAAGTTGCAAAATTTGGTGGTGAAATTAATCACATGGTACCCCCCTCTGTTGAGAGGGATTTAAAAGAATATTTTAAATAAAATTTTTATTAACAAGATTTCAAGTAATAAAGATCACGTAATAATTTAAAGGCTTTTTCTTTATCAATTTTATTAGAATTTTGGATAATGCTTATAATTATGGGCCTTTCATTTTTATATAAATAGCCAGATAATGCAAAAACGTTTGAAAGAGTCCCAGTTTTGCCAAAAAACTTTCCAGACAATTCACTATTTACAAATCTTTTAGCTAATGTCCCTCTTACTCCCGTAATTGAAAGTGTAGATTGATAAGCCTTAAAATCATTAAAATATCTCATTTTATCTAAAAACAATACAACTAGCCTTGTTGTAATTTTATTTTTTCGAGATAATCCACTAGCATCTGCAAAGTATGCATTTGTTGCTGGGAAGCCTTTATTTTCAAGCCATTTTTTCAATTTTATATAGTCATTATCGTTCCATGTATTTGAGGCATTTTTAAAGAGAGATTCAGATGTAAAATTATGGCTTTCAGAATTTGTTAAAGTTAATAATGAAAGAATTGGAGTTGAATATATTTTATTTATCTCTTTAATATTTTTTAAATAAAAAGTTTTTTCTGAATCAAAAAAATTTATATATATTTTTGAATTTGGAAATTTATTTTTTAAATAATTTTTAATAAAATTTTTTAATGCATAAATATCATCATATTTATTATGATTACTTTGTATTGCAAGAGATGTAATTGGAGATCCATATTCGTAAAGTTTATCAGTATTTGTCCAACCATTAGGCCAATATAATTTTGAATCAATTTCTACAATATTAAAGTTAATAATTTTATTTTCTTTAACATTTGAAATTAGTTCGATTATATGTTCATAATTAAGATCAGGATCACCTTGACCGAGTAAATAATAATCGTTTTTATTTTTAAATAATGAAGTTTTTAAATTATTATTTAATTTATATTTACTTAAAACATAAGCTGATGAGAATAATTTTTGATTAGATGCAGGCAACCTTGGAACATCCTCATTGTAGGAACCTATTATTTCCCCTTTATTATTAATAATTGATACACTAAAAGAATCATCAAGGGTTTGATTCAATAAAGCATCATAAGTAGGACATATTTTGTTTTTAGTAATTATTCCCGGGAAATTAAAATAAATACTATTTAAAATAGTTATTTTCTGATTTGCTAGTAAATATCTTATTAAGAAAGGACATGTTACTAATACAAGAACAATTAAAAAAAATGAATAAATTTTTTTTATCACATTCAATCTATAAATTTACAAAAATAGATTCATTATCGGGTTTAATTTCAAATTCTTTTTTAAAAAAATATCTTTTATTTTCTTCTTTAAAAAGCAACCAGTTATTTGGATAAATATGCATAAGAGCAGCTTTATTTAAAGGCTGCAGAAAATAAATATTTTTCCATGTTTTGACAAAGTTTTTACGTCGCTCTCTAATAACACTACCTATACCAATATTGGCATCTTCAAATTTTGGATTTAATGAATAATGCTTACCTTGATAATTATCAGACATTGGTTCAAATGAATCGAAATCATATGGCTGAGGTAGTATCGATATCATTGCACTATCAATATTATTTATATTATTTGATTCATTAAATGATTTAAAAGTAAAGATTTTATCTTTGATATCTGGATAGTCTCTTTGAGCCAAAGCAACAGCACCTTGATCGGCAAATGTTATGAATACATTATTATTTTTAGACAATATCTTGTAGATAGTTATTCCAATTCTGTTAAACTTCAATCCTTCAAAATTAAATTCTATAGTAAATCTTTTATTTGAATCTAATAAACTTGGAATAATTGCATCCTCCATATTCTTAAGAGATTCATTTAAATCTTTAGGTAGTCTGTAATTGGTTTCCATTAAAATTTGTCAATACATATTTGAATAAGTTCTAAAAATTTATCTATTTCTGACTTATTGTTTATTGAGCCTAAAGTAACACGAATATTTGAATATAGTTCATCATCTTTTAAACCAATATTTTTAAGTGTTGAACTAGGTTTCCCAGATGAGCTTGAACAAGCACTTCCACTACTTATGGCTATTTTATTTTCTGACATGAAATTAACAATCTTATAGGCCCTTATAGGCTCAAATAGTTTATTTAATAGTAGAAACGAAATATGATTGGGAAGTCTATGGTTAATACTACCAGTAATCTTTATATGATCATCATATTTAATTTTTTGAAAAAAATAATTTTTAAGTTTATTAATATTATTAGAAGGAAATTCAGTTATGTAATCATATAATATTATTTTTCCTTTAATATTTTTTAATGATTCATACATTCCAGCGATTAATGGCAAAGCTTGCGTACCTTGTCTAATTGAAAATTCCTGAGTAAGTGATATGTCTTTATTTTTTAAAATTTGTCTAGACTTTTCTTTTGTTAAAAGAATACCTATCCCTTTTGGACCTCCAAATTTATGAGCAGATAAACTTAAAAAATCACATTTAAGATCTTTCCAACTGAATATTCCATTACTTAATATTTGAGTTCCATCTAAATGAAACATTATATTTAATTCTTTACATTTGGAACCAATAAATTGGACAGGTTGTATTGTCCCAATTTCACTTTGTCCCCAAATAATTGATACAAGCTTAGTTTTATTGTTTAAAATGTTTTCGATATTAGAAATATTTAAAATTCCATCATTATTTACCGTCCATTCGTAAATATCCCAATTTTGTTTTCTTAGTTTATTGGCACAAATAGTTGTTGCTTGATGTTCAACATTTGAAATAACAATCCTACCATTTTTAAAGTTCTCATAAATATTATTAAATACAATATTTGTCGATTCCGAAGAACCAGATGTAAAAATTATATCCTCTGGATCTGCATCAAATATATAAGCAATTTTAGATCTAATTTTTTCAAGATATGTAGAGCATTTTATCCCTAGCTCATATGTAGATGAAGGGTTATGCCAATAATTCCTGTAAGTTGAATTAATTATATTTAAAACATTCTCAGATAATGGAGTTGTTGATGCATGATCTAAATAGATAAAATTATTTTCCATTAATTTACTAACATTGATCCTGAGAAAACCTTTTTAGCAATACCGGTCATCATGACTTCACAATCGTCTTTTGACCAATCAATTTTAAGATTACCTCCTGGTAAAGTTACTATTGTTTGTGAATTACAAAGACCTAATTTATAAGCTGCTACATGAATAGCACAGGCACCTGTTCCACAAGCTAAGGTTGGTCCTGCACCCCTTTCCCATACTTTTACTTTGATATTATCTCTATTTAAAATTTGACAAAAATGCACATTAGTTTTTTCGGGAAATAATTCATTTTCTTCAAATATAGGACCAAGTCTGGAAAGTACAATTGACTCTATGTCTTTTACAAAGAATATTAAATGAGGATTTCCCATTCCTACGGCATAACCCATATTATTAAAATCTTTCTCAATAAATTCGTGTGAAGGAATTGAATTTATTTTTTTTTCAATTGTTGTTGGAATATTTTGACAATCTAAAATTGGAACTCCCATTTTTACTGTAATTTCATCATTTATATATTTTGCAATTTTTAAACCTGCTTTAGTCTCAATTTTATATTCTATATTTTTATTGTTAATTGAATCATTTACGTGGAGATACTCAACTAAACACCTAATTCCGTTTCCGCACATTTGAGCTTCAGAACCATCAGAATTAAAAATTATCATTTTTGCATAATTATCTTCATTAGGTTCTTCTATAAAAATCACACCATCTGCTCCAATACCAAATTGCCTGTTGCAAATTTTTTTTATATCAATAATTTTATTTGTGTTGTAATTTTTATATAGTTCATTTCGTCTAGAATCTATTATTACGAAATCATTTCCGTTACCTTGATATTTTTCAAAAGTTATATTTTTCATTTGTAGATAATATATTTTAAATTTTAATTATAAATTATTCCTTTTAACAATCTATTTCTATTTTATACAATGGATATTAAAATAATAATTTAACAAATAAAACTAAGTGATTTCTCCCGATAAACAATATGAGGTTGATACCAATTTATATAATCCATCTGAAATAGAAAAAAAATGGCAGTCAATATGGACAGAAAACAATTTATACAAAACCGATGAATTAACTGAGATTAGCGATAAATTTTATGCCTTATCAATGTTTCCTTACCCTTCAGGTAATCTTCATATGGGACATGTTAGGAATTATGTTATTACAGACTTAATAGCTCGATTCCAAAGGTTTAAGGGCAAATCTGTTTTACATCCAATGGGTTGGGACGCTTTTGGTTTGCCTGCTGAGAATGCAGCGATTGAAAGAGGAATTAGTCCAAGTGTCTGGACTAAAAAAAATATTTCTCATATGAAGTCACAATTAAAGCTTTTGGGACTATCAGTTGATTGGGATAGGGAATTTGCAACATGTGATGAAAATTATTATATTTGGACTCAATATCTATTTTTAGAGTTATACAAAGCAGGTCTTGTATATCAAAAGGAATCAGAAGTTAATTGGGATCCTATAGATAATACAGTCCTAGCGAATGAACAAGTTGACTCAGAGGGTAAATCATGGAGATCTGGGGCAGTAGTTGAAAAAAAATTATTAAAGCAATGGTTTTTAAGAATCACTAATTATTCGGATGAGTTATTGAAGGATTTAGAAAAATTAGATAACTGGCCAGAAAGAGTAAAAATAATGCAAGATAATTGGATTGGAAAGTCAATTGGTACAAATATTAATTTCAATATCAATACCAATCCAGAAAAAAAAATAACTGTATTTACAACAAGGCCAGATACTTTGTTTGGAGTTACTTATTTAGCAATTTCTGTTAATCATTCATTAATTAAAAAAATTTCTGATCAAGAAACCATACAAGATATAGAAAATCTTAAACAGCAATTGAATAATAATAAAATTAATCAACTTGAAAAAATTGGAATAAAAACAAGCTTAACAGCAGTAAATCCAGTTAATTCCGAACCTATTCCTATTTTGGTTGCAAGTTATGTCCTCGACGAATATGGTACAGGCGCTGTTATGGGGGTGCCTGCTCATGACCAAAGAGATTTTGAATTTGCTAAGAAAAATAATATTGATATTAGACAGGTAATAATAAAGGATCAAAGTGAACAAACTCAAGAGCTTGATGAAGCTTATGTGGAAAATGGATTTCTTGTTAATTCAAAACAATACAATGGAATAGCAAATACTATTGCTAAATTAAAAATCTCAGAGGAGGGAGTAAATAATGGATGGGCCGAAAATAAGATTCAATATCGTTTAAGAGATTGGTTAATATCTAGACAAAGATATTGGGGATGCCCGATACCCATAGTAAATTGCCAAAAATGTGGAGCTGTTCCTTTAAACCAATCGGATTTACCTGTTTCATTACCAAAAGATATAGAAATCTCCGCTAACAAGATTAATGCTTTAGGTAATAATAATAATTGGATAAATACAACATGTCCAAAATGTGGAATAGCGGCAAGAAAAGAAACTGATACTATGGACACTTTCATGTGTTCATCTTGGTATTTTTTAAGATATCCATCTTCAAAATGTTCAACTAAGCCATTTGAAAAGAATGAAATTAATAAGTGGTTGCCTGTAGATCAATATGTTGGAGGAGTAGAGCATGCAATATTGCATTTGTTATATGCAAGATTTTTCACTAAAGCATTGCGGGATAATGAACTATTTGATATTGATGAACCTTTCAAAAAACTATTAACACAAGGAATGGTTCAGGCAGCAGCCTATAAAAACAATAAAACTGGTAAATATGTTTCTCCTTCCGATATTACTGACTTATCAAATCCTACAGATCCAATTGACAATTCTAAACTCGAAGTTCTTTTCGAGAAGATGTCAAAGTCTAAATACAATGGAATAGACCCTGAATCAGTAATTAAAAAATATGGAGCAGATACAGCACGAATGTTTATATTATTTAAAGCACCACCAGAAAAAGATTTGGAATGGGGAGATACAGATGTTGAAGGACAATTTAGATTTTTAAGCAGGATTTGGAAGCTATATATAAATTGTGCAAAAGATATTAATAGTAAATCTAATTCATATCCAGATAAAGAAAAAAGTTTAATAAAGTCAATGAATATCGCTATAAAAGAAATATCAAATGACATATTAAATAACCAATTTAATACTGCGATTTCAGAACTAATGAAGTTTTATAATTCTTTATCAAATTCCATTAATGATGTAAACAATAATTTAAAAATTGATGCTTTAAAAACATTTTGTATATTGTTGGCTCCATTTGCACCTCATATTGCAGAAGAAGTATGGCATCTTATAGGATTTACAAAATCTGTGCATTTAGAACAATGGCCTTCATTTAATGCCGAAGCACTAAAGGAAGATTCATATGAACTAGTTATACAAGTTAATGGAAAAGTTAGAGACAAAGTAAATATAAATAATGAAATGAGTGAAGATCAAATTAAAGAATTGACTCTTAAAAGATCTATCATCTTAAAATGGACACAAGATAAGGAAATAAGAAAAATAATTATTGTTAAAGGAAAAATTATGAATATTGTTGTTTAAGATTTTATTTTCTGAATAATTAATGAATTTGGATTTGACCAATCGCCCTTAACTAAATAATTATCACTACCGAAACACATTTCACGGAGAATGAAAAATATAGGTTCACTCACTGAATCATCAAATAATGCCGTTATATCATTTATAGAATATTCGCCACCTTCGTCTAATAAATTACTTACTTTTTGTTGATACTCAATAATATTTGCGGCTGCTTTCTTTCCAGCTTCAACTCCAGGTTGATCATATGCATTTATATTTACCAATTCAGCGTAGAAGGAAACAGCCCTCTCAAATAAAGCGATTAAGGCACCTAGTGAAAAACAATTTAACTTTTCTAACGTGATAGTGATACTTTGTCTGTTTTCACTAGAGAGTGCTGATCTGGTTCCTTGCAAAAAACCAGAAAGATATTCTTTAGGATTCTCTTTTTCATCAAAAATATAAGTAGATGGAGAATCTAATAATTCAATAAAAATACAAAAGAAATTATCAATTCCATCTCTCAGTTGCTGAACATAAGCATGTTGATCTGTAGACCCTTTATTACCAAAAACGGAAATACCTTGATTAACTACTTCACCATTCCTATTAAATTTCTTTCCTAATGATTCCATTACTAATTGCTGAAGATATTTACTAAATACCTGTAACCTATCTCTATAAGGTAATACGACCATATCTCTCTTTCCAATACCATCCCCAGTTAAGTACCATGCGGATGATAATAGTGCTGCTGGATTATTTTTAAAATCACTTATACGTGTGGCTTCATCCATTAATGATGCACCTCTAATAAATTCAGATATATTTTCATTAATAAGAGCTAATGGAAGTAATCCAACAGAGCTTGTAATACTAGTTCTTCCTCCAACCCAATCTTGCAAATTAAATATTTTTAACCAATTTTCAGAAGTGGCTTTTTTAAATAACTTACTATCTTTCATAGTTATAGCTATAGCATTAGAATTCCATTCGAGTGAATTGCTTTCGCAGTGACTTTTAATAATTTCCATAGCAATTCTAGGTTCAGGCGTACCCCCTGATTTGCTTACTACTACAAATAATGTTGTTGATAATTTTTCAGATAACTCTTCTAATTTTTCGCTAATTAAAAAAGGATCAACATTATCGATATAAGAAAAATTTAAGCCTCTAGAACACTTCTGCAGTGACTCCGTAATAAGTAATGGTCCTAACCCACTTCCACCAATTCCGATCCATAAAACATCAGTATAATACTGATTGTTCTTATTCTTAATATCTCCATTTAAAATTTGTTTTCCAAATTTAGAAATCGCATTAATATCGGCTCTAATTTCCTCTCCTATTTTTGAAGAGGGTGAAATTGATGGATTTCTAAGCCAATAATGTCCAACTTGTCTATTTTCATCAATATTTGAGATTGCACCATTTTCTAATTCATTTATTGATGAAAAAACATCTATAAATTTTTCTTCTAAATTTTTTATCTCTTTACTTGTGAAATTAATTTTGCTTATGTCTAACCAAATATTTAATTTTTTATCAAACCAAAGATAATTACAAAATTTATCCCAAGAGTTTAAATCTCCGTTCATTTTATATATTTGTTTCTTTTATTTATTATCCAATTATATCTATAGGAATAGTACATAGATTTGAATCATTTAAATTTGTTTAAATTATTATCTTCAAATAAATATGTTTTTGAATATAAACAATTAAAGTTAAGGGTTTTTTTTATTTCATATGAATTTATCATTGGATAAAATAAAAAACTTTGGATAGATCATTTAATTACATTATTTCGCCTGAGATATCTGAATTTAGAAGATTTTCCCCAAAATTAAAAATAGGTGTACTTGCTTCTGGTAAAGGAACAAACTTTCAGGAATTAATTAATCTCTCAGAAAAAGGAGAATTAGATATAGATATAAAAGTTCTAATAACTAACAAAGATGATGCAGGTTGTATAAAGAGAGCTGAAACTAAAAAAATACCTCACAAAATTATAAGAGGCAAAGACTTTCTGCAAAAAGAGGCATTTGAATTAGAAATTCTAAATACTTTAGTACATTACGATGTTGAACTTGTGGTTATGGCAGGCTGGATGAAAATTGTTACGCCATTTTTTATTAATAAATTTAAGAATAAGATAATAAATATTCACCCTTCATTACTTCCAGCATATAAAGGTGGTTCTGCGATAAAGGACTCTATATTAAATGGTTCAAAAATAACTGGTTGTTCCGTACATTTTGTTGAAGAGGAGGTAGATAGTGGATCATTGATAATGCAAGCTGCATTGTCAATTAGAAAAGATGATGATTTTGAATCGCTTTCCAAAAGAATACAAATGCTTGAGCATAAAATTTTACCTCACTCAATCTCTCTTGCCGGTTTTTTGATAAGAAGTAATTTTATGGAAAATTATTAGTTAAATCAAGACCTTCATCCATTGAAAATCCACTCATAATATTTAAATTTTGAATTGCTTGCCCAGTCTGACCTTTTAACAAATTATCAATTGCAGATAAAATAATAATCCTTCCATTTCGATTATCAACTTTAACAGAAAGGTAAATTTGGTTTGTATTTTTAACCCATTTTGTTGAAGGGTATGTATCTACAGGTAATACTTTAATATTTTTGAAATTTCTGTAATAATTATCCAAAAGAATTCTGCAATCATCAGAGGTTAACCCTGGATCTCTTAATCTCCCATATATAGTCGAATGCATACCCCTTGAAATTGGAATCAAATGAGGCGTAAAAAGCAGTTCAATTTTATTTCCAGAAATTATAGATGCTACTTGCTCTATCTCTGAGGTATGTCTATGGTTTATCAATCCATATGCTGATAAGCCTTCCCCACATTCTGATAAGAGTAGCTTTTGGTTTGGTTCTCGACCACCCCCAGAGGTTCCGCTTTTAGAGTCAATAACTATACCTTCATTTTCAATAATTCCTTGAGAGAGATAAGGAGCTAATGGAATTAGAGCAGATGTTGGATAACATCCTGGACAGGCAATTAATCTTCCTTTTGAAATGGCTTCTTTATTTATTTCAGGAAGACCGTAAATTGCCTCTTTACATAAATCATCATCATTTCTTTTGTAAATGGCAGCTTCTTTGGAATATACTTTTTTCCATTCATCTAAAGACTTATATCTATAATCAGCAGATAAATCAATAACTTTAATTCCACTATCTAATAATTTCCTTGTCAAAGTTGAAGATAAGCCATTTGGTAGGCAAAGCAAAGCAACATCTGCATTTTTTGAAACATTATCAACTGAAATTTCTTGTATATAAGGATCATTATCTAGATAAATAAAAGGGAAATTATCATTCCACTTTGATCCAGATGTTTTATTACCTCCTAAAAATGAAATTTTGTATTTTTTATTCTTCTTTAAAAGATTTACCGCTTGAATACCGCCGTAACCAGTAGCACCTACTATTGCAACATTCATTTCTTGGAATTGGCTGACTTTGAGATAGGATTATAAAGTGTTGAATTTAGGGTAACTAAAACACTATTTTTCTATATTGATAGGAATAATGAAAGAAACAAGTCCCAAATCAAATAATGGAACAATTTTGGATATAAATGAATCTTTTAAAATTGAATTTGATCCTATTAGTGATGCATTGGCAGCCATAAGAAATGGTGAATGCATCATTGTTGTAGATGATGAGAGAAGAGAAAATGAAGGAGATTTAATATGTGCGGCGCAGTTTGCAACTCCACAGCAAATTAATTTTATGGCTACTGAGGGACGTGGTCTTATATGCCTAGCCATGCAAGGTGAAAAACTTGACTCTTTAGATTTACCATTAATGGTTGATAGAAATACAGATGAAAATCAAACTGCTTTTACGATTTCAATTGATGCGGGACCTGAAAATAATGTTACTACTGGAATTTCTGCTGAAGATAGGGCAAAGACAATTCAAGTTGCTATAAACCCAAATACAAAACCCGATGACTTGAGAAGGCCAGGACATATTTTTCCATTAAGAGCTAAAAAAGGTGGTGTATTAAAAAGAGCAGGTCATACTGAAGCGGCAGTAGATATTGCGGCAATGTCAGGTCTTTATCCTGCTGGAGTTATTTGCGAAATACAAAATCCTGATGGCTCCATGTCAAGACTTCCACAACTTAAAGAGTATGCAAAACAGTGGGGAATGAAATTAATATCCATAGCTGATTTAATTAGTTATCGTTTTCAAACTGAGAGATTTGTATTTAGAAAATCTGATGCGGTACTTCCAAGTATTTTTGGTAATTTCAAAGCATATGGATATGTTAATGAACTTGATGGTTCAGAGCACGTTGCATTAGTTAAACAAAAATCATCCAAATTAAGCGAACCCGTCTTAGTAAGAATGCATTCAGAGTGCTTAACTGGCGATGCTTTTGGATCTTTACGTTGTGATTGTCGACCCCAGTTAGAGGCTGCATTGTCAAGAATAGAAAAGGAGGAAGAAGGAGTTGTTGTTTACTTGAGACAAGAAGGTAGAGGTATTGGTCTTATAAATAAATTAAAGGCTTATAGTTTACAGGATGGTGGATTAGACACTGTAGAAGCTAATGAAAAATTAGGTTTTCCAGCTGATCTAAGAAATTATGGAGTTGGAGCACAGATATTAACCGATCTAGGGATAAAAAAACTAAAATTACTTACAAATAATCCTAGAAAGATTGCTGGATTAGGTGGTTATGGAATAGAAGTTATTGAGAGAGTTCCATTGGTTATTTGTCCAAACGATAATAATGCAGAATATTTGAGTGTAAAAAAAAACCAAGTTAGGCCACATGATTGATGAAGATATTTCTAACTCCAGGAATATCGATCCATTCATATCAATTTTTCTTGACGGAAAATATAAATCTATTGATCTAGTTCCAATAAAAAATGACGTTGTTAAGTTCTGTAGTTATAAGAACATTAATATCAAACTAGAAAGTACGCCAAGATTATTGGCTTTTTGGAATAGACCAAAATTAGTTTGGCGAATTTTGCATGATCAGAATAGAACCAATTCAAACATTACAGATGAAGAAATAAAGAATATAGAATCACTTATACAGTTTTTATCCAATTATGAAAATAGTAAAAAGATAGGAATTATTGTTTCTAGAAACATTGAACAAGCATTACATCCAAAAAGTAGCATCAAACTAATCAATACTAAATTTACTATTAATAATGAAATCTTATACTCATCTACAAGAAAATTTAATCTTGATAAAGAGACATTTAGTATTGTTTTTGAGGGATAAATTATTCCTTAAGGGTTGCCTTAATAATTTTTGAACCATTAGTAAGCTTTAGCACTACATCCATATCATCAGTCTTACCAAAAACAGTATGAACTCCATCAAGATGAGGCTGTGGTTCATAAACGATGAAAAACTGACTACCACCTGTATTCTTTCCTGCATGAGCCATAGAAAGTGAGCCTTTTAGATGTTTATTAGAATTAATTTCACACTTAATATTATATCCAGGCCCTCCAGTACCAGGCATCCCAGATGCTCCATCTCGAGTATTTGGACATCCACCCTGAGCCATAAATCCTGGAATAACTCTGTGAAATGCTAGACCATCATAAAAACCATCACTAATAAGGTTCGTAAAGTTCTTAACTGTATTAGGTGCGTCATTAGAAAAAAATTCAATGTTAATGTTCCCAACTTCTGTTTCAAATAATGCGGTTGTCATGTTTTATTTGTTAAATAATTTATTGATATCTTAGTAGCTAAAGCAACTTTTCAAGGTTTTCCTTAATGGTATTTATATCAATGTTATCTTTATTATTGTTTCTTTCTTCCTCCCAATTTTCAACTTCAAGGTTTTTCTGTGGTGGTGAAATTAATAATCTATCTTCTGCGGTTTTAGGTACGAAATTTTTTTCTACTAATTTGCATTCGTAATCTAATTTAATGCAGAAATCTTTTATTTCCTCTATGTTAATCATTTCAACTGTTGGCAGTGGGAAATCCTGAGCTTCTAGTAGACCACAATATCTTGTTGCATCATCCTTGTCTTCAAACATAAGAACAATGGTTCTTCCTTTAAGTTCGATTGAATGAATTCCTTCCTTATCTGTTCCTGAATTATATAAAAGAACAAATATGTTCATAAGTGTCGATTTTTCTATTAATATAATATTTGATTAAGAATCAGAAAGTGATAATTCTTGTAATCTTGTATATAAAGCAATTTCTTCATCATTAATATCGGCAGGTATTACTACCAAGATTTCAACATATTGATCACCTACATTATCTTCGAAAGTTAAACCCCTACCTTTCAAACGTAACATCCTACCTGTAGATGATTTTGGTGGGACTTGAAGTGTGACATTTCCATCAAGAGTAGGAACCTCTACTGCACAACCTAACAGAGCATCATGAGGAAATAACTCCAATTTATAAAGTACTCTTAAACCATCAATTCTCAGACCACTTTCCGTTTGAACTTTTAACTGTAAATAATGATCTTTACCTCCTCTTGCAATATTTTCAAGTCTTAATCTCCATCCATCTCCAGCAAAAGGAGGTGTATCAACTTCTACTACTGTTTCATCTTCTAATTCTATTAGAATTGAGGCTCCATTTAAGGCCTCATCAGGAGTTAATTCGATAATGGTTTCAATATCTTTGTGAACTTTAACTGGAGGAGGTTCTTCTGGAGATGTTGTAGGGTATTCATAATTATCAAATTCATCATTATTTGTATTTATGGATTCATCGTTTAATGGTTCATCATTATATTCGTCGTAATACTTTGAGGAGTATTCGTATCCAAATAATGAATCAAGATAATCTTGGAAATCAGGAAAACCAGTCTTGAAGTTATTATTTTCGTAATCTTCCTGGATATTTTTATCAGAAATATTTTTATTTTTATTGGGATCACTTAGATATTCGTATGCTTGGTTAATTAATTTAAATCTTTCCTCTGCATTAAGATCATTTTTATTTAAATCTGGATGCCATTTTCTTGCTTCTCTACGAAAGGCCTTTTTAAGTTCTTTATTATCAAAATCAGGGGTTAAACCCAAAATCGACAAGTAGTCTTTTTTAGAGGAAATAGTCATTGTCCCATGGATCATCGTCCCTAGAATTACCATACCTCGAATTTCTATAATTTCTATTCATTTCATTATCCCAAGGATCATCATCCCAATAGTCATCTGAAAAAAGTTCATCCTTTAATGATCCAAAAGTATTTTTTATGCTCTGTAAGGGATTATTATCAGTTTTCTTTTCTGCAGCAAATTTTCTGTTTAACCCGAATAATGCTTCTTGTAGAGCACTTACTGAAATTTCTAATTCTTGTGGATCATCGTCATCTATATATTCTTCAACATCTTGAATGGCTAATTCAACAGCTCGTTGTTGCCTTTCGGCCCCATAAGGGCCAAATTCTAATGAAGCATCCCTGAGTCTTCTCTCAGCTTGCGCAATAAGCGTTAAAGCACTATTCTTTCTATCAATTACAGATCTTCTCTTCCTATCTTCATTAGCTTTTGCTTTGGCTTCTTCAATTATCGAATTTATTTCTTGTTCATTTAAATTAGAACCTCCAGAGATTGTGACTGTTTGCTTTCTTCCAGTTGTTCTATCGGTTGCACTTACCTCTAGAAGACCATTAGCATCGATATCAAAAGCTACCTGGACTTGAGGTATACCTCTTGGAGCTGGAGGTATTCCTGATAGTCTAAATTTACCAAGTGATTTATTTTCAGAGGCTAAGGGCCTTTCTCCCTGCCGTACTTGAACAACCACTGATGATTGATTAGCCTCGGAAGTACTAAAAACATCAGATTGTCTAACCGGTATTGGCGTATTACGAGGAATGAGTACCTTCATAAGACCACCAATAGTTTCTAAACCTAAAGATAAGGGAGTAACGTCATTTAGAAGTAAATCTTGTAAATCACCGCTAATAATTCCAGATTGTATCGCTGCTCCAACTGCTACGACTTCATCAGGATTAACAGATTGACAAGGATCATTTGGAACAAGAGTTTTTACTAATTGTTGAACCATTGGGATTCTTGTGCTGCCCCCTACAAGTACTACCTCATCAATGTCTCCTGCGTTCCATCCAGAATCATCTAAAGCTATTTGCACAGGTTCTAATAATCTATCAAGTAAATCTTGTGATAATGATTCAAATATTTTTCTATCTAAGGTTTCTTCAATATGTAACGGCCCCTCTTTACTTGTTGTGATAAATGGTAAAGATATTTTTGTTTTTTGTAATCCTGACAATTCACATTTAGCTTTTTCAGCAGCTTCAGTTAATCTCTGTAAAGCTTGTCTATCCCTTCTTAGATCTATATCATGATCAACTAGAAATTTTTCTGCAAGCCAATCAACTATTTTTGAATCGAAATTGTTTCCACCTAGCTGAGTATCACCACAAGTAGCTTTAACATCAAATACACCATTAGAAATTTTCAATAATGAAACATCAAATGTTCCTCCTCCTAAATCAAAAACCAAAACATTATTAGAAGAACTTTTTTCAAAACCATAAGCTAGAGCAGCAGCAGTGGGTTCATTTAGAATTCTATCTACTTTAATACCAGCTAATATTGCAGAATCCTTTGTAGCTTGCCTTTGAGATTCATTAAAGTAAGCAGGGACAGTAATAACTGCAGAATCAACAGTATCTCCAAGATATGTTTCAGCATCATTAATTAATTTTCTAATCAATGAGCTCACTAATTCTTCTGGTGCATACTCTCTTTCTGTATTTGGACTAAGAACCCTAACATTTCCGTTTGTATTAGCCTTAACGTTGTAAGGAACAGAAATACTATTCTCATCTAATTCATCCCAGTCACTACCAATAAATCGTTTAAGATTATAAAAGGTATTCTTAGGATTTAGAACAAGTTGTCTTCTCGCTTGGTCTCCTATTACTATTTCCTTGTCTTTTGTAAATCCAACTATTGAAGGTGTAGTTCTAGAACCCTCAGAATTTGCAATAACAATTGGACGTCCAGCTTCTATTACTCCAACAACAGAGTTAGTAGTACCTAAATCTATTCCAACTATTTGCCCCATGATTTTAGATCGCTAAATTAAAGCAAAATTTACTAATAATTTAATTAATTTTTATCTTTGATATTTACATATAATAATAAAAATCAAATATTTTCAACTTAATTTAAATAAATAAGATTATTTATACCTTGTTTATGAGATTACTCTCTATTTTAAAAGATATTTTAAAGAAAAGGTGTTGATGGATTTAACCAAAATAAACTAATATAAAACGGAGAGAGAGGGATTCGAACCCTCGATAAAGTTGCCTCTATACAGCATTTCCAGTGCTGCGCCTTCAACCACTCGGCCACCTCTCCCAAGATAATCATTTTAACCCTTAATCATCCCATTTTAGAGGAAAGTTATTTGAAAAAGACTTTCACAGTCACGATTAAAAATAAGGAAACCGGAAAGTTCTATCAAGAGCAGGTTAATAGTGATGATTACATACTTAAGGAATTTGAAAAGAAAGGTTTCAAACTTGCATTTTCATGTAGAAATGGTTGCTGTACAAGTTGTGCAGTTAAAATTAAATCAGGTACATTACAACAACCTGAAGCCATGGGTGTATCTCAGTCTTTAAAAGACAAAGGCTATGCACTTCTTTGTGTCGCCAAAGCAACTTCAGATCTTGAGGTAGAAACTACATATGAAGATGAAGTTTACGATTTACAATTTGGACAATATTTTGGGAGGGGAAATACAAGAGTTGCGCCACCTTGGGAATTTGAGGAAGATTAACTAACATGTTTGAATTAAGTGGAATAGAGGAACTTTCAAATCAAGTAAACTTACCTATTTTGTATGAAATAGCCAAGAATTCCGCTCAAATTGGTAATGAAATTTTAAAATTTAATTATAATAAAATTCAGAAAATAACTTCAAAGGGTAGAAAAGGTGATTTAGTTACCAATGTAGATTTGGAAGTTGAAAATAAAATAAAAGAATATTTATTAGAAGAGACACCAAACATATCTATAAATGCAGAGGAATCGGGTAAATTAAATAAATCTTCGGATTTAACGTGGTGTATAGACCCATTAGACGGTACAACAAATTATTCCCATGGATATCCTTTTTTTGGGACTTCTATTGGTCTTGTATATAAAAATTTGCCAATTATAGGAGCTATATCTGTACCTTATTTAAATGAACTATATTCAGCTTGTATAGGTTTAGGCTCATTCTGCAATGATAGTGAACTTAAAGTATCGAACCCCTCTAATCTTTCTGATAGTCTACTTGTAACAGGTTTCTCTTATGACAGATTTGAGACAGAGGATAATAATTATGCTGAATTTTGTTACTTAACACATAAAACTAGAGGCGTTAGAAGAGGAGGTGCAGCAGCAGTTGATCTAGCATTTGTTGCGGCAGGTAAGGTTGATGGATATTGGGAAAGAGGATTGGAAGTATGGGACTTAGCAGCCGGTGCTATTATTGTTAAAGAGGCTGGTGGTATTATTTCTGATTATCCATCAGGCGAATTTAATTTAAGTTCAGGAAGAATTTTAGCTTGTTCTCCCAGCCTTGAGAATGAATTAAAAAATGAGCTAGGTAAAGTCTCTCCATTAAAAAAAAATCTCTATACCTAAAATTAGTTAAATATCAAAATGACAGATATAAAGGAAATTAAATTAGTCGATGTAAAAAACAACTCAAACATCATAAATAATTTAAATAGTATTTATAAACTATGGGGATATGAAGAGGTTTCACCATCATTTATAAATACTTTAGACACCATAAAAGGCCGTGGCATTATTGACGAAAATCATGTTGTAGGAATAGTAAGTAATAATTCATTATGTCTTAGGCCAGAAATGACAACATCAATTGTTAAATTGTCATCTACTAGATTAATAAATAAGAAAAGACCTATAAGATTATTCACAAATGGAATGGTTTTTGATAAAAAACAAAATAATAAAAATTCATACAAGTTACATGAAAAATTGCAGAGTGGAATTGAATTAATTGGATATGATACAAAATACCCAGAAATTGAAGTTATTAATATTTTGTTTGATTCAATCGATAATATTAATTTGAAGGATGGTTGCAATTTATTTCTACTAGTAAGCACCACAAAAATAATGGACTTGATACTGAACAAATATAAGAATAATAATTTTGAAGAAATTAAGAAAAGTCTGGTTAATTTTGATCAAGATAATTTATCTAAATTAGGAATAGATGAAGATGATAAATATATTCTTAAAGATCTTTTATTCACAAGAGGAGAGCCAATTGCAATATTAAAAAAATTAAAAACTATATTTGGTACTAGTAAAACATTAGATGACTTAAATTTTTTATTTGAAACATTATCAAAAATATCAAATAAATATGGTGTTAAATTACAACTTGATCCCACTTTTCAACCTCACTTGAATTTATATGAAGGAATAGTTTTTCAACTAATAGGGGATAATGGTAAAAATAAAAGCGTCATTGCAAAAGGCGGAAGATATGATGAGTTAGTAAGGTCATTTAGTCCTAATGAGAAAATATTTAATGGGATTGGATTTACAATTTCAGTAGACATTTTAAGAAATTTAATTAAGGAAGAAAAGACAGATAAAAAAAAGATTTTATTGATGTTTAAAGATTCTTATTTGTTAGAAAAAGGTATGTATGAACAAAAAGAACAACAGAAAAAAGGAAATATTGCTGTCTTACATTTAAATCCATGTGATGACTTGGCTAAAGCCAATCAAATTATGAAAGAAAATAATTGTAGTGATATTTTGTGGGTTAAATAAAACCTTTTAAAAGTTTTTTTAACTTTTAAAATCATATATTGTTCGGACAATACTCCTAATTAAACTTGATTAACTAGTTTTTACGAAATAATATTTAATATATTTGATTTTTTTAAATGGAAAAAGGCGAAATTCGTATTAATACCGAAAATATTTTCCCAATTATCAAGAAGGCAGTATATTCTGACCACGAAATCTTTTTAAGAGAACTTGTTAGTAATGGTGTTGACGCAATTAGTAAAAGAAGAATGGCCTCTATGGCAGGCGATTGTGAGAATACTGAGGAGGCTCAAGTAAAAATAACAATTAACCGAGAAAAAAATACGTTAACAATTTCCGATAATGGAATTGGAATGAATGATATAGAAATTAAGAAGTACATAAATCAAGTTGCATTTTCTAGTGCTGAAGAATTCTTAACAAAATACAAAAAAGATAATGATGAATTCATAGGTCATTTTGGACTAGGTTTTTATTCAAGTTTCATGGTGGCAGATAGAGTTGATATATTAACGAAGTCGGCAATTGGTGAATCAAAAGCTTATAAATGGTCTTGTGATGGATCGCCAAATTTCACGTTAGAGGAAGCAGAAAGAGAGACAATTGGTACAGATGTTATTCTTCACCTACTTGAAGAAGAAAAAGAGTTTATAGAGCCTGAAAGGATTAAATCTCTAATAAAAAAATATTGTGATTTTATGCCAATAGATGTCTTATTAGAAGGAGAGACAATCAATAAGAAAAATCCTCCTTGGAGAAAACAACCTAATGAATTAAAAGATGAAGATTATATTGAGTTATATAAATACCTTTATCCTTTTCAGGGAGATCCACTGTTATGGATTCATCTAAATACAGATTATCCATATGACATACAAGGGATATTGTATTTTCCAAAATTGTCAGGTAGAGCTGATTGGGAAAAGGGAGAAATAAAACTATTTTGCAATCAAGTATTCGTAAGCGATTCAATTAAAGAGATAGTACCAAAATACCTTTTACCTCTAAGAGGAGTTATTGACTCTACAGATATACCTCTAAACGTTAGTAGAAGTGCATTACAAACAGATAGAAAAGTAAGGTCTATATCATCATTTATCTCCAAAAAAATTGCGAATAAACTGAAGGATTTGATAAAAAATACTCCAGAATTTTATGCAGAAATTTGGGATTCAATCTCTGCTTTTATTAAAATTGGTGCTATCGAAGATGAAAAATTTGCTGATTTAGTTAACAACAGTATAATTTTCGAAACAATAATAAATTCAGAGAAAGACGTAACAAAAGATATTGAAAATAAATCCCTCATCAAGTCAAATGACAAATATTTCACAACTCTCGCAAATTACTTAGAGCGAAATAAATTAATTGATTCTAAAAAAATAATTTACTGTTCAGATTTGATTGCTCAATCTAGTGCATTAAATATCTGTTTATCTGATAATAAAGAAGTTATTAAATCAGATCCTTTAATTGATGCTCAATTTCTTCCATGGTTGGAAAGTAAAAATGAAGATTATCAATTCCAAAGAGTAGATTCAGAAATAAATGAACTAGAAGATAACGAATCTAAAGAAATTGTAGATAAGGACGGCAAGTCAAATACAGATAATCTTAAAGATACGATAGTTAAGGCCCTTAACAATGAGAAAGTAACAGTTAAAGTGCAGTCACTTTCAAGTAAAGATGCTCCACCAGCGATGATCTTGCTTCCAGAACAAATGAGGAGAATTAATGATATGGGCGCATATATGGAACAAAAGATGCCTGGCTTACCTGAATATCATGTGCTCTTAATTAACAAAGAACATCCACTTATTGTTGGTCTTAATAAAATTACAGGCAACAAAATAATTATTGATGAAAAAAATCCTATTAAGAATCCATTGGCATCTAAAATTGCTAATCATGTTTACGATATGGCTAAGCTATCCGTTGGTGGATTAGATCAAGAACAGATAATTAATTTACAAAATAATAATGCCGAATTAATTTCAGAATTACTTAATTCAACAAATTAAGTCATGTGTTAGAATTTTTAGAGATATAACTAAATAAATATGTCAAGAGTTTGCGAACTGACCGGTGCAAAAGCTAATAACGGGATGGCAGTGAGTCACTCACATATTCGTACAAAAAAATTGCAACAAGTTAATCTCCAAAAAAGGAGACTTTGGTGGGAAGAAGGAAAAAAATGGGTTAATATTAAAATTAGCACCAAAGCACTAAAGTCAATACAAAAAGTAGGTTTAGATAAATTTGCTAAATCAAATGGAGTTGATTTAAAAAAATTCTAAATTTGATGAGAAATTTAGTTTTAAGTATATTAATATCCACTATTTTTTTATTTAATTGTAATTCAGCAATCGCTTTTGACTTTGCTCCTGAAGTTGGTGATATTGCTCCAAACTTTCAGTTAGAAGGTTTCAATAAAAAAATAAAATCAAAAAAAATATGGGAATTAAATGATTTTCAGGGTAAGTGGCTTGTTATGTATTTTTATCCGAAGGACTTTACAGCGGGATGCACACTTGAAGCTAAAGGTTTTTCGGAATTAAAAAAAGATTTTTCTAAATATAATGCCGAAATTGTAGGGATTAGCGCTGATAATAATGATTCTCATGAAAGTTTCTGTAGCGAGAAATCTATAAACTACACTTTATTATCTGATCCAGAAGGAATTATTAGTGAAAAATATGGTTCTTGGATTCCTCCATTTTCAGATAGAAATACTTTTTTGATTTCTCCAGAAGGTGAAATTTCTTATAGATGGATAAGTGTTTTACCCATAAATCATGCCAAGGAAGTACTTAATGTACTAAAGAAAAAAATATAAATTTTGCACGAGCTATCATTTGGAACCTGGTTAATTCATATCTCTTCAGTGATTGAATGGATATTTGCGATATTTGTAATATGCAAAATTTCATCATATAAAAATTATAATTTATTTTTTTGGTTAAGCTTAGCTATGGTCCCAAACTTAATAGGAGCTATGTGCGCTATAACCTGGCATATTTATGATAATCAAGATGGATTGTATGGATTAGTAACTCTTCAAGGGATATTTACATTTATTGGAAATTCAACATTAGCTCTAGCATCATTCACTATTTTTAAAAAGAAAGAGACTTATGAATGATTTATTTATAAAATTTATTGAAAAATTAGCTTCAATTGACAATACAGCTTTGTTCGCAGCATCTATATTTCCATATGCAATCTTTTTGTTTTACTTATATAAAATCAAAACTGTTAATATTTTTGTAAAAACAGGATTTTCCTTAACTGTTTTATTCGTATTCATAACTATATTGGTATCTATCTTCACACTAAATTACTATGATAAAACCCTCGTTGAGATTGACTTTCTGCATGGCTTTGCAGAATCCTTCCTAACTCTAAGTGATTTTGTTATTTTGTTTGGATTTATAAAGTTGTTAAATAGCTTAGAAGTAAACAACTCTTAAGACCTTTTACAATTTTGTGTTTTTTAGGTAAAAGTATTAGAGAATATATGAAAATAACAATTTTTTATGTTTACTACATTATTTGCAGCTGCAGATCCAGCAACTTTTTCTTGGTCTCCAAAGTGTGCCGTCGTAATGATTGCATGTAATGTTTTTGCTTATGCAATTGCTAGAGCAACTATCAGAAAACCAAATGAAGGTTTTGAAATACCTAATTCAAAATTCTATGGTGGTTTAAGTCATGCATCTGTTGTAGGTGCTAATTGCCTAGGTCATATTTTCGGAATTGGAGCAATCTTAGGATTAGCCTCACGAGGTGTTTTATAAAAATTTTTTTATTAAATTTTTAATTATTTAACTTAAATTTCTTAACAATTTTATCTGCCATCTGATCAGGCATAAGTCCTAATTTTTCTTTACTCTGATCAGGTGAAGCATGATCAACTAAAACATCAGGTATACCTATTCTGTATACAGGAATGTTTATTTCTTTATCGTTAAATAATTCGACGATTGCAGAACCAAATCCCCCTATTAGGGTTCCTTCCTCCATGGTTACAACTTTTTGAATCCTACTTGCTAAAGATATAAAAAGATTTTTATCAAGAGGTTTCACAAATCTTGCATTAACAATACATGCATTAATGTTCATATTTTTTAGGATACTTGCTGTTTCAACAGCTGAAGCGACCATTGAACCATAAGCAATAATTAAAATATCATTTCCTTCTTCGAGTATTTCAGCTTCGCCTATATTCAAAGGTTCCCAACCCTCATCCATCACAGCCACTCCTAATCCAGAACCTCTTGGTATTCTTAGAGCTGTAGGTCCTTTATGATTAATTGATGTTATTAACATTCGTTGTAATTCAGACTCATCTTTTGGGGCCATCAAAACAAAATTAGGTATGGATCTCATATAACTGATGTCGTACTGACCTTGGTGAGTAGGACCGTCAGCTCCAACTATGCCAGCCCTATCAAGTACGAACGATACTGGTAAATTTTGTATACCAACATCATGAATTAATTGATCGAAAGCTCGTTGAAGAAAAGTACTATAAATAGCTACAACAGGTTTAAGACCATCGCAAGACATTCCTGCTGCAAGAGTAACTGCATGTTGTTCTGCTATTCCTACATCGATATATTGATCTGGTATATTTTTTTGCAATATATCTAAACCAGTACCTGTAGCCATTGCTGCTGTAATTCCAACGACATTGCTATCTTGTTCACATATTTTCAATAAGGTTTGACCGAATATCTTACTATAACTAACAGGCTTGGGTTTCTTTGATGGAATAGATTTCCCAGTTGTCAGATCAAATGCAGATTGTGCATGATATCCAACCTGATCAGCTTCTGCATAAGGGTAACCTTTCCCTTTTGTTGTAACTACATGAACGAGAACAGGTTTTTTAAGTTTATGAGCAGCGTTAAAAGTATTAACTAAATTTCCAATATCATGACCATCTATTGGACCCATATATGTAAATCCAAGTTCTTCAAAAACAGCACCAACTTTTGGTACAGCTAATCGTCTAACGCTGCCTTTAATATTTTTAAGTTCTTCTGGAATATCTTTACCAATTAAAGGAATATTTTTAACACTTTCTTGAACACTATCAGATAAAAATTGCAGAGGTGGACTAACTCTTACCTTATTTAAGTATGATGAAAGAGCCCCAACTGGAGGTGAAATTGACATATCATTATCGTTTAATACTACGACTAAAGGAGTATTTGGTAAGTGACCTGCATGATTTATAGCTTCTAATGCCATTCCTCCGGTTAATGCTCCGTCTCCAATAACAGCAACACATTTATAATTCTCACCTTTTCTGTCTCTTGCCATTGCCATGCCTAAGGCAGCAGAAATAGATGTACTTGCATGTCCAGCACCAAAATGATCAAATTTACTTTCACTCCTTTTAAGATATCCTGCTACACCGTTTTGTTGTCTAAGAGAATCAAATTGACTGAACCGCCCTGTGATTAATTTGTGAGGATAACCTTGATGGCCTACATCCCAAACAACCTTGTCGAAATCAAGATCCAGAGTTTGATATAAAGCCAATGTTAACTCAACAACTCCTAATCCAGGGCCCAGATGTCCACCACTAGTAGAAACTACTTGAAGATGCCTTTCTCTAATTTGACAAGCAATTTCCTCTAATTGTGAAACTGTTAAGCCATGTAGTTCATTTGGATGACTTAACTCACTTAAAAGCATTGAAAAAAAATTGTTATCTACCTAATCTAAAACGTCAAGGTGCAAAATGAGTATTTTTTTTTAAATAGATCATGTAATGTTTTATTAGATTAATAATTAATGCTAAAAATATATATATGAATGATTATTTTGAAAAAATACTTCAAGCTGAAGTCTATGAAGTAGCAAAAAAAACACCATTAGAAAAAGCTCAAAATTTAAGTAATACACTTAATAATGAAATTTACCTAAAAAGAGAAGATCTTCAAGATGTATTTTCATTCAAAATAAGGGGTGCATATAACAAAATGAGTAAGCTCTCTGATTCACAGCTGGCTCAGGGAGTAATTACTTCAAGTGCTGGTAATCATGCTCAAGGGGTTGCTCTTAGTGCTCTCAAGTTAAATTGCCAAGCAACCATATTAATGCCCATTACAACACCTCTAGTGAAAGTTAATGCAGTAAAAAATTTAAAAGCAAAAGTTTTATTATATGGTGACAATTATGATGAAACTTACAAAGAGGCATTAAGGATTAGCCAAGAAAGAAATTTATGCTTTATTCATCCATTTGATGATCCCGATGTAATAGCAGGACAAGGAACTATAGCTATTGAACTTGAACAACAACTAAAGGAAAAACCTTATGCAATTTATATTGCTGTTGGTGGTGGTGGATTGATATCAGGAATATCTTTATACATTAAAAATATATGGCCGGAAGTAAAAATAATTGGGGTTGAGCCAGAAGACGCAGATGCCATGACAAAATCGTTAGAAGAAAAAAAAATTGTGGAATTATCTTCTGTCGGTCAATTTGCAGATGGAGTGGCTGTTAAAAAAATTGGCGAAAATACTTTTAATATTGGAAGAAAGTATATAGATAAGATGATTAGGGTTAATACAGATGAAATATGTGCTGCTATAAAAGATGTTTTTGAAGATACTAGATCAATACTAGAGCCTGCAGGAGCATTATCAATTGCAGGTATGAAAAAAGATATTTTAAATTCGAATCATTTAAATAAAAAAATGGTTGCAATTGCATGTGGTGCAAATATGAATTTTGAGAGGCTTAGATTTGTTGCAGAGAGAGCAGAACTTGGGGAGTGTAAAGAAGTAATGATGGCTGTAGAAATCCCAGAACGTGCTGGAAGTTTAATTAATTTTTGTAAGTTACTCGATAATAGAAATTTAACTGAATTTAGCTATAGGATGTCTAATTCTAAAAATGCCCAGATCTTTGTGGGAGTTCAAGTCTATGGATTAAATGATAAAAAAAATCTTCTAAATAAATTTAGAAATTCGGAGTACCCATTTATTGATATAAGTGATGATGAATTATCTAAAAATCATCTCAGACATATGGTAGGTGGAAGATTACCAAAGAATTTTAAAGTAATGGATAATGGAAACTTCGTTGAACTTTTATACAGATTTGAATTTCCCGAAAAACCTGGTGCATTAATAAATTTCTTAAACAATATGAAATCTAATTGGTCGATAAGTGTTTTTCACTATAGGAATTATGGTGCTGATGTAGGGAAAATTGTTATTGGAGTTTTAATCGATAGAAATGAAATTATAGAGTGGAATAAATTTGTAAGAATTCTAGGATATAAATTCTGGGATGAAACTCAAAACGATACATATAAATTATTCCTAGGTGCATCAGATTAAATTTAAGGTAAATTAGGAAAGATTTAGGTAATAAAAATCAATCAAGCTGATACAAATACCACGCCAATATCTGATATAGATATAGTTACTAAAGTTGAAGCTGTTCTTTATTTGAAAGGCAAACCAATAACAAAGAAGGAGCTTTCAGAAATTACTAATTCTGATATCAACTCAATAAATGATGCAATTAAAGATCTAAAAAATAAATACTCTAATCCCAGCTCAGCTATTGAATTAAATGCAGTTAATAACAGTTTTTCTCTCGAATTAAAATCTAGTCTTAATGAATTCGTCGATGATTTACTTCCTTCTGATTTGAAAACATCCGAATTAAGGACATTGGCAACCATTGCAATCAAAAAAAAGATTCTGCAATCGGATCTTATACTTCTTCGAGGTTCAGGAGCTTATGATCATATTAAAGAATTATTAGAAAAGAAGTTTATCGTCAAACGGAAGCAAAAAGATGGGAGATCATATTGGTTATCATTATCTGAAAAGTTTTTCCAAACCTTTGCTGTTAGTAATGAATATCTTTCAAAAATAGGAACCCCCAACAATAAACAACAATAATGAGTAAATGTTAAAGTATATGAAATTCGATCCATAAAAATGGTTGCTTATAAAATATTTTCTGTATTAGCAAGTACAGTCCAAATTTTTTCTTTCTTATTACTAATTAGAGTATTACTTACTTGGTTCCCATCAATTGATTGGAACAATGGAGCTTTAAGTGCATTATGCTCTTTAACCGACCCATATTTAAACATCTTCAGAGGAATTATTCCCCCAATAGGTGGATTCGATATTTCATCAATTCTAGCTTTTTTACTTTTAAATGTAATTCAACAAGCTTTAGGAGGCGCGGCTGGTAGTTTTTACGGTTATGGATACTAATATTTTATCTGTTGTCACCTGATCCAGATATTTTCCCTTTAGCGGCTCTTGTTTTTAATTTTTCGAGGTTTTGTAACGCAACATCCTCTAAATTGAAATTTAATTCTGTACAAAGATTTGATATGTACCACAATACATCCCCTAGCTCTTTTTTAATGCCTAATTTTGATTCGTTATCAAATATTCCATTTTTATCTCTTATGACTTTTTTTACTTTTTCTGCTACCTCACCAGCCTCTCCCACTAAACCAAGAGTTGGATAAATATTATTTGAGCCTAAATCTGGATATTGTGCTGTTTCTCTAGCTTTCTTCTGATACGTTTTAAAATCCATGACTTAAATAACTAACTTTGGGTATGGTAAATTTATTTATATCTAGCAATATTATTTATATATGTCGAATATTGATTTAAAAAGAAGAACAAAAATAGTAGCAACTATTGGGCCTGCAACCCAATCTGAAGAGATAATTACAGATTTAATTAAAGCTGGAGTGACAACATTTAGATTAAATTTCTCACATGGAGATCATAAAGATCATGCTGAGAGAATAAAAACTATAAGAGAAGTATCAGAAAAGTTAGATATAGATATTGGAATATTACAAGATCTTCAAGGACCTAAAATAAGATTAGGGCGCTTTAAAGATGGTCCTGTAAAAGTTAAAAAAGGTGATAAGTTTACATTGACATCGAATAAAGTCGAATGTACAAATACCATTGCAAATGTTACTTACGACAAACTTTCTCAAGAAGTAAGCAAAGGGAAAAGAATATTATTAGATGATGGAAAAATAGAAATGATTGTAGAAAAAGTAGATATAAAAGCTAATCTTTTGGAGTGTCTAGTAACCGTAGGGGGGGTTCTTTCTAATAATAAAGGTGTAAATTTCCCAGATGTTCAATTATCAGTAAAAGCATTAACAGAAAAAGATAAGGAGGATTTAAAATTTGGTTTATCTGAGGGAGTTGATTGGATAGCTCTAAGTTTCGTAAGAAATCCATCTGATATAAACGAGATAAAAGATTTAATAAATAAAAATGGGCATTCAACTCCTGTAGTTGCAAAAATAGAAAAATTTGAAGCAATTGATCAAATCGATACAGTATTACCCTTATGTGATGGCGTGATGGTTGCTAGAGGTGATTTGGGAGTAGAAATGCCTGCAGAAGAAGTTCCTCTTTTACAAAAGGAATTAATAAGAAAAGCTAATACATTAGGTATCCCTATAATTACGGCGACGCAAATGCTTGATTCTATGGCTTCAAATCCAAGACCAACTAGGGCCGAAGTTAGTGATGTTGCAAATGCAATTTTGGATGGAACAGATGCAGTAATGCTTTCAAATGAAACGGCAGTTGGCGATTATCCTGTAGAGGCAGTAGAGACGATGGCAACAATAGCGAGAAGAATTGAAAGAGATTACCCACTTAAAGCTATTGAGAGCCATTTACCTAGTACAATCCCAAATGCTATAAGTGCGGCTGTAAGTAATATAGCTAGACAACTTGATGCAGGAGCTATTATCCCTCTAACAAAATCAGGTTCTACCGCTCGAAATGTTAGCAAATTTAGACCACCTACACCTATCTTGGCAACTACAACAGAGAGGAGTGTAGCGAGAAGATTGCAACTTGTATGGGGAGTAACTCCCATAGTAGTTAAAAATGATGAAAGAACAGCAAAAACATTCAGTTTAGCTATGCAAATTGCTCAGGAAATGGAGATCCTTAAACAAGGAGACTTAGTAGTTCAAACAGCAGGCACATTAACTGGTATTAGCGGCTCTACAGATTTAATAAAAGTCGGTTTAGTAAGAAAAATTGTATCAAGAGGAATTTCAATAGGTGAAATTGGTGTAACAGGAAAAGCAAGAATAATAAAAAATAAACTTGATATTTCTTTAATTTGTCCAGGAGAAATATTGTTTGTTCCCAAGGAATTAATGGAAAATATTCCACTGAGTAAAAGTATTGCAGGTATTGTTACTAATCAAAAAGTAGTTGATGTTTATGCTTTGTTTAACAAAAATAATAAAAAGATATCTACAATTTGCAATTTAGAAAATATGGATAATCATCAAATTAATAATGGTGACCTTATTACACTGCAGCTTAATGAAGGTGTCATATACATGGGGCAAATTGAAGAAGATAATGAAGCAATAGATAAATATAAATATGTCTAGGAATATCTCAATAAAAGAAGCCTTAGGTATGGCCACAAAAACATTGGTTTCGAACAAATTGAGAAGTTCGTTAACAATGCTGGGAATAATTATAGGAAATGCATCTGTTATAACTCTTGTTGGACTTGGAAGAGGTGCTCAAACATTAGCAAAAAACCAATTAAGTAATTTAGGTGCAAATGTTTTATTTATTGTTCCTGGAAATAATGACACCAGAAGAAGAGGTATTTCATTTCCTAAAAATCTTGTTTTAGAAGATGCAGTAGCAATAAGTAATCAAGTCCCAACAGTTAAAAAAGTTGCTCCTCAAATCTCTGCTAACGAAATAGTACAGTCAAATTCTAAAAGTATAAATATATCAATTGCAGGAGTTACTCCTGAATTTCTTGAAGTAAGAAGCTTTGAAGTTGATAAGGGAAGATTTTTATCTAAGAGTGATGTTAATAGTGCAAGAAGTTATGTAGTAATAGGTCCTGATCTTAAAGACGAATTTTTCAAAGATAAATCTTCAACACTTGGGGAAAAAATTAGAATTAAAGATCATACTTATGAAATTATCGGAATATTAAAACCAAAAGGTGCTGTATTTGGTAGTAATCAAGACAAAAATGCTTATATTCCATTAACCACAATGGTAAATAGGATTACTGGTAAGGACCCTACATATGGAGTAAGTTTAAGCTTCATTAGTGTGGAAGCGATAAATAAAAATGCAACTAGAGCCGCAAAATTTCAAATAACTAACTTATTAAGACAAAGACATAAAATAATAAGAGATGATGATTTTGCAGTTAGATCACAAGAAGATGCGTTAAATATAGTAACCAACATAACAAGTGGGCTTACGTTTTTATTGGCAGGTATTGGAGCAGTATCATTAGTGGTTGGAGGTATAGGAATCATGAATATTATGCTCGTTTCTGTCAGCGAAAGGACTGAAGAGATTGGTCTCAGAAAAGCAATAGGAGCTAAACAGTCAGATATATTAATTCAATTTTTAATTGAAGCATTAATTTTATCTACAATTGGAGGATTAATAGGCACAACAACCGGGTTATCAGGTGTTTTTCTTTTATCTCTCATAACACCACTTCCTGCATCTGTAGGAATTACAACAACTTTTTCGACCATGATCATTTCAGGATCAATAGGTTTAATCTTTGGCGTTTTACCAGCAAAAAGAGCTTCTAAATTAGATCCAATAGTTGCATTGAGAAGTTTATAAATAGAATTTATAATCATGCTCAATTTTTATAAATTAATTGAGATACTGGTGAGTCTTCAATCACTTGTCATAACATCAATGCTACATGTTTATATACCACTACCATTTCTCAATAAACCAAATAACAGCATTGAAATACCTATCACATGGCAAATTCCGACCATAATTTTATTAACACTTATATTCAATAAAAAAGTTGTTTTCAGAGCATTTTCGATATATATAATTTTGGGGTTATTTATACTTCCTGTCTTTCACCAAGGAGGTTCATTAGGTTATTTGCTTACTCCAAATTTTGGTTATTTATTAGGTTTATATCCATTAATCAAAATAATTGATAATTTAAATAATAGAAATAAAATAAACATTAGAGACTTTTTAAAAAAAGGATTTATAGCAATAGGTGCTATGCATTTAACTGGAATTTTTTACAACTTCATACAAACTATATCCTACAGTCAATACAATTTATTTTTATATAATTTAGGGAAATATTCATTAGGTAAAATTGGATATCATTTTTTAATGCTTTTTCCTCTTTTATTACTTATTAAACCTATAGAACGTTTAAAACGTAGCAAATAATGATTATTAATATAAAAACAAAACTATATTTTGTTTCTTTAAGTATTTTTATTGTTCTGATAGATCAATTTACGAAATATTTAATGTTTTATAATAAAAAATTATTTATTAATAAAGATTTTCTTTTATTCAAATTAGACTTTGTAAAAAATTACGGAGCAGCATTTAACATATTCAGTGGTAGTAGAGAATTTTTATCATTAATAAGTATTTTTTTTTCTATATTACTTATTTATTTGATATTTAGGAAGAATACTTTAAACTCATTGGATCTATATTCTTATAGCTTTATTCTTGGGGGAACTATTGGTAATGGTATCGATAGAATACATAGAGGTTTTGTAGTTGATTTTATAAATTTAAATATTATAAATTTTCCAGTGTTTAATATTGCTGATATATCTATTAATATTGGTTTCATTATTTTACTGTTTAGCATTTTTAAAAATAAGCGATAAAATGAAATACTTGAAATTAAAGTATATTAAGTATGTAATATTGATATTATTTCTTTATATTTTATTTTCCATATTTGTAAGAATAGTAAATATTTATACTCTTTTATTTCTAATTATAATTATTTATACTTTTTATAATATTGATAAAAAATTATTTAAAAAAATAGTTTATAAAGTTATATATAAAAATAAAAAAAATACACTTTCATTCAAAAATACATATGGTGCTGCCAAGATAAGTTTGGAAGGAGTCGAGAAAATTAACAAAAAAATTAGCGATGAAGTAAAAGCTGAATTGTTAAATTACCAAAAAAATAAACTAGAGTTCCAATTAAAAACAGGAGATTACAAAGTTACTCTTTTTGGAGCAGGCTCCTCAGGAAAAACATCTATAGCAAGATCATTATTGAAAAATATTGTCGGACAAACCTCAGCAAAAATAGGTACAACAAAGCAGATTAATAGCTATAAAATTCGTATACCAATTTTAAAAAGAAACATTAATATAGTTGATACTCCGGGTTTATTCGAACCAACTAAATTAGGGGAAGAAAGAGAAAAAGCAACAATAATACAAGCATCAAATTCTGACCTAGTTCTTTTTGTGTTAGATCAGGACATAAATAAATACGAAAACTATTTAATTAAGGAATTATTAAAATTAAGGAAAAAAATAATAATAGTTCTAAATAAATGCGATTTGAGGTCTAGAGATGAAAATAACCTTATCAAAGAAAATATAATTTCTATAACATCCGCTAGAAAAAATAAAATTTCAGTCGTTAAAACAATTGCAGTCCCACAAAAATCTCCCTATATAAAATCAGATGCTTTAAATTTAGTTCCAGAGGTAGGAAGATTATTTAGAGAAATAATTGAAACCCTCGATAATAATGGTGAAGAGTTGTTGGCGGATAATATTCTTTTTCGCTCAAATAAGTTAGGTATTAAAAGTAAAAATTTTGTACAAGAACAAAGATATTTAATGTCAAATAAAGTGATTAAAAAATATATGTGGATAACAGGAGGAGTAATACTAGTTAATCCACTACCAGCTGTTGATTTTCTTACTACTACATCCGTAAACCTTCAAATGATAATGGAGTTATCAAAAATATATGAAATAAAGCTTACAAAAAAAGATGCAAAAGATTTGGCGACTTCATTGCTAAGCGCATTGGCTAAACTAGGAATACTAAAAGGGGGTCTCGCCATTCTTTCTCCTGCTTTAGCTACAAGCTTGACTAAAATAATATTATCTAAATCTATACAATCAGTTACAGCAGGCTGGTTAATAAGAATAGTAGGACTAAGTTTGATTGAATATTTTAAAAATGGTCAAAATTGGGGAGATGGAGGAATACAAGAAGTAGTAGATAAGATCTATAGAATAAGTAAAAGAGAGGATATTTTAAATAATTTCGTAAAAGAAGCTATTTCAAAAATTGAAATGAAAAAATATTTCAAATCAAATAAAAGTTTGCCTCCATTTACTAATTAATATTGGATAATTGATCATTTAGATAAGTTCTGAAATCAAAGATAGTTATTAATAATAAATAAGCAATGCAAATAGCTATAGAGATAAACCCTGTTACTACTGCAATAATTTTTGGTCTTCCCATATTAATTAGTTAAGCATCTAGAAGTCTCAAGAGTTCTTCAATATCAGAATCCTTTGTATTGTAATTTCCCATGACAACCCGTAAAAAATATTTACCTTTAAATTTTGGTCTAGAAAGCATAAAATTATTGTTAATTAGTTCATTTACTTTAGTTTGAGTCCATGCATCAGAGTCTTTTGGCTTAAGTTTATTTGGTAAGAATGAAACAATATGAAGAGGACCTGAATATATATCAAATTTATTTTTACTAATATTTTTTTCAAAAAAATCTTTTCTTTTAATTGATGAATTTAAAATATCCTCTATTCCTTTGAGACCTAAAAAACGTAACCCAAGCCATAGTTTGATAACCTCAGCAGGCCTAGAACCTTGTATGCCTATTTCTCCTCTATTTATAATATTTTCTTTAGATGATATGTATGGTAGTCCAGTATTAAAAGTATTTTCTAAAGTACTCATATTTGAAACCAATAACAAAGATGAAGTCTTTGTAATACCAATAATTTTTTGTGGATTTATTGTTATCGAATTAGCCTGATTAATATTATTTAGACCTTCTATTGGAATAGAAGTTATAGCAAAAATCCCTCCAATTGAACCATCAATATGTAACCATATGTTTCTTTGTTTACAGATTTCACTTATTTCTTTAATAGGATCAATGGCTCCTCTTACAGTTGTCCCAAGGGTGGCAACAATAGCAAATATTTTTTTATTTTCTGTTGAACATTTATCTAAAGAGTTTCTCAGATCGTTTATATCCATTCGACCTTGATTATCAGTTTTAATCCTAACAAGATTCCTAGTATCAAGGCCCATTACTCTTATACATTTAACGAAGGAAGAATGAGCATCTTCACTAACAAGTAATACAGAATTGGGATCTGAACCTAATCCAGCATTATTTCTAGCTGCAATAAGTGCATTCAGATTACTTAATGTACCTCCGCTAGCAGCTATACCTCCTGAGAAATCATTAAACCCTATTTTCTTGGCAAACCATTTGCATAATGATTCCTCAAGCAAGGTTACACTTGGTGATAACTCGTAAGCGAGAAGATTATTATTTAAACCAGCAGCAATTAAATCTCCCAAAATAGAAAAAATTAAAGGTGGGGGATCAAGGTGAGCTAGTGAGCCAGGATGAACGGGATTAAATGAATTATTCAAAAGAGATTCAATATCAGAAAACAAATCTTCCTCAGAGTTACCATCTTCCGCAGGCATAATACAATTGAAACTCTCGCCAAAAGGTAAAGGACCATTTTTATCAGCTTTAGAGAACCAGTCACAAAGAGTTCGACTAGTTCTATTCAGAAGAGTAATCAATTTGTCATTAGTCCCTAAATTTGAAGGGAAATATATATCATTATTATTAATTAAATCTTCAGCCATCAGATAAGATATCTATTAATAATTCTATTCTCAATATTGGTAAATGAGATATATTTTTGAAAATGGAAATAGTAATGAAGAAGAACAAATAAAAACAAATAATTCAAAATACACTTCGTGGATGAATTCGATATTGAGAAGATCGAAAGAAATTGGGAAAGTTGAGCTACCAATCTGTTCAATAATTTTAGATGAGAGAGAAAGATGTATCGGGAGAGGGGTTAACAGAAGGAATATAAATAAAGACCCATTAGGTCATGCTGAAATAATGGCACTTAGGCAGGCATCACTAATAAAAAATGATTGGAGATTTAATGAATGTACTATTATCACAAATTTAGAACCTTGTACTATGTGTTCCTCTGCACTTATTCAAGCACGGATGGGTAAAGTTATTTTCGGGGCATACGATAAGAAAAGAGGTGGATTGGGTGGGTCAATAGACCTATCAAAACATGAAAGTGCTCATCACAAAATGGAAATAATTGGAGGTATCCTAGAAGATGAATGCAGTCAAATATTACAGATTTGGTTCAAAAAGTTGAGGACTCAAAGATAGAAAATTTCTTTAGCTCGGTATCAAATAGGTTTAATAATCTATCAACATTCTCCTCACAAGAATTAAAACCCATTAGTCCTACACGCCACACCTTTCCGGATAGTTCTCCAAGTCCATTTCCTATCTCAATTCCAAAGTTTCTTAAGAGATGATTTTTAAAACCATCCCCATCAACTGCTGGAGGTATTTTAACTGTGGTTAAAGTTGGCAATCTATAATCCTCTGATACATGTAATTCCATTCCAAGACTTTCTAAACCTTTCCACAATTTCTTTGCATTAGTATTATGTCTTTTCCAAACATTTTCTAAACCCTCATTGGCAATTAATCGTAAACCTTCACGAATAGCAAAATTCATGTTTACTGGAGCAGTATGATGGTAAATACGATCAGACCCCCAATACTTATTTAATAAAGATAAATCTAAATACCAGTTAGGTACTTTTGTTTTTCTTGAACTTAGTTTTTCTTCAGCTCTTTTATTCATTGTAAAAGGGCTTAATCCGGGGGGACAACTTAATCCCTTTTGACTACAACTATATGCTAGATCAATTTTCCATTCGTCTATCAATAATTCTAAAGCACCAAGTGAAGTAACAGCATCAACTAAAAACAAGCAATTATTTTTTCTACAAATATCCCCAATACCATCAAGAGGTTGTAAAACACCACTTGATGTTTCAGCATGGACAATTGCAAAAATAGCGGGTTTTTTAGTCTCTATTTCATACTTAATTTCCTCGTAAGTAAAAGCTTCACCCCATGGTTTTTCAATAAAGGAAACTTGAGCTTTATATCTAGTTGCCATATCAACTAATCTATCTCCAAAATATCCTTTTTTAGCAATAAGAATTTTTTCGCCTTCTTCAATAAAATTAGCTATTGAAGCTTCCATCGCTGCACTACCAGTGCCGCTCATTGGGAGTGTAAGACGATTATTGCACTGCCAGGTATACCTTAAAAGTTGCTGAACATCAGACATCAATGATATATATGCCTCATCTAAATGACCAATAGGATTTAATGAAAGAGCATCTAGAACTTCTGGATGTGCGTTTGAAGGTCCAGGTCCTAATAAAAGTCTGGAGGGAACATAAGTCTTTGAAAAATGAGATAAATTCTCTTTATTTAAAGCCGGAATAAGTTTTGCTTCTGTCAAAGCATTACATTCAATTACTTTTAAATTAGACTAATATCGTCGCTTAAGCGATATTTTTTTATAGAAATTAATTCAATTTAAATAATTAAGTAAATAATTATTAAAGTTATGACTTGAAACACTCAAAGAAGCCATCTAGTGTTGAAAAAAGTTACGGTTGATACATAATAAGAATCATCAAGTTATTAATTTCATAGAAGGTATCTCAAAAGTTATGACGAAGTCTCCACAAGATGTTTTAAGTCAAATTAAAGATGAAGGAATTGAACTCATCGATTTAAAATTCACAGACATCCATGGTAAATGGCAACATTTAACTCTTACATCAGACATGATAGAAGAGGATTCATTTACTGAAGGTCTAGCATTTGATGGTTCATCAATAAGGGGTTGGAAAGCAATTAATGCTTCCGATATGTCAATGGTTCCTGATGCAAGTACAGCATGGATAGATCCTTTTTATAAACATAAAACTCTAAGTATGATTTGCTCTATTCAAGAGCCTAGAAGCGGTGAGCCATATGATAGATGCCCACGATCTTTAGCTCAAAAGGCATTAAAGTACTTAGAATCAACTGGAATTGCCGATACAGCATTTTTTGGACCGGAACCAGAATTCTTCTTATTTGATGACGTTAGATACGACTCAAAAGAAGGTTCTTGCTTTTACAGTGTAGATACAATTGAAGCTCCATGGAACACAGGAAGAATTGAAGAAGGTGGAAATTTAGGATATAAGATCCAATACAAAGAAGGTTATTTCCCTGTTTCTCCAAATGACACTGCGCAAGACATCAGATCTGAAATGCTACTTTTAATGGGTGAATTAGGCATACCCACAGAAAAGCATCATCATGAAGTTGCTGGTGCCGGTCAACACGAACTTGGAATGAAATTCGATTCGTTGATAAATTCAGCTGATAACGTCATGACTTATAAATACGTTGTTAGAAATGTCGCTAAAAAATATGGAAAAACTGCAACTTTTATGCCCAAGCCTGTATTTAACGATAATGGAACTGGAATGCATGTTCACCAAAGTTTATGGAAGAGTGGACAGCCACTATTTTTTGGTGAAGGAGCATATGCAAATTTGTCTCAAACAGCAAGATGGTACATCGGAGGCATACTTAAACATGCTCCCTCATTCTTAGCATTTACTAACCCAACTACAAACAGTTATAAAAGATTGGTTCCAGGATTCGAAGCACCTGTAAATCTAGTTTATTCTGAGGGTAATAGATCAGCTGCAGTAAGAATACCTTTAACAGGCCCAAGTCCTAAAGCTAAAAGATTAGAATTTAGATCAGGTGACGCACTCGCAAATCCTTACTTAGCATTTTCTGTAATGATGCTTGCTGGTATTGATGGAATTAAAAATCAAATTGATCCTGGTGACGGAGTAGATGTAGATTTATTTGAACTTCCAGCTGATGAACTAGCAAAAATTGATACAGTACCATCATCTCTAAATGACTCACTTAACTCGCTAAAAGCAGATAAGGATTATTTATTAGCTGGTGGAGTATTTACTGAAGATTTTATTGATAACTTTATCGATATAAAATACGAAGAGGTACAACAACTAAGACAAAGGCCTCATCCACATGAATTCTTCATGTATTACGATGCATAATTAGTAGATTACATTATTATAAATTAATCAATTTGAGAAATATCACAAAATATTCTCAAATTGATTTTTTTTTTGTTGGAATATATATATATAAATTGAAAAATGGCTAGGGAATCTATTTCAAAAATTGCATATAAAACGCTACAACAAAGTAAAAGCATTGCAGGTTTCGCTCACAAGCAGATCAGCTCAAGATTAATGAATTTTATTCTTCCCGATTCGAAGGTTGAAAATTTTGATATAGATAAGGATCTTCTAATGCAAATCCAAAATTCAATGGATAAATTAAGAGAAGAAGATTGGAATGATGCAGAAAAAAATATCTATCCAAAAAAATTATTGTTTGACGAACCATGGCTTAGATATCTAACTCAATATCCTAAAATTTGGCTCGATATGCCTAATACATGGGATAGACGCAGAAAACAAAACTTTGATGATCTTCCAAAATCAGTTGATAAAGATAATTATCCTAAATATTACTTAAGAAATTTCCATCATCAAACAGATGGTTATTTATCAGATTTTTCAGCTAGTATTTATGACCTTCAAGTAGAGATACTTTTCAATGGAAGTGCTGACTCAATGAGGAGAAGAATAATTAAGCCAATAAAAGAAGGACTTAAAATTTTTAGTGATAGAAAAAAAAGTTCTATAAAAATACTTGATGTAGCTACAGGATCAGGAAGAACATTAAAACAATTAAGAGCCGCATTTCCAAAAGAAAAAATTACAGGAATTGATTTATCTGACTCATACTTAAAAGAGGCAAGTAGATATATTTCTGATTTGGATGGAGATTTAATTCAGTTAATCAAAGGTAATGCTGAAGAATTACCTTTTGAAAATAATAGTTTTCAATGTATATCTTGTGTTTACTTATTTCATGAATTACCTCGAACAATTAGAGCTAAAGTATTAAATGAATTTTTTAGAGTTCTCGAACCTGGGGGGATATTAGTATTAGCTGATTCAATTCAAATAAGTGATTCACCTGACTTTACATCCGTAATGGAAAACTTCTATAAATCTTTTCATGAGCCTTTTTATTGTGATTACATAAAAGAGGATATAGATTCTAAAATAGAAGAAGTAGGGTTTAAAGATGTAAAATCTAATTCCTTTTTTATGACCAAAGTATGGTCTGCTGTAAAGTAAATAAAAACTTCTATGACCTATTGGGATAAAGATACTATTCAGCTTGTTCAAAGCCTTAATGACAAATTAAAAATTGATCATTCTAAATGGCATAAAGATAAAGGAAATAAATATAAACGATCTGCAGAATTAATTTCGGCTGGATTATGCCATTTAATTATTTCTTGTAATGAGAATGAAACTATTGACTATATAGAGGAAAGTATTAAGTGGTTAAAAGATATTAACGTAGATCAACCTTGCCCTAGTAAAAAATCACCTTTTTAAAGCCAACTGTAGCCTATTACCTTTACTACTCCATCTAATATCATCGAAACATTCATTAATAATGTATAAGCCACGGCCATTCACACTACTTATTTTTTTTGGTAATTTGTAGTCTCTTTTTTTTATTTCTAAACCATTACCTTGATCTTGAATTTGCCAGACACACCAATTAGGAGTGATTATTCTTCTTACTCTAATATTTTTTTTTGGATCTAATTTATTTCCATGTTTTACTGCGTTAACTAGAGCTTCATGTAACCCAAGTTTTATAAGATAGCTTGATTTAGAATTTTTAATAGGTTCTAATAATTGATCGACAAATTCATTTAACTGTAATGATGATTCAAATTCGTAGTTTGACCAGTTAATCTTTGGTCTTTTAAAAAATTTTTTTAAAATATTTTTGCCCCGAAATAAGGACATAATAATATTTTGATACTTTCTTAATATTAACTTATTAAATACCTCAATTTAGAGAATATTATTATGTCTCTTTGCAATAGAAGGATGCCTCAGGATGGAGTCCATAAGCCTTACTCCTCTTAATTGATTTATTAAAGGCATATGTCCATCAGGAGCATCCAGTGACCAGCAAAAAGATCCAGGATATCTAGTCCATAAGCCATCCTTTTTCCAACCAATTTTCGGCCACATTAATTCATATTTTTTCCCTACTGATTTTAATATCTTTGCCTGAATTGAAAATCCAAATCTACCAGTAGAATAAATAGTCCATAATCTATCTATTGTTTCTAGATCTTTACCGGACATATTCTTTACTTCACTATAGAAAACATATCCACGTTTTTCAGCTAATTTTCCAGCTAATTTTCGTAAATAGGAACTTGTTAATCTATCTGCCTCTTCAAATTTTTGCTCAACCAACATCAATTGCAAATCCTCATAATTAATATCAATATCTGAATATGTATTAAACCAATTATTGAATTTAGAGTTTTCAAAGAATACAGGCTTAAATTTTTTTAAAACTTGCAATATCCAACCAGCAGCCCAGTCATCTCCATCATTATCAAAAATATCAAAAAGTGAATGGCCAAGATTAAAAATATTTTCGACTTCAGATTCTATTTGAGTTAATAAATTTATTCTTTTTCTTTGATTGGAATCTACAAATTTTTTTATTAGATCTAATGTAACATTATTATAGTTATCTTGTTCTTTGTTATTCATTTTAAAAAATCAATCTAAAAAAATAAAAACTATCCATGTATTTCAAAAGAAAAGAGCTAGAGAAATTTAGAAGTTTTAAAGGACCACTTATAGATGTTAGAAGCCCGAGTGAATATTATAAAGGACACCTGCCTAATTCTATTAATATTCCACTATTTGATAATGATGAGAGATCCATAATTGGCACGATTTATAAAAAAGAAGGAAGAAAAAAAGCAGTCATAGAGGGATTAAATTTTTTTGAAAAAAAAATTGAATTACTTCTTGATAATTTATTTATGAGTATTGAGTCATATAAAAATATTCCTGATAAAAATAATGATTTTTTTATCAGAATATATTGCTCTAGAGGAGGTATGCGTTCACAAAGCATTGCCTGGCTACTAGATAAATATAAATTAAATCCAATAACACTTAAGGGAGGATACAAAATATATAGAAGATGGGTATTAGATAGTTTCTCAAAAAAATTGAATATAGTAGTTATTGGCGGAAAAACAGGAACAGGCAAGACAAGATTATTAACATTACTAGAGAATTATAAATATCAAACTATTGATCTTGAAGGATTTGCTTGTCATAGAGGTAGTACATTTGGAGGTTTAGGAATGCAGGAACAACCTTCAAATGAACAATTTGAAAATCAAATAGCAGAAAAATTAAAATCCTTTGAATTTACTAATAATATTTTTGTAGAAGCCGAGAGTGCAAATATAGGTAAATGTAAAATTCCTCATGAATTCTTCAATCAGATGAAAAATTCTAAGAGAATTGAAATTATAAGAAGCGAATCTAACAGGTTAGATGAGTTGATAGATACTTATAGTGTTTTTAAGAAAGAGGAACTCCAAGAATCTGTATTAAGGATAAAAAAAAGATTAGGACCACAAAGAACGAAAATAGCTCTAGAATCAATAAATAATGAAAGATGGGACTTAGTTTGTAAATCAGTTCTAGATTATTACGATAAATGTTATGAATATGAAAAGGTTGGCAAAACAAATATAAAGATATTAGATTTAACTGACAAAAAATATGATAAAAGTATCCTAGAGTTAATAAATAATGTTTTATAAAAATTATTACAAACGATTGTGAAAAATATTTCCTAACATAATAAATTATTGTACAAACATTATGACAGCAAATAAAAATGCAAAAATACAATTTTATGAAGGAAAAGATGAACCAGTAGTGCCTGAAATAAGACTTACTAGGAGTAAGGATGGTACCACCGGCCAAGCATTATTTTTGTTCGAAAAACCTCAGGCATTATCTTCAATTACAGACGGCGAAATTACAGGTATGCGTATGATTGATTCCGAAGGTGAAATACTAACTAGGGAAGTTAAGGTAAAGTTTGTTGATGGTGAACCCATATTTTTAGAAGCAGTTTATATTTGGAAGAACACATCAGACTTTGAGAGATTTATGAGATTTGCAAATAGTTATGCCAAATCAAATGGATTAGGATATTCTGAGAAGAACTAGAATGTTCTGAAAATTGGATAGTTCATCATATTTCAAGTTAGTAGTAATTTTAATCACCTCTTTAATACTATGGACTTTAAGAGATTTTCTTCTCTTAATAATTTGTTCTTTAGTTATTTCAAATATTGTATGTAATTTATGTAATCAAATACAAAAGGGCTTGAAAATCCCCCGTTCGCTTTCTTTGTTTCTTGTCTTAACCGTTATATCAGTAATAGTATTTACTATTTTCATTCTTGTATTGCCTCCGTTTATAAAAGAATTCAATGAAATACTAGTTGATATTCCAAATGGTCTATCAAAAATAAATATTTTGATTAATACAAATTTGAACAAATTTAATAGCTTACTATATGGAGAACAATCAGAAAATGTTATAGACATATTCAGTCTTTTAAATAATGTAGTTGCCATTCCAGATGCTTCAACTATTGCAAAAGCTATTCAAGAAAGCTTTAAGAATTTAATAAATATAGCGGGGAATCTGGGTTCAGGTCTTTTGAAATTAATATTCGTATTAGCAGTGAGTTTGATGATTTCTATTGAACCAAAACAGTATAAAGAAAATATACTTCTTTTAATTCCAAAAAATTATCGCAACAAATTTAGAAATATACTGGAAAAATGCAATATTGCATTAGCAAATTGGACCTTTTCTATGGTTATAAGCTCATTATCAGTAGGTCTATTATCATTAATAGTTTTATCTATATTAGACGTCAAATATGTTGTCTCAAATGCTTTAATAGCAATGGTTCTTAATATAATTCCAAATATAGGTCCAGTTATTAGTGGTATATTTCCAATCTCAATTGCACTACTTGATAATTTTTGGAAGCCACTGGCTGTTTTAGGCGCATACGTAATAATTCAAAATATTGAAAGCTATATAATAATGCCTTCTATAATGAAGAAAAAAGCAAACTTACTACCTGGTTTGACATTAATATCGCAATTTGGATTTACTTTCATTTTTGGTCCTTTAGGCTTAGTACTTTCTCTTCCATTAGCTGTAGTAATTCAGGTTTTAATCAAAGAATCATTTAAAGATATTTAAAAACTACTTAATTAATTTTTTATATAAATATGGGTAGGAAAAAAGTATAAAGAAAGCTAAGGGATGTTTACCAATAGCAAAATATAGTGAACTAAATGTAAAATGATCAAATAATATTCTTAACTCGGTAGAAAGATCTATTAAAACTAAAGAAAATAAAATTATCAAATAGTAATTCAATTTCATAATTTTAGAAGGTTAAACTCAGTCTTTCAGTAACAAAGACGGAGCCAATAAAATACTTGAATAACTTCCAACTATTATTCCTAATGATAAAGCCAAAGAAAACCAAAATAGTGAGTAAGATCCAAACAAAATTATGCTTAATAAAGGGATAAGGGTTGTAATACTTGTAAAAGTTGTTCTTCTAAATGATTCGTTAACTGATAATTGAATAGTTTCGTTATAGCCTTCTTTCTTTGATTTTAAATTCTCACGAATTCTATCAAATATAACAACTGTATCATTTACAGAATAGCCAGCAATAGTTAACAATGACACAGCAAATAAACTGTTTACCTCGACGGATAATATAATTCCCAACCAAGAGAATATACCGAAAACAATAAATAAATCATGGAATAAAGCTAATAATGCAAATAATGCATATTTTTTATCAAATCTAATGGTTATATATAGAGAAATTGCAAATAAAGAAACTAACAATGAAGTAACACAGTTAGTAAGTAATCTTTTCCCAAGCTTTGGACCTATTAATCTTGAATCCTTACTCTCATAATTTAAAGGTCCAATAATATTATCAAGATTAGTAATAAGATTATTTGATTCTTCAATACTTAAATAAGGTGTTCTTATTGATATTAATTTATTATTATTTTGGAATTGTAATTTAATATTATTTAAAACATTTTTATTTTTAGAGATCTCTCTTAAATTTTCCAAAACTGTATCTGGCGAAAAATCAGAACATTCTTCTTCACAAACTCTTTCAATTCTTAGTTCATTTCCTCCAACAAAATCCATCCCTAAATTTATAGGTTTCTTATAAGAAGTATTAAAAGTTGAATATAAAATTCCTAAAAGACTTAACAAAATAAGAAAAGTTGAAAAACTCATTATCTTTCTTTTATTTTTTATTAGTTCAAGATTGTATTTCATTGGAAAATTAGGAACAAAAAATTTAATTTGAAAAATTGTTACTTGGCAGATAGAGATTTTTTTGTCTTAAAGATTGATATGTTGTGAAAAATCGCAAAATAGTTTTAGAACAATTTAATGAGGTAAACAAGCTTATTAGAACTCCAATTCCTAATGTTGCCGCAAAACCTTTAACAAAATTTGTTCCTAATAAAAACAATACAAAACAACTTAGAAGAGTTGTAATATGACCATCAACTATGGATGAATTAGCTCTTTGAAAACCGCTATCAATAGATCTTGTAAGAGTATTGCCATCATATAATTCTTCTCTAATTCTCTCAAATATTAGAATATTTGCATCAACAGCCATACCTATGCTAAGTATAAGCCCAGATATTCCAGGTAAAGTCAAAGTTACAGGAATTAATGAATATAGGGCTAAGTTAAAGAAACCATAAAGTACTAGAGATAGAACTGAAACGAAACCTAGAATTCTATAATTAAAAATCATAAATACACCAACAAAAATTAATCCACTAATAGCTGCATAAAGACTTTTTAAAATATTTTTGGATCCCAAGAGAGCCCCTATAGTATTAGTTTCTACTATTTCAATTGGCAATGGCAATGAGCCTCCTTTAAGTTGAACTTCTAATTCTCTAGCATTTTCAGCACTAAAATTTCCACTTATTGTTGCTGATCCACCTGTAATACCAGTACTAGCAAACTGATTACCAACACTAGCTTCACTTATTGATTCACCATCTAGAATGATCGCCAATAGTTGATTAGTGCCAGCAATTGACTTTGTAATTTCTGCAAACTTTTCACCTCCTGAATTATTAAAAGTTAATAAAACTTCCCAATTACTATTTGTTTGTTCTTGTCTCCTTCCTGCGTTAATAAGATCCTTACCAGATAAATCTGTTTTAATAAATAAATTTGTAATTTCTTTATCTACATATTTTTTGATTTCAATTAACTTCCCATATAAATCATTACTAGTAGATGAGTAATTCAATTCTTGCTCTATATCTTTAAGATCATCTTGAATAACTTTTAAGAAATTATCATCATTTTGATTTTTTTCTGCAAAAGAATATTGTTCAATTAATTCTTTAATACTCAATCTCTGTAGTTGCAGTGCTTTTAAATCTGTAGAAGTTCCTTGTTTTTGGGTTCTAAATTCTAATAAAGCAGTCTTACCTAATACCCTTGAAGCAACTAATGGATTTTGTTCGCCTGGTAATTCTAAAATCAATTGATCTCCACCGAGGGTTTGCAAATTAGACTCAGAAACACCTAAATTGTTAACACGTTTAT
>CACNJU010000009.1 GCA_902620895.1 uncultured Prochlorococcus sp.
AAAGCAGTACCATGATGAAACACTGCCTGAAGAAATCTTTAAAAAGGCAGAGTTTTGCTCAATGTGTGGTCCTAAACATTGTCCAATGAATTCAAAGATTTCTGATGAATCTCTTGATCAGTTAAAAGATAAGCTTGAAGAATGTAATACTTCAGTTTAGTTATTAATTAGTAGTTATAAAATTTCCTTCGTCTTATTAACTACGTTTTCGACAGTAAATCCAAAATTTTTCATACATTCTCCACCTGGTGCTGATGCACCAAACCTATCCATAGTAATACAAATCCCATCAAAACCTGTATATTTATGCCAACCAAATGAATGGGCAGCTTCTACTACAACTCTCTTTTTCACACTACTGGGCAAAACACTTTCTTTATAAGATTCGTCTTGCTCTTCAAAAAGTTCTACACAAGGCATAGAAACAACTCTAATTTTTTTACCCAAGCTTGAAATTTCCTTACTCGCTTCAATGCAAAGATTAAGTTCGCTTCCAGTACCAATAAATATTAAGTCTGGAGTTCCTTCACAATCGGAAACTACATATCCTCCTAGAGCAACTTTATCTATCGAAGTATTTTCTTGATTTGGCATACCTTGTCTACTTAAACAAAGGGCAGAAGGTCTTTTTCGATTTTGGATAGCAAGCTTATAAGCTCCACTCGTCTCATTGCCATCTCCAGGTCTGAAAACTAGCATGTTAGGCATTGCGCGAAGAGAAGGGATAGTTTCAATAGGTTGATGTGTTGGGCCATCTTCTCCTACACCAATTGAATCATGAGTTAAGACATAAATTACTCCTAATTCGCTAAGTGCTGAAAGCCTCATTGAGCCCCTCATATAATCGGCGAAAACAAGGAAGGTCCCACCGTAAGGGATAAGACCACTATTGTGATAGGCAATACCATTAAGTACAGCTGCCATTGCATGCTCTCGTACACCAAAATGTAAATATCTTTTTTCAGGGCTATGTGGCTGGAATGATCCAGTTTCTCCTTTTATATCTGTGTAATTAGAATGAGTTAAATCTGCTGATCCGCCAATTAATTCAGGTAGGTTAGGACCAAGAGCACCCAAACATATTTGTGAATGCTTTCTAGTGGCTAACCCTTTATCATCAGGAGAATAAGAGGGGAGATCTGAGTCCCAATTCTCAGGTAATTGACCCTCTAACATTCTTTTTAATTCGGCTCCTTCAGAGGGATATTTTTTTTGATATTCCTCAAATTTAGAATCCCATTCTTTCTCTAAATTTTCACCTTTGCTTATTGATTTTCTAAAATTCGCATATACTTCATCGGGTATTTCAAATGGAGGATATTCCCAATTTAGAAATTCTCTTGTTAATGCAGCTTCTTCTTCTCCAACAGCTGCTCCATGAATTCCAGCAGTATCAGATTTATTTGGAGAACCGTAACCTATGGTTGTAGAAATTTTTATAATTGAAGGCTTGTCCGTGATTAATTTTGCTTTTTCGATAGCTTCAGTGATTCCTTTAACATCATGATTTCCATCTTCAACATGTTGTACATGCCATCCATAAGCTTCGTACCGTTTTAAAACATCTTCTGTGAAAGAAACGTCGGTTCGCCCATCAATTGTAATTTGATTATCGTCATAGAGCGCAATTAATTTTCCAAGCTTCAGATGACCAGCTAATGAGCATGCCTCTGATGCGATACCTTCTTGATTACAGCCATCACCCATTATTACGTAAGTATAGTGATCAACGATATTACAATCAGGCTTATTAAATTTAGCTGCTAAGTGAGTTTCAGCTATTGCTAAACCAACTGCGTTTGAAATTCCGGCTCCAAGAGGCCCAGCTGTAACTTCAACTCCTTCAGTTTCGAATGTTTCTGGATGTCCAGGAGTTTTTGATCCCCATTGCCTAAATTCTTTAATATCTTCTATAGAAACTGATTTATATCCTGTCAAATGAAGCAAAGAATATAAAAGCATACAGCCATGACCAGCTGATAATACAAAACGATCTCTGTTGAACCATTTTGGGTTATTTGGATTGTGATTAAGTATGTTTTGCCATAATGCATAACCCATAGGTGCACACCCCATTGGTAATCCAGGATGTCCGCTATTAGATTTATTTACTGCATCTACAGCAAGCATTCTTATACTATTTACACAAAGTGATTCTAATGAAACAGATGCAGCGACCATTGTTTTAAAATAAGTTAAGTTGGAAATACAGAATTGGCTGTCTTCAATTCATTTTGCTGAAAGCAAGGCAAACATTGTGACCACCAAAGCCGAAAGAATTAGAAAGAGCAACTCCGACTTGAGCTTCTCTTGCATTATTTGGTACATAATCAAGATCGCATTCGGGATCTGGATTGACGTAGTTAATTGTAGGAGGGATAAAATTATGTGTCAAAGAAAGTATACAAGCAACAGCTTCTATACCCCCTGAGCCTCCTAGAAGATGACCAGTCATCGACTTAGTAGAGCTTACAGGAATGAGGTAGGATCTGTCTTTAAAAATAGATTTAATTGCAGAAGTTTCATTTTTATCATTAGCTGATGTACTTGTTCCATGAGCATTTATGTAATCAACTTTTTCAAGGCTGAGACAAGCGTCTTCAATTGCTAATTTAATAGCTTCGGCACCTCCAACCCCGCCTGGAGATGGAGCAGTAATATGATGAGCATCACATGTTGTTCCATATCCAATTATTTCTGCATAAATTCTTGCATTCCTTTTTTGTGCATTTTCTAAGGTTTCTAAAACAAGAATTCCAGATCCCTCTCCAATAACAAATCCATCTCTTTCAGCATCAAAAGGTCTGCTAGCAGTTTGAGGGCTTTCATTTCTGAAAGAAAGAGCTTTAGCACTAGCAAAACCAGCTACTCCTAGAGGCGTAATACTTGCTTCTGCTCCTCCACAGATCATTGCATCAGCCTTTCCAAGTTGAAGTAATCTAAAAGAATCACCAATTGCATTTGAACCAGCGGCGCAAGCGGTTGAAACAGAGGAACTTGGTCCTTTTGCACCCAAAGCGATGGCAGCCAATCCTGTTGCCATATTTGGAATCATCATTGGGACTGTAAATGGACTTACTCTTTTTGGTCCTTTATGACTCAAGATTTGAGCTTGACTTTCCATAGTTAGCAAGCCTCCAACACCAGAACCAATAATCACTCCAATTTTTGATGCATTGGCTTCAGTAATTTCAAGTCCTGAATCTTTAAAGGCTTGCTTTGCAGCGATAACTCCAAACTGGGAAAAACGATCCCATCTTTTGGCTTCTTTAGCATCAATAAAGTTTTCAGATTGAAGATTTTTTACTTCTGCAGCAAATTTGCATGGATGTTGTTCAGGATCAAAGAGAGTAATATCTGAGACCCCATTATTACCTGTTTGAAGACCGACTAAATATTCATCAATGTTATTACCAATTGGAGTTACTGCCCCGATACCCGTAATAACTACTCGATGGAAATTTGGCATTCTTTAATTAACCTTTTTTTTCTTCGATAAATTTTACTGCATCGCCAACAGTTGCGATTCCTTCAGCGGCTTCATCAGGAATTTCAATATCAAATGCTTCTTCTAAAGCCATTACTAGTTCAACTGTATCTAGAGAATCGGCACCTAAATCATTTTGGAAATTTGAATCTGATTTTACTTCTCCTGCTTCAACACTTAATTGTTCTGAAACAATAGAACAGACTTTTTCGAGGATTTCTTGTGACATAATTTATAAAAATTACTAATTATCTATATGATTTTATGCCCTAGAGTTAACAAGAGTGAAGCATATCTTAATTTTTTTAATTTCTTTGTAAGACAATAGTATTATAAAACGAGGTTCAAAAGACAATTTTTACATGTCACACGCAGTTAAAATTTATGACACTTGCATTGGTTGTACTCAATGTGTAAGGGCTTGCCCACTTGATGTTTTAGAGATGGTTCCTTGGGACGGCTGTAAAGCTGGTCAAATAGCCTCTTCCCCTAGAACAGAAGATTGTGTAGGTTGCAAAAGATGTGAAACGGCATGTCCAACAGATTTCTTAAGTATTCGTGTTTATTTAGGAGATGAGACTTCTAGGAGTATGGGCTTAGCATATTAATTTTTATAGTGCAGTTTTAAGAGAGTCCATTTTTTAATAAATACGCATTTTATTTCAATATAATTGAAATAAAAATTCGTATGTGTGGAATAGTTGCTGTTACTGGATATAAAAAAGCTTTACCATTATTAATTAATGGTTTAGAAAAACTTGAATATAGAGGTTATGATTCTGCCGGTATTGCAATAATAAATTCCGAAACTAATTCTATTTCTTGTAATAAAGCCGAAGGAAAACTCAAGAATTTAAAAAGTAATCTTAAAGATCACAAAATTCCTGGCACCGTGGGGATAGGCCATACCAGATGGGCAACTCATGGAAAGCCAGAGGTTAAAAATGCACATCCACATATCGATAGTTCAGGCACCATAGCGGTTGTTCAAAATGGCATTATTGAAAATTTTCAAGATTTAAAAAATAAATTAGAGAAAGAGGGTATTATTTTTAACTCTGATACAGATACTGAGGTAATTCCTCATCTTATAAAAAGAGAATTAAATACACTAAGTAAACTTAACCTTGAGAATAATGGCTCAACACTATTAGTGGCTGTGAGAAATGTAATTTCTGATTTGGAAGGATCTTATGCCTTAGCTGTTTTATGGGCTGATGCTCCAAACTCTTTGGTAGTTGCGAGAAGACAAGCTCCTTTGATTATTGGTTTGGGCGAAGGTGAATTTATATGTGCAAGTGATACTCCAGCAATTGCAAATTTTACAAATATCATTTTGCCTATGGAGGACGAAGAAATAGCTTTGTTGACTCCTCTTGGAATAGAAATATTTGACAAAAATAATGAGAGACAATATCGAAATCCAGTTTCTCTCAAAGTCTCAGAGCAAATAATGGATAAGATGAGTTTTAAACACTATATGTTAAAGGAGATATATGATCAGCCACAGACCGTAAAAAACTGGTTAGAAAATTATTTAATTAAAAACTCAGAAGAGTGCAAATATCAAATTCATTATCCTTTTGATACAAAGTTTTTTGAATCAATAGAAAGAATTGAAATTATCGCTTGTGGCACAAGTAAACATGCTGCAATGGTGGGTAGTTTTTTACTAGAACAATTTTCAGGTATCCCCACTAACGTATTTTATGCAAGTGAATTTCGATATTCTCCACCTCCATTGCTACCAAACACATTAACTATTGGAGTCACTCAATCTGGAGAAACTGCTGATACAATTGCAGCTATAGATATGGAAATTAAAAGACGGTCTTCGATTGAAGATAAAAGTTTTAAACCTAATTTAATTGCAATTACAAATCGAAAAGAGAGCTCGATAGGAAGGCAGGTTGCAAATATAATTGATATCTGCGCAGGAATAGAAGTGGGAGTTGCAGCAACAAAAACTTTTTTTGCTCAATTACTTTCTTTTTATGGCTTAGCTATAAAATTTGCTGAAATTAAAGGTAGTCGAAGGTTAAATGAAATAAATAATTTAATAACTGAACTTGTAAAACTTCCTCCATTAATTGAAAATCTTTTAGAACAACATAATAAATCTTCTGAAAAGCTTGCACATGATTTTTTTAATATTAAAGATGTTATTTTTTTGGGAAGGGGTATAAATTATCCTATTGCTCTTGAAGGAGCGCTAAAACTCAAAGAAATTAGTTATATACATGCGGCTGGATATCCAGCTGGAGAGATGAAACATGGTCCAATTGCTTTGTTGGATAAAAAAGTTCCTGTAATTTCGATTGCTTCCCCTGGTGAAGTTTTCGATAAAGTTATCAGTAATGCTCAAGAAGCAAAAGCTAGAGATTCATTTTTGATTGGAATTGCCCCTGAGTGTAATGGAACTGAAATTTTTGATTATTTAATGCAAGTTCCTTCCTCGAATGAATGGATTTCACCTTTACTTAATATAGTTCCTTTACAATTATTGAGTTATCATATCGCAGCTCATAGAGGACTTGACGTGGATCAACCAAGAAATTTAGCTAAAAGTGTAACTGTGGAATGATGAGTTTCTAATAAATTTTTATTTTAAAATTTATAACTCTAAAAGTCCATTTGGAGGATTGATGATTAGAAAATTATTTTTTATATCTATCAATGGGACTATTTCTTTCACAAAAGGTATAAAAACTTTCTTTTGATTTTTAAATAGTTCAATAAGAAGTAAGTTATTTTTCTCATTTTCTAAATTGATAACTTTCCCAATTGTTTTTAATTCATCATTTTCTAAAGTCTTGACCTCCAAATTTATAAGTTCTAACAAATGGAATTCTTCCTTTTTTAATTTTGGTAGTTTATCGGTTTTTACAAGAATTTTAAATTTTTTCAGTTGCTCAGCATCATTTCTTGTATTTATTCCTTGGAGTTTAACAATGAAGGTTTCTTTACCAGGCTGTTTGAAACCAGATATGAGTTCTATTTTTGAAGGAGGTTCATTTTCTTTTTGCAACCATCTTATTCCCGGTTTTAAAAACCTTTCTTCAAAATCACTAAGAGATTTAACTTTTACCTGCCCATTAATTCCGTGACATGATGTTATCAATCCAACAGTTAGCCATACATTTTCATCTATCATATATTGTATTAGAAAGAGTGTTTTATGGAATTATCAACTAAACCCATACTCCCTGGTTCTTTTGTTGTTGTAAAAGACACTAACTCTATATACCGAGGATATAAAGGTTTTGTACAGAGAGTTACAAAAAAAAAAGCAGCCGTTCTATTTGAAGGGGGTAATTGGGATAAAATCATAACTTTTCAGCTAACGAATTTAGAAATAGTATGAAAATTATATTTTACCTTTAGCTATAAATTTTTCTATCAAAACTCTGGCTGCATTTGTTTCTGCTTGCTTATGGGACTTGCCAAATGCACTTGATTCTTTTAATCCTTCGATAAAAATATCGCAAGAAAATCTTTTAGGGTCACCATTTTTCTTTGAGATTTCAATTATTTCATAGACTGGCAAATCAAAACCTTTGCTTTGACACCATTCTTGCAATACTGTCTTAGATTTAAATTTATATGGAGCTTTTAAAAATATTTCTGAATCTTTTTCCCAAATATCATCTAACCAAAGATTTACTTCCTGAATTGAATTAAAGCACTTATAAACAGCACCGATTAATGCTTCTGTGGCCTCTCCAATAATAGTATTTTTTGAATTTTCATCACCAATAGCTTTAGGTCCCTTAATTATTAATTTCTCAATATCAATTTTTTCCCCTAATTTAGTTAACCATTCATCACTTACAATTTGCGCTCTTAGCTCTGATCTTTCTCCAACACTCATTTGAGGATATTGTTTTTCAATAAAATTAGAAGCAGCTAATCTGAGTACTGCATCTCCGAAAAATTCTAGTGTTTCATAATTTACTATTTTGTCCTCTGAAGAATGGATAAATGCTTGATTAAAATTTTGAATAACTGCAATATTTTGAGTTTGAATTATTTCAGAAAATCTTTTTGATTTTATATTTAAAGACTTTAAAAAATTAGTTATTTGATTAATTCTCTTTGCATTAATTATATTTGCCATCTGAATTTAATAATTACAATAATTAGAAAGCAGGTCATAAGCCGGGTTCTGTTCATCTTAATAAAGATGGGCAATCATCTATCTAGGACTGGAATTACTTCACAGTCTCAAGCGGCGCTTAAAAGTAGATTATGCAATGGTCATTAATCAACTAAGCCTTGCTCCCAGCCGGGGTTTACCTAGCCAACACTTCTCAATGTTGCTGGTGCGCTCTTACCGCACCCTTGCACCCTTGCCATACTAATAAGTATTAGGCGGTATGTTTCTGTGGCACTATCCTCACGGTTACCCGCACTGGGAATTACCCAGCAAGCCTGACCATGTGGGAGCCCGGACTTTCCTCAAGAAAGTTTTATTTTGTTTCCAAAATAAAACTTTCTTGCGATCGCCTCTCCTGCTTTCATTTAGCATAATACTTAATACTCCAAAAATCATCTATTGGGGCTGTAGCTCAGCAGGATAGAGCAACGGTTTCCTAAACCGTAGGTCGTGGGTTCGACTCCCGCCAGTCCCGTAAAAATAAAAAACTATATGTAGTATGTGTGCAAACTTGCTACTCTCTAGCTAGCGTGTAGTTAGTAGTAAATCTTTTATGGCTAAGTTGCACGATATGCGTTTAAAGCTCTTAATTCAACAAGAGCATGAACGCATCTCTAAATCCCAACCTAATGATTTAGATCTTTCAATAGTTCAAGCAAGATGTTTGTGCTGGCTTGCTTTATTGGCGGAAGCTCACGAAGATCAAGCAAATGATGCTGAAAAAAGAGGCGATACCGAGCAAGCCATGGGTTGGTTTGCTGATTCAATGAGACTAAGAGATGTTATTAATTTGGTTACCAGTATTGAGATACCTTTGCCAGATAGTCCAGATTCACTTGACGAAAATGACGAATTATTAGATGGCCCTACAATTTTGCCCAAATAGTGAGATGATATAGAAAGATTAATTTTTTCTTTTGGCTGAAGAACCATGTCAATGCTCTGATTGTCAGAGATTTTACAAAGAGCATGATCGTCTGATTAGAGAATTTCCTACTTTTAAGCAGCAACAAGAATTGAATTGGGCATCTATTCAATCGTTTAGAACTCTTTGTACTAAGATTACTGATGAGTTGCAGAAAGAAATATCCGAAAGAGAATCAAACGAAGATATCAGTCCAGAAGAAAAACATATTTCTGATGCTGAAATTACTGAAGCTTTAGATGAACTAGAAAGTGTTAATGCCTATTTATATTCAATTGAAGCATTAATGGAAAGGATATTTGATACAAAAATTTCAAATAATATTGAATCAAAATTTAAAGAAATTGCAAATGAATTAGCCCCAGACCCATTAAATATGGATCGATTAATTTTGAATAGATTATTCCATCAAACGCCAGATTCACCAGATAAGAAAAATATTAATTAGTTAATTCTTCCACGTCACAAGTAATTTCAACGGGCATTGGAGAAACTTTCCAAATAGATTTACAGTACTCTCTAATAGATCTGTCTGATGAAAAATATCCTGATCTAGCAGTATTTAATAGTGCCATTTTATTCCAGGATTTTTTATCATTCCAACATTCACTGACTACATCCTGTTTATTTAAGTAGTCTTCAAAGTCAGCCATAACAAAAAATGGGTCATGTCCAGTCAAGCTATTTAATAAGGGTTTAAATAATTCTTTATCCCCATTGCTAAAGTGACCAATTTCAATTAATTGGATAACCTCTTTAAGCTCTGGACATTGCTCAATAAAAGTTTTAGGTGAGTAATTATTGTTTTTTAAATCCATAATTTCGCTTTCAGTTTTACCAAAAAGAAAGAAATTCTCTTTTTTTACAAGATCTCTTAATTCCACATTAGCTCCATCTAAGGTTCCTATCGTTAAAGCTCCATTCATTGCAAACTTCATATTCCCAGTTCCAGATGCCTCTTTTCCTGCAGTTGAAATTTGTTCTGAAAGATCAGTTGCTGGATAAACTATTTCACCAAGTTTAACGTTATAGTCTGGTAGAAAAACAACTCTTAATAAACCATCCATATCTGGATCGGAATTAACTACATCAGCAATACCATTAATAAATCTAATCATTAGCTTTGCCATAAAGTAACCAGGTGCAGCTTTACCTCCAAATATTATTGTTCTTGGGACTTCGTAATTATTTGTACCATTTTTAATTCTTAAATATTGAGCAATAATTTGCAGGGCGTTTAAATGTTGCCTCTTATATTGATGAATTCTTTTTACTTGAACATCAAATAAACTTGATGGATCTACAAGTATGCTTGTTTTTGAATGAATAAAACTAGCTAATTTTCTTTTGCCATGAAGTTTAGTTTCCTCAAATTTTTGTAAAAAATTGTTGTCGTCTTTTTTTTCTTCTAACTTCTTTAGCAGTTCCATATTTGTTATCCAATCTGGACCAACTTCTTCTTCTAAAAGATTAGATAATGATGGATTTGATAAGGCAACCCATCTTCTTGGAGTAACCCCATTAGTAACATTTGTAAATTTTTCAGGCCATAGTGCCGCGAATTCAGGAAGAAGTTGTCTTTTTATGAGATCTGAGTGAAGAGCTGCAACTCCATTTATATGATGAGCTCCAATAGTAGCCAAATGAGCCATCCTAACTGATTTGGAGCCTTCTTCATCAATTATTGATAGTTTTTGAAGGATCTTATCATCCCCAGGATAACGTAGTCTTAATTGCTGTAGAAATCTCCAATTAATTTCATAAATAATTTCAAGATGACGAGGAAGAAGATCATTAAATAAACCTAAATCCCATTTCTCTAGAGCTTCTGGCAGTAAAGTGTGGTTGGTATAAGCAACTGAGGTGGTTGTTATGTTCCAAGCTTTATCCCAACCTATTTGATACTGGTCAATAAGAAGTCTCATTAATTCTGCTACTGCAATAGCAGGATGCGTATCATTTAATTGAACTGTCCAGTGCTTAGGAAATTCTGTTATTGGTATTGAACTTTTTTCAAGGCTTCTCAACATATCCTGAAGAGAACAACTTACAAAAAAGTGTTGTTGTTTGAGTCTTAATCTTCTACCTTCGTCAGTTCCATCATTTGGATATAAAACTTTTGAAAGAGTTTCAGATGCAACTTTTTCTTCGACTGCACCATAATAATCACCAATATTGAATGCATAAAAGTCAAAACTTTCTGTTGCATCAGCTCTCCATAGTCTTAATCTATCGCATGTATTTACTCTGTATCCTAAAACAGGAACATCATGAGGAACTCCAATTGCGTGCTCTGAAGGAATCCATCTTGATCTGTAGTTCCCTTTGTCATCTCTATAACTTTCAGTTCTGCCTCCAAAACCAACGAAACATGACTCGTCCGGTTGTGGGAGTTCCCATGGCCATCCACCTTTTAGCCATTTATCAGTTACTTCAACTTGCCAACCATCCCTAATTAATTGATTGAATATGCCAAATTCATATCGAATACCATAACCAACTGCTGGAACTTGTAGAGATGCTAATGATTCCATATAACATGCTGCAAGTCTGCCAAGACCGCCATTACCTAATCCAGGTTCCTCTTCAACTTCAAGGATAGTTGACAATGATTCAATGCCAAATCTCTTTAAAGCATCTTCTGCCTCTTGTGTTATTCCAAGATTGAGAAGGTTATTACTTAACTGTGGTCCTATTAGGAATTCCGCTGATAAGTAGGCGACTGTTTTTTGTGGTTTTTTTCTTATTACTTCTTGGCTGGCCAAATATCTTGTCATTAGCCTATCTTTAACTGCGTAACTTAAAGCCATATACAAGTCGTGAGGACTTGCAGAAGTAGCTAACTTTCCAAGAGTATAAAAGAGATGCGCAGTCATTCCCTGGAAAACTGCATCAGAATCCATGCCAGCTTTCTCAGGATCTAAGTAGCAGCCTGGGGTAGGCAAACGTAGATCAAATGGTTTGTTGGTATTCATTGGATTAGTCATATAACAGACAATAGCCATTTTTTGGAAAATTTCTTTGTTGTAACTTCAGATCCACACTTGTTGAGTATTTTTGCGTTTTTCTTACATATTCCTTAAATTGGGCCCTCAATAAACTATCTTCCAGTTAGGTAGTTTATTTTTCTTTCATTTCATATGTATTCTTTACTCGCTGAATTAAGTGCACATGATTTAGAAGTTGCTGAAACGTTGATAGGAGTTATAAGATTTCTATTGATATTTTTAGCTGCAAGAGCATTAGCAGAAGTGTTAGTAAGATTAAGTTTGCCAACTATAGTAGGTGAGCTTCTTGCAGGGGTTGTAATAGGAGCATCTGGATTCCATTTGTTGATACCGCCCTCGGCTGGAACTGAATTAAATGAAGGACTTGTAAATGTTATTAGTTCATTAGCATCAATCCCCCCTGAAGCTGTACCTGATGTATATTTCGAGAGTTTTCCATCGCTTCAAGCAGTAGCAACTCTAGGGTTATATGCTCTTTTATTTTTAACAGGATTAGAAAGTGAGTTAGAGGAACTAGTAGCTGTTGGAGCTCAGGCTTTCACTGTTGCTATGGCTGGTGTAATTTTACCTTTTGCCTTTGGAACTCTTGGATTAATGTTCATTTTCCAAGTAGATCTAATTCCAGCAGTTTTTGCTGGAGCATCCATGACGGCGACAAGTATAGGAATAACTGCAAGTGTTTTTGGTGAGTTGGGATATTTAAAAACTAGAGAAGGACAGATTGTCATTGGAGCAGCTGTTTTGGATGATATTTTGGGTATTGTGATTCTTGCAGTTGTAGTAGCCCTTGCTGCCGGAGGTTCTTTAGAAATTGCGCCTATCGTTAAATTAGTTGCAGCAGCTGTAGTATTTGTTATTGCGGCTATCGCATTGAGTCGAACAGCAGCACCAGGATTTGATTGGTTATTAGATAGATTGAAAGCTCCTGGCGCTGTAGTAGTAGCATCCTTTGTAATACTTGTTTTATGTTGTTTTGTCGCAACAGCTATTGGATTAGAAGCAGCTTTAGGTGCTTTTGCAGCCGGATTGATTCTTAGTAGTTCTAAAAATAATCATGCAATACAACAATCTGTATTACCTTTAGTTTCTTTATTCGCAACTATTTTCTTTGTGTTAGTTGGAGCTGGAATGGATTTATCAGTTATCAATCCACTGGATCCAACAAGCAGATCAGCTCTTGTAGTTGCAGGATTTTTATTAGTTGTTGCGATTATTGGAAAAATTGCAGCGGGATGGGTATTTTCAAGTGATAAACCTACAAATAGATTAGTTGTTGGTTTGGGTATGATGCCTAGAGGAGAGGTTGGTTTAATTTTTCTTGGGCTAGGAACAAGCGCTAAGTTATTAACTCCTTCTCTTGAAGCAGCTATTTTATTAATGGTTATAGGAACTACATTTCTTGCACCTGTACTCTTAAGAATTGTTCTAAAAGATAAGCCCCCAAATGATGGCAATAAAATTTCAGATGATGTTGCAGCTGATCCTGTGGGTCTTCTTTAGGAAATAAGTTTATTAGAATCAATAAAGATAAATTTCAATGAATGGAAAAGTCAGCTCTGATAAATAGTGATGTAAATTTTAACTGGAATTTTTTAAATTACCCAATTCATACAGTTTTCGCTAAGCCCGAGCAAATATCAAAGGAATGTGCAATTTTATTAATTCATGGTTTCGGTGCCTCTACGGATCATTGGAGATTTAATATTCCTATTTTGAGTACAAAATACGAAGTTCATGCTATCGATTTACTCGGGTTTGGAAAAAGTCCTAAGCCTCAAGACGTCGAATACTCAGGATCCTTATGGAAAGATCAGGTTGTCGCTTATGTAAAAGAGAAAATAAAAAAACCTACAATTGTTGTTGGAAATTCATTAGGTGGTTATGCCGCATTAGCAGCTGGTGCAGAATTAAATGAGCTAAACGCAGGAGTGATCTTACTTAATGCTGCTGGATATTTTAGTGAAGAAAAAACTATCAAAAAGAATATGTTGCAAACTTCAATTGAAACAGTTGCCGGCATATTTTTGAAAAATATTGTTCTTCAACGTTTGATTTTTGAAAATATGAGAAATCCAAAAAATATTAAAAAAACGTTGAATCAAGTTTATGTTGATAAAAAAAATGTTGATGATTTTTTAGTTGAGTCAATAAGAAAGCCTTCTCTAGATTTCGGAGCTTTTAATGTTTTTAGAAGTGTATTTAACCCATCAGGTCCTCAAGGATTGCCGTTGGATAAGCTATTCGCAAAACTAAATTCACCATTATTACTTCTTTGGGGAGGGAAAGATCCATGGATGAACACTCCAAAAAAAAGAAATCTATATAAAAAATTTACACCAAAGAATACAAAAGAAATTATTCTTGATGCAGGACATTGTCCTCATGATGAGATACCTGAATTAGTTAATCAACATATTTTGGATTGGGTTGATTCTCTTTAAGTAATAATCGTGAAACTTAAATTATCTAATAAGGACCAAGGAATTTTTGTCTTTCAATTGGATAAAAATAATTACATTAAATTTTGTCCTGAAAGAGGCGGCGTTATTACAAATTGGGTTTCGGATGGTAATGAAATACTTTATTTCGATGAAAAAAGATTTATGGATAATACAAAAAGTATTAGGGGCGGCATTCCAATCTTGTTCCCAATTTGTGGAAATCTCAATACCTTTAGTTCAGTATTTGGAAATGGTTATTTGCAATTACCACAACATGGTTTCGCTAGGGATTTGAAATGGCAATACTCCTTCAATGAAAATGAAAAATTTTTATGTTTATTCTTAAATGCATCTAAAAAAACCAAAAAATATTATCCTTTCGATTTCGAACTAAAAATAAAAGTTCTCTTAAAAATTAACTCTTTAGAATTTGAAATTACAATCCATAACAAAACAGACTTTGCTATGCCTATAAATTTTGGTTTGCATCCTTATTTTAAAATTTCAGATTTCAAAAATTTAGAGTTTGTTGATAATCCACTTAATTGTCAGGATCAAGAAAGAAATACTATAAGTAATACTTTCGATGAATTAAACAAAATTAATTTAGGAGTTGATCTACTTATGTATACTTCCGGTAGAAGCTCTTTTCGAGATAAAATTCTTAAAAGAGAGGTAACTTTAAATCATCCATATCCTTTTGATTTAGGCGTTATTTGGAGTGATCCTCCAAGAAGAATGATATGTCTCGAACCTTGGACTAGTCCCCGAAATTCTTTTGTTGATGGATTGAGAAACATTATGATTCCTTCAAATGATAGTAAAAGGTTAAATGCCTCAATACAAATAAAATCTCTTAAGTAATTTTGCAATACTTATGAAATTTGTCGTTATAGATGATGATCCCACAGGCTCTCAAACTGTTCACGATTGCTTATTACTGCTTAAGTGGGATTGCTCAACTTTAGCTAAAGGTTTTGAATCTAAATCTAGTTTATTTTTTATTTTGGCTAATACAAGGTCACTATCGGAAAATGATGCGAAATTAACAATAGAGGAAATTTGCAAAAATCTAAAGACTGTAATTACTTCTCAAGCCTATGAAGAAGAAATTATTTTTATAAGTAGAGGAGACTCTACTCTTCGAGGACATAACTATTTAGAGCCAATTGCTCTAAATAGTTGCTTAGGTCCTTTTGATGCTACTTTTCATATTCCAGCTTTCATAGAAGGTAAAAGATTCACAATTAATGGATCTCATTTTGTTGATAAAACTCCTATTAGTCAAACAATTTTTGCAACAGATAAAATTTTTGGATACGAGACAAGTAATGTAAAGAATCTTTTATTTCAGCAGAGTAAGTCGCAAATAAATTTTGAAGATATTCAAAATCTTTTATTGTCAGATATCGAAATGCTAAATGATGAAGAAAATAATATTATTTTTAAAACACTAAAAAACTTGAAGAATAATAAACATGTAATTGTAGATGTAGAGAATTATTCTCAACTAAAAAAATTTTCATTAGTAATTAAAAAATTAATTAAACAAAAAAAATTCCTTTTTCGAACTGCAGCAAGTTTCATAAGTTCAATTTCTGAGAAAAAAAGTGTCTCTCAGAGTGAAATATTTTTCTCTAATTTAAGAATAAGAAATAAAAAAAAGAGTTTTCTTCCAGGACTGATAATTGTTGGATCTTATGTAGAACTTTCAACAATACAATTGAATAATTTATTAGAGATAAGTAATTGTAATCCAGTTGAGTTAGATGTTTTTGAATTCTTTAAAATTACTTCATCAGATAATAATCAGAAGAGAAGGAATTTGTTTAAAAATAAATTTTTAAAAGAAATTAGATTTTCTTTTGAGAGAGGAAAAACTCCTGTTTTGTTTACTTCAAGAAAATTTATGTCTTTAGATTCTTCTGAACTATTTAATTTTTATAATTTACTTGCTTGTTTTATTGCTGAATTAGTCGCGGATTTGAAGTATGAAATAGGATATTTGATTTCAAAAGGTGGAATAACAACAAATTTGATTCTTAGTAAAGGACTTAATGCAGATTATGTTTATCTTGAAGGACAGATTTTAACTGGCATTTCAGTGGTGACTTACAACCTAAAAAATGGCGAAAAACTTCCCATTGTTACTCATCCTGGAAACATTGGTACTAAAGATTCACTGGTTAATATTTGGAAAGTTTTTGAAAATAAAAATAATTTTTAAAATTAGAAATTTGAGATAATTTCTTCAGCAAAACTGCTGCAGGATAAGGGTTCTACTTTTGGTTCCATTAAGCGTGCTAGATCATAGGTGACTTTTTTTTGCTCAATTGCCTTACTTAAACCATTAGTAATTAAGTTAGCTGCTTCATTCCAACCAAAATATTCAAGCATCATTACACCACTAAGAATTACTGAGCCTGGATTAATCTTATTTAAGCCTGCATGTTTTGGCGCAGTACCGTGCGTAGCTTCGAAAATTGCTGCATTATCTCCAATATTTGCACCAGGAGCCATACCTAGGCCACCAACAATTGCTGCAGCTGCATCAGAAACATAGTCTCCATTTAGATTTAAGGTTGCAAGAATTGAATATTCTTGAGGTCTAGTTTGAATTTGTTGAAATATACTATCAGCTATCCGATCATCAACAAGAATAAGTTCTCTCCATTTTCCATCTCCGTGAGAATTTGATATTGATGCAATAACTTCTTTAATTTCTTCGCAAATGAATGCTTTTTTGTTATTTGTAAGCTTGTCAAAACCTGGTTCAATTTTTCGAGCATTATTTTCAATTGTAATTTCTGGATTTTTCTGAATATTATCTAAAATCCAGCTTTCTCTCTCTGTAATGCAATCTTCTCTAAATTCATTTACTGCTAATTCATATCCCCAATCTCTAAATGCACCTTCTGTATATTTCATAATATTCCCTTTGTGTACAAGAGTTACATGCCTTTTATCTCCTGATAATCTTTTGGCATGTTCAATAGCTTTTCTAATATGCCTTTGGCTACCAGATTTACTTACTGGTTTTATTCCAATACCTGATCCGTCTGGTATAGATCTATTTTTTAAATTTTTACTTTTTGGTATGACAACGTTATTTAAGTGATTAATTAATTCAAGACAATTATTATCCTCCGCTTCCCATTCAATTCCCATGTAGATATCTTCAGTATTTTCTCTATAAACAATTACGTCTAAATTTTGAGGATTTTTGTGAGGGCTTGGAGTTCCTGAATAATATTTGCATGGTCTAACACAGCTATATAAATCAAAGATTTGCCTTAATGCAACATTAAGAGATCTAATACCTCCACCGATGGGAGTGGTTAAAGGACCTTTGATGGCTACACCAAAGTGTTTGATTGCTTCAATAGTATCTTGAGGCAGATAGTTATATGTTCCATAAAGTTCACAAGCTTCATCGCCTGCATAGACTTTAAACCAATTAATTTTTCTTTCATCTCCATAGCTTTTTTGAATCGCTGAATCAAGAACGATTTGAGTTGCAGGCCAAATATCAACTCCAGTACCATCACCCCTAATAAATGGGACAATTGGATTATTAGGAACATTAGGTTTGCCTTGATTAAAAGTTATTATCTCGCCTTCATTAGGTAAAGTTAATTTTTCAAATTTTGGCATAGCATTTAATTAATAATATATAACTCATTGAAGTTCCTCGTATTGTAATTTGCGATGAGTTATTTTCTTTAAAACCTAGAAATTTATTATTCAAATGTGAATAGAGAATAGTTTGTTGATCAGCATTTCAACATCTTCATTAAAAGAAAAAGTAGTTAATAAGCAAGTTAAAGCAAATTATGTCATTTTCAAAAAAATACTCAACTACTTTATGAATGCGAGTTCAAATGTAAGTAATGTTGAAATAGCCAATAAAATTGCTTCCACTGCAGCTTTGTTTCGGAAATATTTTCCAGATTCAAGCGTAAACTTTAGTCCCTGGGACAATTCAAATAATGAATCCATGCAAGATTCTATTGATTTTGCGTTTCATTTCCCTGGTTGGAGTCCTCTTATTGAATGTAGAGCTATACTCTTACAATTAAGAATTGAAGATGATAAAAATGGTAGAGTTCCGAAATTGTTGGGAATAATAATGCGAGGTATGATTGTACCCTCCGAGAGATGGAGAGTGGCTACCATCGGTGATTGGGAAATGACTGGTACTCATTTACCGCAAAAGGAACAAAAAGATAACCTTTTTTTGGTTTGTAAAGAACTTTATAAGTTATTCTCTACAAAATCTGCTGGTAACAAAAATTAGCTGTTTTATGTATTTTCCTTGTAGATTAAATACACTTACACAAATAATTCAAAATATATGGCAGTTGCTCTAGCAGGACAATTAAGAGAAGGGACAAAAAAATCCCATACTATGGCTGAAAATACTGGCTTTGTGGCTTGTTTTTTAAAAGGAGTTGTTGAAAAAAAATCTTATAGAAAATTAATTAGTGATTTATATTTTGTTTATGAAGCTATGGAAGAAGAAATTGAAAGACTGGTCAAAGAGGAACATCCCGTAATAAAACCTATAGGTTTTAAATCGTTATACAGGAAAGAAACTCTTGTAAACGATCTTAAATTTTATTTTGGTGAAAACTGGAAAAATGAAATTAATATTTCTTACTCAGCAAAAGAATATGTTGAAAGAATCCGAGAGGTCGCAAAAAATTCTCCAGAGCTATTAGTTGGTCACCACTACACTCGCTATATAGGAGATTTATCTGGAGGGCAAATCTTGAAAAGGATTGCTAAAAAAGCATTAAATTTGCAGGGAAATGATGGTTTAAATTTTTATGAGTTTGAATTAATTGCTGATGAAAAGAAATTCAAGGAAGAATATTCCCTTACTTTGAATCAACTTCCAATAAATCAAAAGACTGCTGATCAAATTATTGATGAAGCTAATCAAGCTTTTACTTACAATATGAAAATGTTTAAGGAGCTTGAAGGTAACTTGATTGCTGTTTTAGGAAAGATTGTATTCAATTACATTACAAAAAAAGTCAGGAAAGGAAGTACTGAGACCTAATATTTATGTTTGATTCATTAGTTGATTTTCTTAAAACCAATATTGATGAATTAAATGGTCATGAAGTACAAATATCTAGCGAATTTAAAGAACATCATAATGAAGACTCAAAATATATTATTAAGAATTGGCTTTTTTCATCTCCCGAATATAGAAAGTGGCGAATAACAAGATTAGATGGTGGCAAAAAACTGCAAGTGTTTAATACGGTTGCATATCCTAATTTTGATTGTGAAATGCCCATTTTAGGAGCTGATATTTTATGGTTTGGAACTTCTCAAAAGTTATTAGCAATACTTGATTATCAACCTTTAATTCAAGAAGGCAAATATCTAGAAAAATATTGTTCAAGTTTAGATATTATTAAGAAAAAATATTCTGCATTTGATAATAATAAAATGAAGAATATATATGATTCAAAAAAGTATTTTTCGCCATGGGTAATTATATGTAGAGGAAATAAATTAAATCTTGATAGAGATTTAAATAATATATTCCATTCATTTGTAAATAATTATTTGAACATTCATAAATCGAATCCTTTTAATCAATTCTTAGATGCAGAAGAAATAAAGATTAATCAAATTAAATATGATAAGTATAGTTTTGAAAAAGACCCTGCAGATAAATTATTTAAATCTTTTTTTGGAGAACAATGGACAAAAAAATTTGTCAATAAATTCCTTTTTACATTAAATAATGAGATTATTTATTGAATGTTAATACAAGATACTATTTTTTACAGGCCAGATTGGAGATGGCATAATTTTTTAAAATATCTAACAAATATTTTAAGTAAATATGACTGTTTAGAAAAAATAATACCCTCGGAATATTCTTATAAAGATTCAACTTATGGTTCAAAAAAATCAAAAAAAAATGTGAATCTCTCTACTTGGGGTGTAACGCATAAAAAAAGAATTCAATTCGCAAGAGCAGTGTGTATAAATAGTCCAAATTATTCTGTTTTAAATTTTTTAATTATTCCTAAAACTATTTATAACGTCCCATTTTTTGGAGTAGATTTTGTTTCTCTACCTAATAGTTATTTATTAGTGTTAGATTTTCAGCCCTCATTAAAAATAGAAAATCAATACAATAATCAGTTATTAGAAAAACTTATCAAACTCAAAAATCATTGTCATTCATCACTCCCATTAGCTGAAGAAATGTCTGCGGATGTAGCTAGTTTTTTTTCTCCAGGTGTAATATGGTCAAAATTACCTAAAGAAGAAAGAAGTGATTTTTTAATTGCTAATCAGCTTTATACCTCATTTAAGGAATATCTTGATTTGTATTTGGAAATTCTTTTCGAAAGCAAAGAAGTCAATATTGAACTGCAAAAAGAATTATTAAAGGGTCAGAATAATTATTTGAATTTTAGAAGAGATAACGATCCAGCGAGGCCAATGTTGTCGAGTTTGTTTGGTAAAGAATTTACTGAATCTTTAATTAAAGAAGTTTTATTTACTACTTAAAAGTCTTATAATTTATTGAAATTTGAAATCATATGAAAAAAATTTCTGTTCTTTTTGTATGTTTGGGAAATATTTGTAGGTCTCCTGCAGCAGAAGCTATCTTTATAAGTCTAATTGAAAAGAAGGGCTTAACCGATGGCTTTGTTGTAGATTCTGCTGGAACTGGGAGTTGGCATATTGGAAAAAAAGCTGACTCTAGGATGAGAATTGCGGCAGAAAGAAGAGATATAAATATCTTAAGCAGGGCTCGTCAAATTACCAACAAAGATTTTGATGAATTTAACTATATTATTGCGATGGACGATTCAAATTTTAGAAATATTCAGGATCTTAAAAATAGAACAGCTTCAGCTGGTTTTGCATCAATTAAAAAAATACAAGATTTTAGAACAGTTTTTAATGATCAAGAAGTTCCTGACCCATATTTTGGAGGTGATGAAGGCTTCGATTATGTCCTTGATATTTTAGAAGACTCTGTAAACGGTTTTTTGGAAAGTATTTCTTGAATTTATTTGAGCTCAGTCTCTTTAGGAATCTTGTCATTATAAAGATCAATAATTTTATCCACCACCTCATTAATTGTGTATCCATCCGAAATAATTTCTATTGCGTCATTCGCTTTTATGAGAGGTGAAATTTCCCTATTAGAATCTTCAAAATCTCTTTTCTTTATAAGTTCTTTTAATGTGTTAAGTTCTATTTCTTGTGAGTCTTTGCTATTTTTATCAGATTTTCTTCTTTTTGCTCTTTCATCGATGCTAGCAGTTAAAAATATTTTAAGTTCTGCATGAGGAAAAACAGTAGTTCCTATATCTCTTCCCTCAGCTACAAGTCCACCTGAATCACCAATTTTTCTTTGTTCTGCTACTAAGAATTTTCTTACTTCTTTTATAGAGGATATTTTAGAAACGATGGAGCTTATCTCTTGCGACCTAATTTCTTCAGTAACACAGTAGTTATTAACATAAACATCCTGATGTGAATTTGTATTCGACTTGAAAACAATAGATATATTTTCAAGAATATTCTGTAATTCTTTTTCTTTTTTATAGTCAATATTTTCTTTTATCAGATGCCAACTCAATGCCCTATACATTGCTCCAGTATCTAAATATAAAAGTTTAAGTTTCTTCGCTATTAACTTTGTTACGGTGCTTTTACCTGACCCTGCAGGACCATCAATTGCAATAATCGGCATTCTTTTCATTAGAAAAACGTGATCAATTAATCTTGTTTCTCCACATCTTATCGCACCAGCCAGTAACGAAATATTATCCTCAAGTCTTGCTTTTTGGAGTGTATGGGGGTGTAAATGTTCTAAATATTCAATTGAAATTTTTTTTGCTGATAGCTTTTTAATTATTTCTTTTAAATTGATCTTTTTTTCGTGTTGAAAATTTTTTTTTGCTTCTAATAACTCATTTGAAAAAAAACTAATCAATTTTCTTTCTCTTTTTGATAAATGTACATTACGTGAACTTAAAGGAATTCCATCAAAATCTCTTTGTGTCGGAATAGATTTAATAGCAACATTTAATTTTTTACTTAGGACAAGATTTTTTAAAATTAAAAGTTGTTGCCAATCTTTTTCTCCTAAATAAAGATTTTTTGGCTTGATGAGATTTAGTAATCTATAAATTACTGTACAAACGCCATCAAAATGTCCAATTCGATTTAATCCACATAATGAAGAAGATAATTCTTTGGGAGCTTTTAGGAACTTGATATTTTTATTATTCGGTGGATATATTTCTTCAATACTTGGGATGAAGATTGCATCTGCGCCATTTGAAAATGAGATTTTTATATCATTATCAATTGTTTTAGGGTAATTCTCTAAATCTAACTTGTTGTCGAATTGAAGTGGATTAATAAAAATACTTACTAAATTAACATTAGAATTGTCATTTTTTGCTGTTGATATTAGTTTTATATGTCCATTATGAAGATTACCCATTGTTGGAATGAAGTTAATTTCGCTATTTATATTTCTTCTCCAATTTTCTATTTCTTCAGTTTTCGTTATTATTACTTTCTTCACTTTGTTTTTAAAAAATAAATCTATTTGATAAATAATTACTGGACAAAAGCAATCTTAAGAGGAATATCTATATAGGGAAAGTCTATCATTTTTATTTTATGGATTACAAAACATCAGGTGTTGATATAGAAGCTGGGCGAGAATTTGTTTCCGAAATAAAACAGGCAGTTGAAGGAACTCATACATCTAATGTGATTGAGGGAATTGGTGGGTTTGGAGGTTTGTTTAGAATTCCCATCGATAGTTTTAAAAAACCAGTTCTTGTCTCAGGAACTGATGGTGTTGGAACAAAACTAGAATTAGCCCAAAGTAAAAACTTTCACTTTGAGGTTGGTATTGATTTAGTTGCAATGTGCATGAACGATATCATTACTAGTGGGGCAAAACCTCTATTTTTTTTGGATTATATAGCTACTGGGAAACTTGATAAGAAACAATTATTGAGGGTTGTTAAGGGAATTTCACATGGCTGCGGAGAAAATAACTGTTCATTGCTCGGTGGAGAAACTGCTGAAATGCCCGGATTTTATTCAAAAAATAAGTATGATCTTGCAGGATTTTGTGTTGGCATAGTTGATGAGGATAAGCTTATTAATGGTAAAAAAGTATCTGAAAATGACACAATAATTGCTTTAAAAAGTAATGGAGTGCATAGTAACGGCTTTAGTTTAGTGAGAAAAATTATTCAAAACAATAATCAAATAGATAAAGAATTTGAAAAAATTTCTCACTTAAATTTTTATGATGAGTTGTTGAAACCTACAAAAATTTACAATAATGTGATTAACCAAATATTATCTGAAAATATAGAAATTAAAGCAATGTCTCATATTACTGGAGGAGGAATTCCAGAAAATTTACCAAGATGTATCCCTTCTGATTTTATTCCTTATATAAATACCAGTTCTTGGGAGATACCTATTTTATTTAAATTTCTTAAAGAGAAAGGATCGATTCCTGAAAAAGATTTTTGGAATACTTTTAATCTTGGAGTGGGATTTTGTTTAATAATCGATAAACAATTTAAGGACGCGATACTAAGTATCTGTAAAGATCATGACATAGATAGTTGGGAAATTGGAAAGATAGTTAGAAAAAATGATTCAACAATTAGTAAGTTTTTGCCGGAAATTTTAACTTAAATTTTTTTATCTTTTTTAAATCAGTTTTAAAAAATTATTTTTTATACCCAAATGAAAAAGTTAGGTGTAATATAATAAAATTACCGCCGAATTATATCGGAAGTTTAAGTATTAAGATTTAACCTTTATTCAATGCCTTTTGCAAATAATCAAAGAATTACACGTAGACGTAGTTCAGCTGGCCCTACACCTCCAAAAAGACCAATAGGTAATAATTCTGAATCAAGTGGTAGACAGGCTCAAGGCCCAAGACCAACTTTTTTGACACTAAGGGATCATGGGAAAGTTTTTGTCGCTGATTTACCTAATTTATCCGATGGTCAATTAGCGCATATTAGTAAAGAAGCTAATGAAGTTTTAAATAGTTTGGAAAAAAGACTGAATGATCTTGAGAATGAACCTAATGTTAGTAATCCTGAAAACGATACGCTGATAAAAGCTTCTACCAAAAGAGACGTCACACTGAGGTTTATCAAATCAATAGAAGAAGAACAAGAACATAGAAAGAATAATCCTGCTTTACGAGATGCTGCATCTGAATCGTTACCGAGAACTTTTCTTGAGGTTGCTAGACATAGATTACCTGGAGCAACTTTTGATTCACTTCTTCGAGAGGCTCTTGAAGCTTGTGCAGTTGATGAGAGTGCTGAAGAAAATCAAGTTATTGATGAGCCTAAAGAAACTGTAAAAATTATGGATATACCCTCTTCCAACACTAATCCTTCTCTTGTTGTTAGTATCGATTCAAGCAAAAGTAATAATAATGAGAAATGATGAGCTAAACATTGATTTTGCAAATGATTCAACTAACAAAGAATCCCAAGCGATACTAGATAATGAAAAGGTTTTATGTAATCACTGCAAAAGAACTCCTTCTAATGGAATTGGGTGTTTGGGAATGTGTGTAGCTGATAATGATTATTAAAATGAAAAGATTAAGTCTATAAAGAGACTCTAAATTTAATCTTTAATTTTTTGTAAAGTTTTTTAATAGGTAAAACGTAATAACAATACAAAGGATTGAATTTATTGTATTCACTGTCTTTAATACCGAATCCGTTTATATCTTTTAAATTACTTTCATCTAAGTAGGTACCAAATAATTGATCCCATATACATAAAACTCTTCCAAAATTTTTGTTGAAATGTTTTGGATTATCAGAATGATGCAACCAGTGTAAGCTCGGACTTAAGAAAATATAAGAAATTGGTTTTGGAAAAACTAATTTAAGCGAGCTATGTCCAATAAAACCAAAACAATCCCCAGCTATGCCAAATATTGTCCACAAAACAAATAAAGGCCATTGCCCTTGTTCAATAGCTTGATTTACAAATACAACACCAAGCAAAACCAATGGTAAATCTATGATTCCATTTATTGTTTGATGGAGTGTGCCTACACGACTATGATTTAAGATATTCATTTCTGTTGCTGAATGATGAAATTCGTGGATTTCCCAAAGAAATGCATGAGAAATTCGGTGAGATATGTACATACCTAATTCAAATATTAATAATCCCAAAATAAACATTATGAAGGATGTAAAACTATTAGAAAAAACATCCAAAGGTACTAAGCTTTCATATATATTGTTCAAAAATGTTTTAAAACCGGTTGAAAATCTAGAGATACCCAGAGTAGCAAAATAAGTTAAATAACTTAATTTGAATTCAACCATCGAGAGAATGTAGTAAATTAAATCGGCGTATTTTCTTCCTTTAGAACTATGGATTCTGGCGAGACTTAAATGTTGAATATTTTTTGACTTTATTAATTCAAATAAAGATATCAATATGAACGGCCAACCAACAGATAAAGCTTTAATTGAAAAAGAATTTATCAAATTTAGATTATTAATAAAATTATCGAAATTAAGTTTTATGTTTAATGAAAGAAAACTAGAGTCGGGCATTATGTCTCTTGTCATCCATATTACTCTTGGAATCAGTGCTAAGAGAAGAACGATATAAGTAACTTTTGACCGTCTAATATTGATTATATATTTTAGGAAATAACGATTTTCCTCTTTAGTAAAGTTATTCATTCAGGCATCTAAAAAATTTACTTTTAAAAACGTTCTAAAATTTTAGTAAATAATAGCGAATAAAATGAAAAATAAAATTAATATAATTTTAAATTAAAAAAATAAAATTATATGAATAATCAATTTAAAAACAATTTTTCCAGAATTGTGATTATAAATTCACTATTGTTATTTATTATATTAGTCATTCTCGAAGTCTTTGCTAAATTATTCAATAATTGGGCGAATAAAGAATTTAATATCAATCATTGGAAATTTAATATAGATCCTGCAGTTGGACATGCTCATAATTTAAAAGACTTTGATATTCTTAAAAATTCAAAATCGTTAGAAATAAAGGGCTCTAAATTACATTCCAAAATAAATAATTCTAATAAAGATAAAAAGACTTTTAAGATTAGTGTATTTGGGGGGTCTACCACAGATCCTTTAGGGACAAATTTTTCAGGTCAAAATGGAACTTGGCCATATCGTTTATTTAATATTATCAATAGAAATAGTTCGGATTTAAATGTAGAGATATCAAACTTTGGTATAGGAGGAGCTTCAAGTTCCCAAGAATTGATAAGACTTATTGCTTCTACTCAATACTCAATACCAAGAATCTTCATTAGTTATAACGGAATAAATGAAAAATATTTTACACATGATCATTATATTGAAAAAGCTAATATTTATGCTCCAAATATGATTTTAGAGGGGATTAATGGTTCATTTCTAGATACATCAAACGGAAGATTTTTTAAATGTAAATTCATTTGCATTGAATCAACAGAGCTTTATAAACTAATTACTTTTACTTCTAATTTTTTGAGGTCAGACTTGAGAATCTCATGGCAACTAGAAGGGGTAAAACCTCAAAAAAACGGGTTTAGAAATTCAAAATATTTAATTGTTAATAATAAAAATTTTATTAATTCTCTTCAAAAAGAGAAAAAACTTACAAAGGATATGGAAGAAAAATTAATAGTTGCTTCGGAATTATGGTTTATGAACGTGAACTTGATGCACTCAATTGCTTCTTCGATGAATTCAAAATATTACGTCTTTTTACAACCTACTTACGGACTAGGAATGAGTAGAAAAGACATGGTTAAACAAGCAAAAGTAAATGGTCAAGATAATATCTACTCAAATATTTTACTCTCTCACTTAATGGATAATGGTCCTGAAGTATATAACTTTATTTACGAACATCTCAGGAAAAAATGTGAGCTTATTGATTTTTGTATTGATGCATCAGTTATGAAAGAATTAACTATGTCACATGATTATTATGAAAGTGATATGTCACACCCTAATCTTGAAGGAAATAACTTTGTAGCTGATTTCATATATAGAAATATTGTAGATGATATTAATATTCAAAATTTTTGATTTAAATTGCCATAAGTTTTGAGCTAATGGTTTGCATTGCTTTACTAATTATTTTCAAATAGTTGTTCAAATCAAATTTAAATATTTCTTTGATGTTTTAGATTGTAAAAAAAACTAGAATTTTTGAAATTAAATGAAGATGTTTTTTTAAATGAAATTAGTCAATTAAAAAACTCTGATGATTATTTATTTACGACAAAGAACATAATGGTGATTTTAATAATCAAAGATTAATTGCTTTTTCTGAAGGTCCTCATTTTGCCAATAAAACTTAGATTGCTTAAAATTTAAAAATTTAGATAATAAGAAAAGTAAGGAAATACTTTTAAACAAAATCAAATGTGTATTTTTGAGAGTAGAAAGTAATTTTTGCTTAGATAAGTTGATAATTCAAAAATAATTTTGAATGAAAAACTAATTTTAGAATTCCAGTTAGTAGGTAAATTCATGGGATACTATTAAAAAGTGAAAAAGGTCGATTCACCTATTACTAACCTGATACTTTAAAAACTTTGAAATTTAGAAATAGATTCTCGAAACTTAAGTTTTTGGAGATAACCATAGCTAACCTTTTACCCAGAATATCAAAGGCGGCACCCAGATTCGAACTGGGGATAAAGGATTTGCAATCCTCTGCCTTACCACTTGGCCATGCCGCCGATTTAGACATAAATATGTCTCTTAATGATCTTACCAGCAATATGTCTCAATCTCTATTATTTATCTGCAATGGCCATGGAGAAGATGTAATTGCATTAGAGATAATAAAAAGATTATTAAAAAAAACAAAAAATCAAAATATTGAAGTTTTGCCTCTGGTGGGCAATGGGGAGGTTTTTAATTCTATAAAATCAAATAATTTTCGTAAAATAGGGTTTTTGAAAGAACTTCCTAGTGGAGGCTTTAGTAATCAAAGTCTTAAAGGGTTTTTGCTTGATTTGTGTGCTGGATTTTTAATTTATAATTTAAAAAATTATTTTATTGTAAAACAAAAGTCTAAAGATAAATTCAAAATTATTGCAGTGGGGGATTTTTTGCCATTATTTTTTGCTTGGAGTTCAGAATGCGAATTTTGTTTTGTTGGAACGCCTAAAAGCGATCATACGTGGAGGAGTGGTCCAGGATGGGCTTTAAGTGATTTTTATCATAAATTTAAAGGCTCTGAATGGGATCCATGGGAAATGTTTTTAATGAAATCTCCAAGATGTAAAAATTTAATTATGAGGGATAAAATCACAGCTAATAATTTGAATAAAAAAAATATTGATGCAAAATTCTTGGGTAATCCAATGATGGATTTTGTTAATGAAAAAAATGAAAAGATATCAAATATTATTTCTTTTAAAAGGATTATTTTATTAGTTGGAAGTAGATACCCTGAAGCTCTTAAAAATCTTGATAAATTTCTTAATTGTTTGCAAGATTATCCTTTATCAAAGAATTTGTTCATACTTTTGCCTTTGAGCATTAATGCGAATGTTATTCAAATTCAAAGTTATTTAAATAAATATGGTTTTATAAAACAGAGTGAAGTTAAATTTCTAATCGATGAAGATTCAGTATGGAAAAAGAAAGATCAATATTTAGTAATTGGAAAAGGTAAATTTAATTTATGGGCCAATATGGCAGAAGTTGGCTTATCTAATGCAGGAACTGCTACAGAGCAAATTGCTGGCCTTGGAATTCCATCTCTTTCTCTACCTGGTTCTGGGCCACAATTTACGAAATCATTTGCAAAAAGGCAATCAAGATTATTGGGAGGAAGTGTTCTGGTTTGCAAGAACAAAAAAAATCTTTTAAAACATTTAAGTTTACTTTTGAAACAAAAAGTTCATAGGTTAGAACAAGCAAAAATTGGGAAAAAAAGAATGGGGGGATCTGGAGCAAGTAAGAAAATCGTAGATTCCATCAACCTTCATTTGTTATCTTAGTAAATGGCAATAATGTATTAATTATTAATTCTTTTATGTATCCAATAAATGATCGCCAATATCTAAAAATTTGCGCAGAGATTGCAAAACTTATGAGTATAAGCTTATCTTCTGCTAAGAAGAAAGTGGAAATTCAAATTGCAAAAGAAGGCTCGAAAAATTTACAAGAAAAAATACAAGTTGCTCAAAATCTCTTGGAAATTTGTGAAAAAAATGATGGAGATAAATTAAGTTCTACAAGAATACTTGATAAACTTATGGAAACTATTGATGGTGAAGATAATTTTTTAACTGAAGATTAATTCTTAATGTTCAAATATATTCGAGAATCTTAGTATGTCTAAATCAACATGTACAGAAATTGTTTCGAAACATTTTTGAGCTAATTCATATCTATTCTCTCTTTCTAAGATAACTTTTAATTTATGCATAGCTTCAATTAAATATCTAACATCATTTGCTGCATAATCTAATTGATCTTGTGTTAAATCTTCGTTACTACCCCAATCACTGCTTTGTGAGCTTTTGTCTAATTCTATACCTAACAATTCATTAATTAAATCCTTTAAACCATGTTTATTTGTATAAGTTCTTGCCAATTTACTAGCAATTTTTGTACAAAAAATATTTTTTGTATTAATTCCAAGATTACATTTTAGAGCTGCTACATCAAATCTCGCATAGTGAAAGATTTTAGTAATTTTGTCATCTTCAAGAAGTACTTTTAAATGAGGCGAAGAAGATGTATTAAGATCGATTTTTATACAGGATGTTCTTTCAAATTCATTGCATATTTGTACTAAACAAAGTCTATCCCTACCATGAATTAAACCCATTGCTTCAGTATCAATAGCTAGGAATGATGATTTTTTATAAAAATTGTATAAATCTTCTGTTAAATCGCTATGAACAAGATCGATATTTTTATTTTTGATAGTCATTTTAAAAAGTATTTAAAGTAATTTAAGATTTAGAATATTACTTAAGATTTTATTTAATTAAGAATTTTTATCTAATAATCATATTTTACAGAATAAATCCAAAAAATTATAATATGATGTAAATTTAATTTTTATTCTCGAGTTACAAGAAAAAATTTATTTAATGTCCTATTCCTTAAATTCAACATTATTGCTGACAATTCTTTTGGCCATAGGATTATTTTTTTTTCTTAGGGCTTCTAGTAAAGATAGAACAACTATCGTTGAGGTTTCATCTTCCCAGCAGCCAGTTAAGGTTCTTAATGGTTTATGTGAATGGCTTAATTTGAGGGGATGGAAGCAAACAGGAGGAGATTTTGAACAAAGAATTTTAATATTTAAGGGACAAGTTGTTTCTAGTAAATTTTTAGCAATTTTTTTAGGTTTTCTTGGCGGTTTTGGTTCTTGTGCTTTGGGATTAGTAATTATTCAAATATATCCTGAATTAGGTTGGTGGCCTATTCTTTTAGGCTTAATTGGTGGCCCTTTGTCTGGAATTGTTTATTTTAAAAAATCAGCAAGAGAGGAGAAATTTGAATTAAGGTTGATCAACAAAAATGAAAATGATTCAACTTTCATGAGACTAAGAGCACATAGGGATGAATTAATCTCTTTAGAAAATGAACTTGGAGAAAAACTTCAATTGAAAAGTGATGGTTCTTTATTCAAGACACCTATTTAATATACCTGAAAAAGTTATTTGATAATTTTTAATCAAAGATATTATTCTCTACACAGAATTTCTCTAATCCTTTATCATTTAACCAATCTTGGGGTTTTGTAAAAATTGATGTGAGAAATTCTTCTCGTGAACCTTTTTTAGCTTTATATCCATATTCCCATCTGGCTAAAGGCGGTAAGGACATTAAGATAGACTCAGTTCTGCCGTTTGTTTGTAATCCAAAGATCGTTCCTCTATCCCAAACTAAATTGAATTCGACATATCTACCTCTTCGATAAAGCTGGAATTCTCTTTCCTTCGATGAATATGTTTGCGTAGCTCTTTTTTCAATAATCGGCAAATATGAAGGGAGGAATGCTTGTCCACAGTTTTCCGCTAGGGAAAATAAATTATCCCAATTTAAATTAGATTTGCCAATATTCTGGGAAGCTTTTGATGCCTCTCCATTTTGATTTTTTCCTCTATAAATACTGTTTGAACCATCTTGATAATCATAAAAAATACCTCCTATGCCTCTAGATTCATTTCTATGCTTTAAGAAGAAATATTCATCACACCATGGTTTGAAAACTTTATGTAAATCTTTATCTACTTTCTCACAAGCTTTTTTATGTTCGTTATGAAAATTCCTCACATCAGAAAGATAAGGATAAAAAGGGGTTAAGTCTGCACCTCCTCCAAACCACCAAACAGGACCTGCTTCGAAATATCGATAATTCAGATGAACTGTTGGAATATATGGATTCTTAGGATGCAACACCATAGAAGTTCCTGTTGCAAACCATTCATGACCTTTTGCTTCGGGCCTTTGAGAGATAATAGATTGGGGTAATTCTTTTCCCTTTACTTCAGAGAAATTTACTCCTGCTTGCTCAAAAATAGAACCATCTTTCAATACTCTTGATCGTCCACCACCACCTTCGTCTCTTAGCCAGGATTCTTCTATAAATTTCCCTTTGCCATCTATATTTTCAAGTCCTGAACAAATTTTGTCTTGTAGAGTTAATAAGAGATTTTTAGTTTTTTCTCTAGAGTTTTTAGGAGGTTCTTTGAACATGTATTTAGTAATTCTTGTAAAAAAATTTTTTGGTTAATTATAAGTTTCCCTTTATAATTTCTCTTAGGGGGTCCTAATTGCCTATTATTTGATAGTTCGACATAGTTCTTAATCTTTTAAACAGTCGACTACCTTGTCAAAATATTTAAAAACTTAATGACCACAATAGAAGATGCGAATTTTGCTTTACAAGAAGTTCTAGATGCTGGATCACAGAAAAATGTAATTGAATTAGCTTGGATTAAAAATGTAAGAGTAACTATACCGAGAGTAATCGTAACATTATCATTACCATCATTTGCAAATTCTCAGAGAGATAGAATTGTAAAAGAGGTTAGAAAAGTACTTCTGGATTTTGAAGATATTGATGATGTTCAAATAGAAATAGATAATAATCCTTCCAACACAGAATCTAAAAATCAAAGTAATACGCCTGAGTTACAGAAGATTGATGGAATCCGTCATATCATAGCTGTTAGCAGTGGTAAAGGTGGAGTTGGGAAAAGTACTATTGCAGTTAATCTCGCTTGTTCACTAGCTAAATTAGGCTTAAAAACTGGTTTGCTGGATGCGGATATATATGGACCCAATACTCCAATAATGATGGGAGTTGCTGAACAGAATCCAAAGGTTACAGAAGGTAGTGGCAGTGATCAAAGATTAATACCAATAAATAAATATGGAATTTCTTTAGTATCAATGGGTTTCCTTATTGAAGAAGGTCAGCCAGTTATATGGAGAGGACCGATGCTTAATAGTATTATCCGTCAATTTCTTTATCAAGTTGAATGGAATAATCTTGATTTTTTGATTATTGACTTGCCTCCAGGAACAGGAGATGCTCAAATTTCCCTTTCTCAATCTGTTCCTATTTCTGGAGCTATTGTTGTAACAACTCCTCAAAAAGTATCTTTACAAGATGCAAGGCGGGGATTAGCAATGTTTAAACAACTTGGTGTACCTTTATTAGGGATTGTAGAAAATATGTCAGTCTTTATTCCACCAGACATGCCAAATAAAAAATATGAAATTTTTGGTAAAGGTGGGGGACACACATTAGCTAAAGAAAATGATCTACCATTATTAGCCCAAATTCCTATTGAAATTCCTCTTGTTGATGAAAGTAATAAAGGAATACCAATCTCAATAAGTCAGCCAGATAAACAAAGTTCCGCTGAATTTGTTAATTTAGCGCAATTAATTAAGAATCAATTTGTTAATGGATAATTGATGTTTAGGAGAATTTCTTCATTAAATAAAAGTGTATTTTTCCCAAAAATAGACAACTTTAAAAGAGGATTTCTGTTTTCTCCACTTCTTTTGATCCCTCTTTTTTTAGTTATTATATCTGGTTTATTAATAAAAAGTATTCAGGGAGATTTAACTGCATCGAATTTTTCAGGTCATATTTTAACTGGTTTTTTTGGTTATTTTTTGGCATTTTTTATTTCTTATGTACCTTTAGAGAGAATTAGAAAGTATTTGATTCCATTCTATTTTTGTACTTTATTATCACTATTTCTAATTTATTTTTTTGGAATCTCAGTTTCTGGAGCACAAAGATGGCTAAATTTGGGCATCTTTTCTTTTCAGCCTTCAGAAATTGCTAAATTAAGTACTGTATTAATTCTTGCTTTAGTACTGGATAAAAAAACTATTTTAACAATAAGAGATTTAGTATTGCCCTTATTAGTAGTTGTTATTCCTTGGTTATTAATTTTCTTTCAACCGGATTTAGGGACCTCTTTAGTTTTACTTGTTTTGACAGGTGTTATGCTCTATTGGTCGAAAATGCCCATTGAGTGGATTTTGATTTTAGTGTTTTGTATAGGTACATCTATATTATATTTAACCTTACCAACTCTTCTTATTTTTTGGATTCCATTTATAGGATATCTTGCTTATAGATCTTCGAAAAAGAAAATTATTTTTTCTGCTCTCGCTATTTTGTTCCATTTATTAGTGGCAAAATTGACACCAATCTTATGGCAATATGGCTTAAAAGAATATCAAAAAGATAGATTAGTTTTATTTTTAGATCCAAATAGAGATCCATTAGGTGGTGGATATCATTTGATACAGAGTCAAATTGCAATTGGTTCTGGAGGATTATTTGGGACTGGTTTGCTAAAAGGTAAACTGACTAATTTGCAATTTATTCCAGAACAACATACTGATTTTATATTCAGTGCTTTAGGTGAAGAATTGGGTTTCGTTGGGTGCATAATAGTTTTATTTTTGTTCTTTTTTTTGATTAAAAAACTTATTAATACTGCCACAATTGCTAGGACTAACTTTGAATCTCTAATTGTTATTGGAATAGCCTCAACTTTTTTATTCCAAATAATTATTAACTTATTTATGACTATTGGATTAGGACCAGTTACTGGAATTCCCCTTCCTTTTATGAGCTATGGTCGAACGTCATTGGTGACTAATTTTATATCTATTGGATTTGTTTTATCTATATTAAAACGTTCTAGATCATTAAGAAGTTGATGAAATCAGATATAACTATAAAAAAAATTCAAGACCTTTTGATTAAAGGAGTTCAAACTATATATGTGGATGATCATACATCTAGAAGAATGTGGTGGGCTTCTTTAGAAGTTATTCAAAAAGAGTTCCTATCTCAGAATTATAAAAATGGGGGAATTTGGGTTGCCTCTCCTTTGCCAGCTATTAATGATAAAAAATTTTTAAATCAACTTCATGGATGGCTTTGGTCTCCTGAGGGGTTTCCATACTTTCAAAAAGAGAATGCAGGTTTTTTACCATTCAATAATTCAGACAAAACAAAAAAAGATTTCGATTTAGTTAGTAATTATAAAGTCTTAAGTCTTAGTCAAGTAGATGGTTATGAACCTTTTCTGATGATAATTACCCCAAATTTTCAATGTATATTATCAATTGTAGGAGAAAAAGATAAGAAAATTCTATTAATGAAGTGTGATGAAGAAAGCCTAAAACTTTCAATTGAATTAATACATGCAAAATTAAATCAAGAAAATTATGAGGAGGGAGTAAAATTTCGTAATGCAATCAATAATTTAGGTAACCTTAATATTAATAATCAATTTGAGAAATTATTTTGGCCAATTTTATCGGCAAAATTAGCAAATATTGAGCCAAGCCATAACATACAGAATTCTGTAAAAAACGATGAAAAAAATGTGCAAATAACTGAAGCAAAATTATTACGTGCGATATCTCACGAAGTAAGAACGCCTTTGGCAACAATAAGAACCCTTATAAGTTCTACTTTAAAAAAATATAAGATGGACGACTCAATGAAGAGTCGTTTAATTCAAATAGATAATGAATGTAATGAACAAATTGATAGGTTTGGTTTAATCTTTAATGCAGCAGAATTAGTGAGTAATGAAGTGCCGTCATTAAGTAACTTGGCAAAAATTAATTTAGCCGAAATTTTTAAAAAGCTTTCTCCTTTATGGAATAAACAATTAAATCGACGTGGGATTTCTTTAAAGATTGACATCCCGAATCAACTTCCTCAAATTTTGAGTGATTCTGAAAAATTGGAATTAATGTTAAGTGGATTAATTGATAAAAATACTAGAGGATTAAAAGAAGGTAGTACGTTAATTTTGGAATTAAGACCAGCTGGTCAAAAACTTAAACTTCAATTAAAAGTACAAAAATTAGAAAGTAATCAAAAAGAAATTCTAAAAAAAGATAACGGCTCTGATATTGGTCCTGTTTTAAATTGGAATCCTCAAACAGGTAGTTTACAACTTAGTCAAAATGCTACTCAAAAGTTGTTAGCAAGTTTAGGAGGGCATGTCACACAAAGGCGTGATACTGGTTTGACAGTATTTTTTCCGATTTCAGATTCAAAAAAAGATTAGAAATAAGTTTTCCATATATTAAATAATGTAGAAAATTTCTTGTGAATTTTGAATTTTGCAAAATATGAATGCTAATTTCTTATTATAAATAACTTAAAATTAAGGATGACTGAAACTTTAGTTGGTCAATTTCCAAAGCATATAGGAAGTACTGGGGGTTTATTAAACTCAGCAGAAACCGAAGAAAAATATGCGATTGTATGGAAAAGTTCAAAGGAACAAGCATTTGAATTGCCCACCGGTGGAGCGGCTATTATGCATGAAGGTGATAATTTAATGTACTTTGCAAGAAAAGAGCAATGCCTTGCATTAGGTACTCAATTAAGAGCTTTCAAACCAAGAATTGAAGATTTTAAAATCTACCGAATTTTCCCAGGTGGCGACATTGAATTTTTACATCCAAAAGATGGAGTTTTCTCTGAAAAAGTTAATGAAGGCAGAGAGAAAGTTGGTCATAATCCTAGAAGAATAGGCGAGAACCCTAATCCTGCTGGTTTGAAATTTACAACTAAGAATACTTTTGATTAACTTCCTTAAAGTTGATATAACAGAAGAAAATAATTATAATTTGGGCTGACACTATTAGTATGATCAGCTCACAGAAAGATAGTTTTTTTAAGGCTTACAAAGAAGGTAAAAACTTTATACCTATTTTTCAAACTTGGCCAGCAGATTTAGAGACTCCTTTATCGACTTGGTTAAAATTATCCTCAAAAGATTCTCATGGTGTTTTTCTTGAATCTGTTGAAGGTGGGGAAAGTTTAGGTAGGTGGAGTATTGTTGCTACTCAACCTCTTTGGGAGGCCGTTTGTTATGGAGAAAAAATAGTTAAAACTTGGAACAATGGCAAAACTGAAACACATAAAGGTGATCCTTTTGATATTTTGAAGAGCTGGACAAAGGAATATAAGTCAACCACACTTGATGAATTACCATCAATTGGACAGTTATATGGCTCTTGGGGTTATGAATTAATAAATCAAATAGAACCAAGCGTTCCAATAAATGAAATTCCAGAAAACGATATCCCTTATGGTTCTTGGATGTTTTTTGATCAGTTAGTTGTTTTTGATCAAATAAAAAGATGTATTACAGCAGTTGTTTATGCAGATACAACTTCTTCAAAGGATTCCTCGGTTGAAGATTTGTATCTAAACTCAATTTCTAAAATTGAAAAAACTAGAAATTTAATGAGAGTTCCTTTGAAAGAAAATGAGTTTTTAGACTGGAACGAAAATGAGAATTTGAATTTAGATCTAGAAAGTAATTGGAAGAAAAAAGATTTTGAAGATGCAGTTCTTGCCGCAAAAGAATACATAAGAAAGGGAGATATCTTCCAAATAGTTATAAGTCAGAGATTCCAGACTCAAGTCAGTAATGATCCCTTTAATTTATATAGAAGTTTGAGGATGGTTAATCCATCTCCATACATGTCATTTTTTGATTTTGGCTCATGGTATCTGATAGGTTCAAGTCCTGAAGTAATGGTTAAAGCTGAAAAAAATAAAAATAGTCAGATTGTTGCAAGCTTAAGACCAATAGCTGGCACAAGAGCTAGAGGTATTGATAATCAACAAGACTTGGAATTAGAAAAGGATTTATTAAAAGATCCAAAAGAAGTTGCTGAGCATGTAATGCTTATTGATCTTGGGAGAAATGATCTTGGAAGAGTTTGTGAAATTGGTACTGTGAAGGTCAAGGATTTAATGGTTATCGAGAAATATTCACATGTGATGCATATAGTTAGTGAAGTAGAGGGTATTTTGAAAAAAAATGCTGATGTATGGGATTTGCTAAAAGCATCTTTTCCCGCTGGGACAGTAACTGGTGCGCCAAAGATAAGAGCTATGCAATTAATTAAAGACTTTGAAAAAGATGCTAGAGGACCATATGCTGGTGTTTATGGATCTATTGATATTAATGGTGCATTAAATACTGCAATTACAATAAGAACTATGATAGTTAAACCCACAAGAGATGGTAAATATGATGTTTCAGTGCAAGCTGGAGCCGGAATTGTTGCTGATTCTTTTCCTGAAAATGAATATCAAGAGACGATAAATAAAGCAAAGGGGATACTAAAAGCATTAGCCTGTTTGGATAAATAAATGAGTCAAAATAATCTTTATAAGGGTTTTGAGGTAGAACTTTTCACAGGTTCTTTAAATTCTCATATTGGTGTTTCGGCAGAAATTGAGAAAAAATTTCCTGATTTTGTCAAAGAGCCAGATAACAGAAACGTTGAATACATAACAACACCTGAAAAAGACTACAATTTTTTATATGAGAAATTAATAACTCCAAGAAAAAAGTTAAGAAAGTGGCTAAATACTAAAAATTTAACAATCATTCCTTCATCAACTCTTTGTTTTAAACACGATAATCAATTTCAAAGATCAGATATCGAAAATGTTTACCATCAATTTATACAAGATAATTATGGAACCTCTATTGCAACTTCAAGTGTACATATAAACATAGGAATAGATGATATAGATAAGCTTTTTGCGGCTATTAGACTAATAAGATCTGAGGCTGCTTTATATCTATCCCTAAGTGCTAGTTCACCTTTTTTAAATAATACAATTACGGAAAATCACTCTCAGAGATGGATGCAGTTTCCTAAAACACCAAGTAAGGTGCCTTTTTTTATAAATCATAATTCTTATATCGATTGGATCGAGGAAAATATAGCTAATAAAAATATGCAAAATATCAGGCATTTTTGGTCTTCAATAAGACCAAATGGTCCCCAAAGACCTTTAATTCTTGATCGTTTGGAATTAAGAATTTGTGATTTTGTTTATGATATTAACTTGCTTTTAGGAATAACGGCCATGATAGAACTAAGGATTTTAAATCTTTTTGAAAATATAAATAATTTAGATCCTCTCAATGCCAGTTTTTTTTCTATTGAAAAATTATCAGAAATATGTGATCAAAATGAAACTAATGCTGCTAAAGATAGTTTGAATTCAGAATTAATTCACTGGCAAGATGGTAAAAAAGTTATTTGTAGAGAATGGATTCAAAACTTATTATCAGATTTGTCATCTACAGCAGAAAATTTTGGTATGAAGCATCTTTTGAATCCTATCTATAAAGTGCTCGAAGAAGGTAATCAATCCATGAAATGGATAAATCAATTTGAAAAAGGTCTTTCTATTCAGCAAATAATAAAAATTTCTATTGAAGATATGATTAGGAGTGAAGGCGAGAATGTTTGATTATTTGAATAAATATTTGATCTTAACATTTTCACTTGTGACATAATGATTATATGGAATCTTCTCGACAGATAAAAAATAATAACGTGGATCTGATAAGTAACAATGATCCACTTGATAAAAATCGTCTTTTAATAGAAGATCTATGGGAATCTGTACTCAGAGAAGAATGCCCAGATGATCAAGCAGAGAGATTGATACAACTTAAAGAATTAAGTTATTCAAAACAAATTGATGGTGATAGTTCAAAAACTTTTAAAAACGAAATAGTTGATATAGTAAATTCTATGGATTTAGCAGAATCCATTGCAGCAGCAAGGGCTTTTTCATTGTATTTTCAACTCGTCAATATTTTGGAACAAAGAGTTGAGGAAGATAGATATATTCAAAGCTTTACTAATAAGGATGTTCAAAAATCGCCCGATAATCTTGATCCTTTTGCTCCAGCACTTGCGAGGCAAAATGCTCCAGTAACTTTTAGAGAATTATTTTATAGGCTGAGAAAATTAAATGTACCACCAGGGAAATTAGAAGAGTTATTACAGGAAATGGATATCCGTTTAGTTTTTACTGCACATCCGACTGAGATAGTAAGACATACGATTAGACATAAGCAAACAAGAGTAGCAAATTTGTTAAAAAAAATACAGATTGAGCAATTTCTAACAAAAGAAGAAAAAACTTCTTTGAAAAACCAATTAAAAGAAGAAGTAAGACTTTGGTGGAGAACTGATGAATTGCATCAATTTAAACCATCAGTTTTAGACGAAGTAGATTATGCCTTGCATTATTTTCAACAAGTTTTATTTAATGCGATGCCTCAATTGAGGGGCAGGATAGCTGAAGCACTCACTGAAAACTATCCAGATGTTCAGTTGCCGTCTGAATCTTTTTGTAACTTTGGTTCTTGGGTAGGCTCAGATAGAGATGGTAATCCATCGGTCACTCCTGAGATAACATGGAGAACTGCGTGCTACCAAAGGCAGTTGATGTTGGAGAGATATATTATTGCGACATCTAATCTTAGAGATCAATTAAGTGTCTCGATGCAATGGAGCCAAGTCAGCTCTTCTCTATTAGAGTCACTAGAAACGGACAGGGTTAAGTTCCCAGAAATTTATGAAGCTAGGGCCACAAGATATAGATCAGAACCATATAGATTGAAATTAAGTTATATTTTAGAAAAATTAAGGTTAACACAAGAAAGAAATAATTTACTAGCTGATAATGGTTGGAAATTTGACTTAGAGGGAGAAATTGATAATAAAAATCTAGATAAAGTTGAAAATCTTTATTATAAATCAGTCAATGAATTTACTTATGATCTCGAATTAATTAAAAATAGCCTGATTAGTACAGATTTAACTTGTGAGTCTGTAAATACCCTACTTACTCAGGTTCATATTTTTGGATTTTCTTTAGCAAGTTTAGATATTCGTCAAGAGAGTACAAGGCATAGTGACGCTATACAAGAACTTACAAATTATCTTGATTTATCTGTGCAATATGACCAAATGTCTGAGGAAAAGAAAATTAAATGGCTTATAGATGAATTAAATACAAAAAGACCCCTAATTCCATCTGATGTTAACTGGACAAAAACTACAGAAGAAACCTTTTCAGTTTTTAAAATGGTTAAGAGATTACAGCAAGAATTTGGAAGTCGCATTTGTCATTCTTATGTAATTTCAATGAGCCATAGTGCATCTGATTTGCTTGAAGTGCTCTTACTGGCGAAAGAAATGGGAATTCTTGATCAAAATTCACAAAAGTCAAAATTATTAGTTGTTCCTCTTTTTGAAACTGTAGAAGATCTTAAAAGAGCGCCAGAAGTAATGGAAAAGTTGTTTAAATTGGATTTTTACAGATCATTATTGCCAAAAGTGGGAGAATCTTTTAAACCTTTGCAAGAATTAATGCTTGGATACTCTGATAGCAATAAAGATTCTGGGTTTGTTTCTAGTAATTGGGAAATCCATAGAGCCCAAATAGCTCTCCAAAATCTTTCAAGTAGAAATAATATATTGCTAAGACTTTTTCATGGAAGAGGTGGTTCCGTAGGGAGAGGAGGAGGACCAGCCTATCAGGCAATATTGGCCCAACCAAGCGGCACTTTAAAAGGACGAATAAAAATTACAGAACAAGGTGAAGTTTTAGCGTCTAAATATAGTCTTCCTGAACTCGCTTTGTATAATCTTGAGACTGTCACTACAGCGGTAATTCAAAATAGTTTGGTAAATAATAGACTTGATGCTACACCAGAATGGAATCAATTAATGTCTAGGTTGGCAGAAAAATCTAGGTCTCACTATAGAAAATTAGTGTATGAGAATCCTGATTTGTTAAATTTCTTCCAAGAGGTTACTCCAATAGAAGAGATAAGTAAATTACAGATATCTAGTAGGCCTGCTAGAAGAAAAAAAGGTGCAAAAGATTTGTCAAGTTTAAGAGCTATCCCATGGGTATTTGGTTGGACACAAAGCAGATTTCTTTTGCCAAGTTGGTTTGGAGTAGGCACTGCATTATCATCTGAATTAAATTCAGATCCACAACAAATTGAATTATTAAGAGTTTTACATCAAAGATGGCCATTTTTTAGGATGCTTATATCTAAGGTGGAAATGACATTATCTAAGGTGGATTTGGAAGTTGCTAGATATTATGTTGACACTCTTGGCAGTAAGCAAAATAAAGATTCTTTTGATGCTATTTTTGATGTAATTTCTAAAGAGTATAATCTTACAAAATCTTTAATACTCGAAATTACTGGTAAAAATAAGCTCCTAGAATCTGATAGGGACTTAAAATCATCAGTAAGTTTGAGAAATAAGACAATCATACCTTTAGGGTTTTTGCAGGTTTCACTTTTAAGAAGACTAAGAGACCAGACAAGACAACCTCCAATAAGCGAATTTATTGTTGATAAAGATGAATCTAGAAGAGCTTATAGTAGAAGTGAATTATTGAGGGGGGCACTTTTAACTATTAATGGCATAGCAGCTGGCATGAGAAATACAGGTTGATCATTGCAATATTTTTCTAAAAAAAAACTGGTTCTTCCAAAAGGTTATTTCGTTAATTCTTCGCAAATCCCATTTGCTAAAGAAGTTAACAAGCTTTTAGCGAATTGTGGTTGTGAGACATTTCCAATAAAACCTCTTTCTGAGGCTATTCAGAAAAGTAGTTTCTTTTTTACCATACAAAGTGAATTAAAAAATAAATTATATGGCTTTGTGAGGGTTACTTCCGACAGGGGATTGAATGCTAACTTGTGGAATTTAAGTGCTTTGCCAGGTAATAATCAGGAACTTTTTTATTCAATATTGCTTCAAGTAACTCTTGAGAAAATCAATAGAGAGATGCCTGGATGCAGTATTTCTGTGCAGGCTCCAGTATCTTCTTTTCTAAGTTTAGAGGAAAATGGATTCATATTAGATCCAAATGGAATAAGAGTTATGGGATATAAACTTTAAAAATTATGTTACGAGCATGGAGGGATTCGAACCCCCGACTCTCAGAACCGGAATCTGATGCTCTATCCAACTGAGCTACATGCCCTTTAATTTTTCAATTTCTTTAAAGAAAATCTAAATATTTTAAACTTAGCTAATTTAATAAATGAATGCACAAAAAAAATTTTTTTAAATAAATTAAAAATTAAAAATTTTCGGAACCATAAAAGTTTCGAAATTGATTTTAAAGAGCAAAGAGCAATTGTTCTTGGCTGCAATGGTATTGGTAAGTCAAATTTACTTGAATCAGTTGAGTTTTTAAGTCAATTAAAATCTAATAGAGCATTCAGTGATAAGGACTTAATAGAGAATGACAGCGATATGGCTGTAGTCTTTGGACAGATAAATTTTAAAGACGATTTAAAGTTAAATTTATTCCGAAAAGGCCCTAAAAGAATTTATGTTAATGAATCAATGTTGAAAAAACAGAGTGAAATAAAGAATTATATTCGGAGTGTATGTTTTTGTTCTAATGATATAGATATTGTTAGAAGTGAACCAAGTTTTCGAAGAACATGGATTGATAAAGTCGTCTCTCAGCTTGAACCAGTATATTTAGACCTGATAAGTAGATTTAATAGGCTTTTAAAACAAAGAAGTCATTTTTGGCGTTCGGAAAGTTTCTTAAAAACCCAATCCACAGATATTGTTGAGAGCTTTGATATTCAAATGTCAGTAATAAGTACAAGAATTTTTAGGCGCAGAAGAAGAGCTTTATTGAAAATAAAACCATATGTTGAATATTGGCATAATCATTTAAGTAAATCTCAAGAGCAAATAGACATAAATTATCTTTCTGGGATACAAAATATAAGTCCAGAAGAAGAAGAAGAAGAAGTTATTAGTAAAAAAATAGCAGAACAACTCTTAAATCAGCGTTCAATAGAAGCATTGACTGGTAAATGTAATTTTGGCCCTCATCGTGATGATGTTGAGTTTCTAATTAATAATGTTTCAGTTAGAAAATATGGTTCCTCAGGACAGCAAAGGACTTTTATCTTGGCTTTAAAGATGGCTGAACTCGATTTATTAACTAAAACACTAAATGTTCCTCCAATACTTATATTGGATGATGTCTTGGCTGAATTAGATTTAACCAGGCAAAATTTGTTATTAAATTCTGTTGGTAAAGATAGTCAATGTTTTATAAGTGCTACACATCTAGATAAATTTAATCAGCCTTTCTTAGCTTCGTCACAAATGATTAACTTATAATTTAAATAAAAGCATGATTTTTAGCTAATCTTAATTTCATAATAAATCTTAAATGGAAATCTACAAAAAAAGTCAAATTTTAAGTTCGTCAATTGATGAGCAAAAATTAAGTCATCAAAGTAAACACCTTTTGTTGGAACTTTATAGATGCAATCGCGAAAAATTAAATGACGAATCTTTTTTGCGCTGTATTTTAAATAGAGCTGCTAAATTGGCAAATGCAACTGTTTTGAATTTGATTAGTAATAAATTTGAGCCTCAGGGTGTTACGGCAATTGCATTACTGTCAGAATCTCATATTTCAATACATACTTGGCCTGAATCTAATTATTCGGCAGTCGATATTTTTACATGTGGTCAAAATATGATGCCTGAACTAGCTAGTCAATATTTAATTGAATCTTTGATCGCTAAAGAACATTCTTTGCGTGTCATTGAGCGAAATCCACCTTCAGCAGTCTCTAAACAGATCAGAACGGTTGTTTGACAATATTTACCTATTTAGTTTCCCGCTTACTAGTCCCTCAAGATCTAAACTTGTGCAATTAAATCCTAAATTAGAAAAATATTTAACTAACTCACTAACATTATATTTATTAAAAAAATGCTTTAATTCATCTTGGGGAATTTCTATTCTTGCAGTTAAGCCTTGGCATCTAACTCTAACCTCCGATAATCCAAATTCTTTAAGATATTCTTCTGCTTTCTCAACCATTTTTAGTCTTTCACTAGTTATTTCATGGCCATAAGGAAATCTTGATGACAAGCAAGGTTGAGCAGGTTTATCCCACCAAGGAAACCCCAATGCTCTTGATATATCTCTAATGTCTTGTTTTGAGACTTTAAATTTTGCAAGGGGAGAGATAACTCCTGCTTGTTTTGAGGCTTTTATACCTGGTCTGTAATCTTTAAGATCATCCAGATTGACTCCATCTAATACAATCTTGTAATTAAGTTTTTTAGAGAGGTAGGTTGTATGTTTGTGAAGCTCTTTTTTGCATGCAAAGCACCTATCCTTAGGATTTTCTCTGTAACTTGATTGGTCTAATTCTGATGTCTTAATTTCTAAATGTTTTACTCCAATCCATTTTGCTTGCCTTCTTGCTTCTTCACGAAGAGTATTGGCTAATGCAGGAGAAATACCAGTTATAGCAATTGCTTTGCTACCTAATTGCTCGAATGCTAATGATGCTACTAATGTACTGTCAACACCTCCGGAATAAGCAACACAAACACTATCAAGATTCCTAATGTATCTTCTAATTGTATAAAGCTTTTCACTTTGTTCATCAGAGAGAATTTCTAGTTGATTGAACATGCTAATTACTTTAAAATCCAATTACCTATGAATAGGTTGAATTAATTATTAAATTTTTAATAATATTCTTATCTATATCTTAGATTAAATTTATTAATTTTGTTCAATTGACGAATACGAGTAGAAATAGAGGAATTGGAATTGTCACAGCAAGTGACAGTCAAGAGAGATCAAAAGGTCAATTACATATTTATGATGGAGAAGGTAAGGGGAAAAGCCAGGCTGCATTGGGAGTAGTTCTCAGGACAATAGGATTAGGAATATGTGAAAAAAGACAGTCTAGAGTTTTACTTCTAAGATTTTTAAAAGGCCCTGAGAGGGCATATGACGAGGATTCAGCTATAGAAGCTTTACAAAGAGGCTTTCCGCATTTAATTGACCATGTAAGGACAGGAAGATCCGAATTCTTTACTGCTGACCAAGTGACAAAGTTTGATGTTGGTGAGGCCGAAAGAGGTTGGAATATTGCTAAAGGAGCAATTGCTAGTTCTCTTTATTCTGTAGTTGTACTCGATGAGTTGAATCCAGTTCTTGATTTAGGAATGCTTGATATTAATGAAGTAGTTGATTCTCTTCAAAATCGTCCAGATGGATTAGAAATAATTATTACTGGCAGGGCAGCTCCGCCCTCATTGGTAAGAATATCTCAACTCCATTCAGAAATGAGACCACGTTTGATAGGAGACTTATCAGAACTAAGCAGAAAAAGTAGTTCTAGTGGAGGAATTGAGATTTATACAGGTGAAGGAAAGGGTAAATCCACAAGTGCACTCGGTAAGGCCCTTCAAGCTATAGGTAAAGGAATATCACAAGATAAGAGTCATAGAGTTTTAATATTACAGTGGTTAAAAGGTGGAAATGGATATACCGAAGATGCTGCCATAGAAGCTTTGAGAGAGAGTTACCCTCATTTAGTAGATCATTTGCGTTCAGGCAGAGATGCCATTGTATGGAGAGGTCAGCAACAACCAATTGATTATGTTGAGGCTGAGAGAGCATGGGAAATTGCTAAAGCTGCTATCTTGTCTGGCTTATATAAAACAATCATTTTGGATGAATTAAATCCAACTGTTGATTTAGAGTTGTTACCGGTGGAATCAATACATCAAACGCTCTTAAAAAAACCAGCAGATACAGAAGTTGTAATTACTGGGAGGTGTAAAAATGAACCTTCATACTTTGAACTAGCTAATGTTTACTCTGAAATGGTTTGTCATAAGCATTATGCAAATGTGGGAGTTGATTTGAAAAGAGGAGTAGATTACTAACTATTCTTAAAAATTTAATTGCAAAATATTTTTTTTACATTTTCAATGCCGCCTTCAATAGATCTTGATTGAATTTTGAATGTAGACAATATTCTTGAAGCTTTTTTAGAACGTTTCCCCGATTTACATATAGTGAAAACCTCTTTATTTAAACTTTCTTTTTGAATAAATTTTAAGTCAGATTCTTGGTTCAAATGACTTAAGGGAATTGAGATAGATCCCTCTATTGCAGATGTAGAAAATTCTTCATTTTCTCTAACATCAATTAAAAGAATTTTGTTGGGTTTTGATTTGTATAAACTATTAAAGTCTTTAGCATTAATACTTTTAATTTCATCGTTTTTCTCACAATATTCATCACTATCATAAAAGCTCGCAAACTGAGAAAGATTTTTTATTCTTTTATTTAACTTATCACTTTTTAGATTTAATTTTTTCATATTCAAATTCAATAGATCAAAAATTAAAATCTTCCCATCTAAAATTTCACCTTTTTTCAAAATGATTTTGATAATTTCATTAACCTGAAGAATTCCTATTAAACCTGTTGAAACACCCACAACCCCGTATTCTGCACAACTAGGGGCAGCATTTTTTGAAGGTGATTCTGGAAGCAAGTCTCTTAAATTAGGACTATTTTTATATAAATTGAAAACACTTACTTGCCCTTCAAAGCCTTGTACACTTCCAAAGACTAAGGGTTTATTTAATATCAGGCATGAATCATTTATTAAATATCTTGTGCCAAAGTTATCCGAGCAATCACAAATAACATCAAACTCCTTTATTAATTCAAGAGCATTTTTAGGATTAATTCTCTTTGAAAAGGTTAATATTTCACAATTAGGATTGAATTTTTTAATTCTTTCCCTGGCAGAATCAATTTTAAGATTACCAATAGTGTTTGTTTCATGAATTATTTGTCTCTGGAGATTAGATTTTTCAACTTCATCGTTATCAACTATTCCAATTCTCCCAATTCCTGCTGCAGCTAAATAAAGCAAAACGGAAGACCCTAATCCACCAGCACCAATGCATAATACTGAGCTGTTTTTAAGATGTATTTGACCCTCATAACCTATTTCTTTGAGGGTGAAATGTTTTTGATATCTTTCTTCTTCATCAGAGTTTAAGAAATTAAATTTGATATCTTTGGACATTTCGATCACTATATGTTTGCGAAATAAACTATTAAAACATAATAATTAAAATAAAAATTTTAGCCTTTTAATTTTTTTTAATTACTGTGATTTTTTAATGTTTTTGTTAGAAGTAGCCGATAATGTGAAGTTTTTATAAATTAATTTTAAGTTTAAATATCTTCAGAAACCCTATATACCAACGCCTCTAAAAAAATACAAAATGTTTCGGTTCGGAATTTTGCACAACAAAAAGGTAGTCAACAGACGTTTTTTCCGATACTGTCTGGTTCATATATTAAGTTTACTGAATTCATGAGTGATAACACTCCAGAGTCAAACCAAGACTCCGGCTCCGATACAAGCTCAGAAACCAAAAGTTTTTCAGAGAAATACTCTGATGTGATGGGAAAAGTCAACGAAACCCTTGGTAATGTTGATTGGACCCAAATGGGTAAGTACGGCAAGGCGGCAGGCATTATCGCAGTTGTCGTAATAGCTCAAATAATAATTAAAGTTGTCATTGACACGATAAACTTTTTCCCAATTCTCCCTGGTTTACTAGAACTCCTAGGCGTAATTGTTGTCGGTCAATGGAGCTGGCAAAATCTTCGTACCAGTGAAAATCGTGAAGCTGTTTTAGATAAGGTACAAAATCTTAAGAAGACATATTTAGGTTAGTTAAAATTACATATTGAGTATTGATTTTACGTAATCCTCAACTTGTTTTAAGTACCCCGCCCCAAACATATTGGCATGGTTCAATATGTGATAAAAATTATAAATAATAATTCTTTTTTCAAATCCGTTTTTTATAGGAAAAATTCTGTGATATTCTTCATAAAATTCTTTTCTAAAACCTCCAAATAGTTTTGTCATAGCTATATCTACTTCATTATCTGCCCACCAAGATGCAGGGTCAAAAATAACCCCCTTTTTACTGTTGTCCATTCCTACATTGCCTGACCACAAATCACCATGAACTAGAGCATTTATTGGCTTGTGATTCAATAATTCTTTTTTAATTTTTTCTTGAACTTTATTTATAGTTTCTTTGTCTAAAGTCGTTGATTTAAGAATTAATAGTTGAGGTATTATCCTTAAGTTTAAAAAACAATCTATCCAATTATCTTCAAAGCCTTTCTTCTGATCTGTAATTCCGATAAAACCTTCAACTGGAAACCCAAACATTTTAGGATTAGATTCAGCTGATTTTAAATGTAATTCACCTAAACCTTTTCCAAGCTTTTTTTGGTCAAAATTGTGCATATCTATCCATTCAATTAAAAGCAACTCTATATTTTTTATATTTTTATATGCAATAACTTCAGGAATAATTAAGTTTTCTTGATTAATATATTTCCTCAAATTTTGGAGACAATATTTTTCAAATTCAAGAAATTTTTTGTTTCTAATGTTTTTTTTAAGGAATAACGTTTTGTTTGAGAATTCTATTCGCCAGGCACTATGTATATCACCACCATGTACTTGATCAATACTTTTTGGATAGGTTTCACCTAATTCTTCACAAATTTCGCTAATTTCAAGAGGTGATAATTTTTGCATTTTAATGAGAAAGTCTGAAGTTATTGTTGTAGGCGCAGGTATAGCAGGACTAACTTCTGCAGCGATTTTATCAAAACAAGGCTTATCAGTGACTTTAATCGAATCTCATACTCAAGCCGGAGGATGTGCTGGTACTTTTAAAAGAAAGAAGTATATTTTTGATGTTGGTGCAACTCAGGTGGCTGGTTTAGAGAAGGGAGGAATACATTCTAGAATTTTTGATTTTTTAGATATTCCATCCCCAGAAGCCACAATTTTAGACCCTGCTTGCATTGTTGATTTAAATGATGGTGGTAAACCTATACCTATTTGGCATGAAAGAAGTAAATGGATTGCTGAACGAGAAATGCAGTTTCCTGGGAGTCAAAGATTTTGGAAACTTTGTACCCTCATACATGAAAGTAATTGGATTTTTGCTAATAATAATCCTGTATTACCAATTAGTAATTTTTGGGATTTTTCTCAACTTCTTAAAGCACTAGTGCCTTCAAACCTTGTCACAGGTATCTTACTTAAATCTACTATTTTTGATCTATTGCGGATATGTGGATTATCTAAGAATGAGCGCTTGATTAAATTCTTAAATCTTCAACTAAAACTTTATTCTCAAGAGGACATTTATAATACCGCAGCATTATATGGATCTACTATTCTTCAGATGTGTCAACAGCCACATGGTCTGTGGCACCTTAAAAAATCTATGCAGTCTTTAAGTGAATCATTAGAAAGTTCATTAATTAAAACAGGAGTTAATTTAATTTTTGGGCAAAAAGTTAACTCCATAACATTTGATGACGTAAATATGTGTTGGAAAGTATCTGCTAATTCGAAAAAAAAATCTTTTATTTACCAAGCAAAAGATGTGATTTATACCGCACCTCCACAATCTTTGCTCAACCATTTGAAAGATCCTTTAAAAAGAAAAAAAAATTATAAAAATCGACTTAATAATTTGCCTGAGCCAAGTGGAGCTGTAGTTTTTTATTCAGCATTAAAAAAAGAACATATTAAAAAAACATTATCCAATCATTATCAATTTGTTTCGAAAGAATTTTGTTCTTTATTTGTATCAATTAGTGATGATGGTGATGGAAGAGCACCAAAAGGTGAGATTACTTTAATTGCGAGTATATTTACAAATACTAAAGATTGGTTTGATCTAGATCAGCAAACTTACTTAAAGAAGAAAAATGGTTTTATGAAAAAAATATCCCTTGAATTGGAAAGTCAATTTGATATTGATCCTGAGAATTGGCTCCATAGGGAATTAGCAACTCCATTGGGCTTTGAAAAATGGACAAATAGACCTAATGGAATAGTAGGTGGGCTTGGTCAAAATCCAGATAATTTTGGTTTATTTGGATTATCAAGTAGGACGCCTTTTGAAGGTTTATGGCTATGTGGAGATTCGATTTATCCAGGAGAGGGAACGGCAGGTGTTAGTCAGTCCGCATTAATGGTTTCAAGACAAATTTTAGCTTCCAAAGGTATAGGTAATTTTAGTTTATAAAACTTTGTCTGTTTTCTTTTGCTTCAGCAAGTTTGTTTGCGAGTAACTCCCAATTTTTTTCTTTAATAAGAGATTCGAGTATATTCAGCTTATTTTTAAAATTATTTATAGAATTTAATACATTAATCTGATTATTAATGGCCAAATCTAAGCCTAGTTGTTCATTTCCGCCACCAACTCTCGAAGTGTCAGCAAATCCTGTAGCAGCCAATTTTTGAGTGATCTCTAATAAAGATTGATTATTTTTTGTATGCGCAGTTTCAATTAGGGCAGAAGCTAAAAATATAGGCAAATGAGAAATAAGAGATACTGCTTCATCATGATCTTTAGGCGAAGCTTGGCAAATTTCACAATCCATTGATTTTATGAGCTCGGAAATAGTTTTGACTGCTTTTAAATCACTATTTCGTGTTGGGGTAATAATCCATTTTGCATTTTTAAAAAGATCTTCAAAACCCGAATCAACTCCTTTTTTTTCTGTTCCTGCCATTGGATGTGATCCAATAAATAGAGGATGTAAATTTTCCCATGTATTTACAATTGGTTCTTTAACAGAGCCTACATCAGTTAGTATTGTTTCCTTAGGTATTGATGCTACTAACTGTTGAGAAGGACTGATCAAATCTTTTATAGGTAATGCTAAAATTATTAGCTCACATTTTTTTAATAAGCTCAGATCACAGCTAACAAAATTTGCAAGTTTTTTATCCTTAGCTTTTTTTTCATTTAATTCATTATTGGATATTCCATAAATTGTATGATTTAGTCTTTGGAGTTTTAATCCTAAAGAACCGCCAATTAAACCTAATCCTACTATTCCAATTTTCATAGATTGATTAATTCAAGACCCTCTTATATTGATACCAATTTTTTGTATATTAGGTTCATCAATTTTGTATGTATTAGAAATTAAATTTATTATAAATGCTTGAAATTTTAAGTCATCAATATTTGAAAAATTTTTTGAGAGATCAAAATATTAGTTGGGAACACATATATTCTTTTGGCAGGATAATTTCCAAATGTATTGCAAATGATTCTACATATCTAATAAATTCAGAAATTTTCTCTAGCTATGATTGGTTACCTCCAATTTTGATCTCTTTATTTTTAAGGGAAGAGGATTCAACTTTTATTTTATCTAAAGAAAAAATTCAATTTATAAGCCAATTTCAGATTGATTTATTGAAAAATTTAGGTTTTGATTTCATTTTGAAAAATGATCAACTCATTTTTGCAAATCATCATGTTCGCTTGATAACAATCCAAAATTTACTTAACGATCCCAATTCTCGTAATCTTAAAAATCATCGAATTGTTTATTCTGGAATTGAGGATATAAAAGAGGATTTAAAAGCTCATTTTAGAATTTCTTTGCTTAAAAAGGATTGGACAAAAAATTTCAAAGAATTTGAATTAATCAATCAAAAATTTATAGAAGTATATGATTCGTTGAAGAAAAAATTTTACATGAGAAAGGTCTTAGGAAATAGTTATATCAATTTAGATGAAAAAGAAATTAGTTTCTTATCAAACTTTTTTCATGAAAATTCTTTTTTTTCTGATAAATTTTTAAGCGTTAATAATGCATTATCTCAAGGTTGGGCATGCTGGGTAAAGTTAAACGATACAAATTTAGATTGGAATTTGTATTTGCAGCCAATAGATGAACTTTCTCAAATTAAGGAATTTTTTTCAAATAATAAATTTGTCTTTTTATCAGCATTGAGAAAAGATAATTTTTTTCAAATGTATTTTAAAAAGCACAGTTTAGATATTGACTTGGTTATAAATTTTAAAAGTAATTTTGAAGAGAAAAAGATCTCACTGTATATACCCTCTAAACAGTTGCTCCCCAATAATCCTCTTTTTACCAATTCAATTTTGGATAAATGCAAAAAGTTAATTCTTTTTAGAAAGGGTCTAACTTTAGTTTTGTCTGATGATAATGATTTAAAAACTATCCTTGCTACAGAATTAGCTTCTAAGTACGGCACGAGGGTATTGCTAGAGACAATTCCCTCTGGTAAAAATGAAATTCTTTGCTCTAGTTTTGACTGGTGGATTATGAATTCTTATTTAATTCAAATTCCAGAACAAATTATCATACCTTTACTTCCGATTCCTAATATGTCAGAACCTATTAATTTAATTACAGTTTCTCATAAAAAGAAGCTTGCTCAAGATTGGTTTAGGGACTTCTTTCTTCCTCAAGCTAGAATAAAACTTGAAAGATCTATTTCTCCTTTAAGAAGAAATTCAGGCAAGTTAATAATCTTAGATGGAAGAGTAAATAAAAGAAACTGGGGAAGATTACTTTTGCAAAACATTCAACCCTCAAAACAAATTAACTATATGCTACCTTTTGATTAGGTTATGATTTTGTAAATAACTAAAGAATATGGGAGAAGCAAAAAGACGTAAAACACTTGGTTTACCTCCAAAAAAAAATAATAATAAAACTAAACTTGATGATTCTCCAAGATTATTTGAATGGTTACCCTTTACAATCAACCAAAGAGATAACTTAATTAAATTAAGTATTAAGGCTAGTTGGTTTGGAATCGGTGGGTTAGTAATCTTATGGATTGTAGTGAGATTTATAGGCCCTGCTGCTGGGTGGTGGACTTTAGCTGATTCTTTATGAATCTAAGCTACTGTTTTTATATCATTAACAGCGATTGTATTAGGAGGATTACTATTTAATGCTTTCATTGAATTAGAACTGACTTCAGTACCTTCTGTTAATTTCTCTTTAACCATCGATTCTACTTTATTCCTGATTTCTAAGTTTTGATCAAGCCAAATAATTGTATTATCTCTTCCTTGTCCAATATTTTCTCCTTCATAACTATACCAAGCACCTCTCCTTATTATAATATTAGTCTCTTCTGCTAAATCTAATAAACATCCTGTTGTACTAATACCTTTTCCAAAGAGAATATCAAACTCTGCAATTCTAAATGGTGGTGCGACTTTGTTTTTTGCTACTTTTACTTTTGCTCTTATGCCATATTCTTCAGTACCTCTTTTAAGAGTTTGAATTCTTCTGATATCAAGTCTTACTGAGGCATAAAATTTTAATGCATTACCTCCTGTGGTTGTTTCTGGGTTACCGTATGTAACGCCAATTTTTAGGCGTAATTGATTTAGGAATATTACCGTACATCCAGATTTGCCAATATTTCCTGTTATTTTCCTCATTGCTTGGCTCATTAGCCTTGCTTGGCTTCCAATTACGTGATCTCCCATCTCCCCTTCTATCTCGGCTCTTGGAGTTAGTGCTGCGACCGAGTCAACAACCACAAGATCTACTGCACTCGATCTTATAAGTTGGTCAACTATTTCTAGAGCCATTTCACCCGTATCTGGTTGTGAAACTAACAAATTCTCAACATCAACTCCTAAAGAGGCTGCATAAACTGGATCGAGTGCATGTTCAGCATCTACAAATGCTGCTACTCCTCCATTCTTTTGGACTTCCGCAATCGCGTGAAGCGTTAATGTGGTTTTTCCTGAACTTTCTGGCCCGTAAACTTCTACTACTCTTCCTTTTGGATAGCCTCCTCCTAATGCTAAATCTAAGGTGAGCGCTCCAGTAGATATTGTTTCTACTTTCATTCTTGAGGCGTCACCAAGTCTCATTATTGATCCTCGTCCAAAATTTCTTTCTATTTGACCTAAGACAAGACTTAATGCTTTGTCTTTTTCTTTTGATTCAGTTTTTTTCTTTTCTTCAAGGCTCATTGTTTGATTTATCGGTTAAAGTTCTTGTAATTATTCTAAATTTGGAAATTTTTATTTAAACCAAACTTCATAAATACAAACTATAGTACATCTGTACTCTAGCTGATTATCTTTAAATTGCAACTAATTTTCCAAGGTTTTGTAATTTTAATAATCTGATTTCATTACTTAAATTATATCTATCTGATTCTTTCAAATATCCCCAATCAGCTAGGAAGCAAGGAATGTGAGAAGTTCCTGAGTGTTCTTTAATATCGATTAGTGTTTTTTTTCTATCTTCTATGAAGCCTAAAATTTCATAAGTTTGTGTAAGCTTTTCAGCTATTTTGATTTTTGTTCCGGATTCATAACCAAAAATAAATTCCGGAAAAATATTTAATTGTTTAAGAATTTTTTCTGCAAATATTTTACCTTTAGTTGTTATTACTCCAGTTTTTATTTCTTTTTTCTTTAATTCCTTCATAAAGTTTATAATTTCAAAAAAAGGATTATGTAAATTTACCCAAGATTTGAAATCTTTATCAATTTGGTACTTGCGAGACTTATCTAACATTTTTTGTATATCTTCGGCAATCCAGGAATTTTCATTTAATATACTTTGGCAATTTTGATGATAATTATTAATGAAATCATCTTTATTATCATTTTTTAAAGGATTTTCTGTTTTTATGATTTCGTGAACAATTAGAATCATTTCCCAACCATATTTAACCCAAGGCCTAATTTCTTTGAAAGAATTTGGTACTTTTTTATAAAGTTTTTGATCAACAGAGATGTTGGGTGAATTTAAATATCTTTCACAGGCCAGCAAGGAACTATGCCAATATTCTTGCATTCCATCAACTATTACTCCATCGAAATCAAATAGAAATATTTTTTGAGAAGACACCAATTGAATATTAGAACTGGGCCGCTAGGATTCGAACCTAGGAATGTCGAGACCAAAACCCGATGCCTTACCACTTGGCGACGGCCCATTGATTTTTTATTTTAATACATGAAAAGATTTTTTTCTATCCAAAAAATACAAAGTTTTTATAAATATGGCGCTAGTTTTGAAAAATAAAATATTATTTAAATGAGCTCGATTGCCATGGCTCTAAAAATTTCTTAGCTTTTTTGATCGCTAAAGCCATTCTTTCAGGATACTCGTAGAGTTTTTTGTTATTTTTGTGAGCAAATTCAATAAGGGGGTGCATAATTTTTCTTGCAGCACTTCCAAATGCTATTCCGTCTGGGAGATTGTTTGAATTCAAAAATTCATGAGTTTTTTCATTTGTTCCTCCTGCCAATTGAATTAATCCAGGTGGAAGATCTGAACCGATTTTTTTAAACAACTTAACAGCATCTTTACTCGTTGAGGGAGCAAGATCTCCAGACATTGGCCTTCCATCTAGCTGCCAAATAAGGGGAATATCAAGTTTTTTAAGAATTTCATATCTTTCCCAAAGAGCTTTCAAAAGATCTTCGGGCTCTTGTGATTTTTTGAAAGATTGATTTAATCCACAACTGATAGATATCTTGTCTAATTTCATTCCAGAACTTTTAAGTATACTGACAACTTTTGCAAAAGAATCTAGGCGATTGATTTCTGTATGAATTTCTACTGCATTCGGCTTTATTTTACGAAGTGTTGATCCTAAATCATCTTTTGATAAATTATATTCATATTCACTAATTAGATTGAGGGGGCAGCTATTCAAGCATCTTCCACATCCATAACATTTACTCTTTTTGATTCCAGAATTATCAATTGCAAAGGTGGGGCATACTTTTTCGCATGGTCTTGGACAATTAGGGGGACATTTCAATGGATCAAATTTTGCTTTACGAAAGTGGATATCATTTCCATCACTAATACTTATCATTAATCCAGGGGAGTTTTTAAAGACTTTTTTTGCCCACTCGATTCCTTTTTTTGCTGCGTGGACTATAGATTCATCTGCGGCAACATCTATGTAGTCGACACCAGCAGCAGTATATATTGCACATAAATCTTCTATGGCAACAATATCTTCATTACTGGCACCACAAATTAATTTAATCCATTTATCTTTTTTATTCTTAGTTGTAATCAAACAATTTAACTTTCAAATTCATCTAAAATATAATTACTTAACGGCTTCCATTCAAGTTTTCTTGAACCCCCCATTTCAACAACTATCGTTAGTTTATTATCATTAGTGCAAATTTCTATTAAGCTCTCTAATTCAGATTGAGATAGTACTTGACCTTCTAATAACCAAAGTAATTTATTTTTATCATTTTCATTAAATAACTCAGAAGCTTGTGGGATAACTTGTTGAACTTCCCCGAGTGCTCCATTTCTTCCTACGCTTTGATGACCAAGGTGCGGTGGTCTAACGCCATGCAATTTGAGCAAGAATACTTCTGGATCTCCAAGCCCCCTTGCTGAGGTTATAAAAGTTTTAAAGCCCTTGGCCCTCATTCTCCTCAAAAGACGAGTTTCATAACCACCTTCAAGAGGAGCAAAGATTGCAAGACATTTGTTATTTTTTAAATCGTTATGAAACTTTTTCCCTGTGAGAAGTAATGGCATAAAAATTTCCTTTATTTCTATATTATTTTATTTTATGGTACTTGATGATGTACAATTGTAACTCAGTGAATTTTTAAGCTCGCAAGCTAGCCGAGCCTCTATAAAATTTCACATTTTTTAGCGTTTCGTTAAAAAACACAGGTGGGTTTATCCCAGGAGAAACTATCTAGATTTTCAGATAAGTCTCAACCTTTTTAATTGTTTTTTTATTAACTTCACCTTAATAACCGAAGGTTTTAGATAATTTAAAAATCATTACGAGCTAGCCTAATTTAGTCTTATGTCTATAGGAATTTTAGGAAAGAAATTGGGCATGTCCCAACTTTTCGACGAAAAAGGCAATTCGGTACCAGTTACTCTTATTGAGGCTGGTCCGTGCCGTATCACTCAATTGAAATCAACCGCTTTGGATGGTTATACTGCCGTTCAAATAGGTTATGGCTTGTCCAAAGATAAACATATAAGTAAACCTGAAAAGGGACATTTGTTGAAATCAGGTGAAGAACTTTTAAAGCATTTGAAAGAATATAGAGTTGAAGAAACTTCATCTTATGAAATCGGAAATCAAATAACTGTAAAAAACTTTGAGGTTGGTCAAAAAGTTGATATCAGTGGCAAATCTATGGGTAGAGGTTTTGCTGGTTACCAGAAAAGACATGGTTTTAGCAGAGGTCCTATGAGTCATGGTTCAAAAAATCACAGGTTACCTGGATCTACAGGAGCAGGAACAACTCCAGGCAGAATTTATCCTGGAAAAAGAATGGCAGGAAGATATGGAGGAAAACAGATTACTACTAAAGGTTTGTTAGTTTTAAAAATTGATGATCAGAAAAATTTGCTTGTGGTGAAGGGTTCTGTCCCAGGTAAGCCAGGCTCAATAATAAACATTAAGCCAAATAATGTCGTAGGCAAAAAAGGAGGTGAAAAATCATGACAACACTCGAAACTCTTAAGTGGGATGGTAAAAAATCAGGCAAAGTTTCTCTAGATTTAGCAGTTGCTAAAGAAACTTCTTCTGCAGACTTAATACATAGAGCAGTCCTTAGGCAGCTTGCAAATAAAAGACAGGGGACAGCATCAACTTTGACAAGATCTGAAGTGCGTGGGGGCGGTAGAAAGCCATATAAACAGAAAGGTACAGGAAGAGCCCGTCAAGGATCAATAAGGACACCATTAAGACCTGGTGGGGGAATTATTTTTGGACCTAAGCCACGTTCTTACAATCTTGATATGAATCGTAAGGAACGTAGGTTAGCTCTTAGAACTGCACTTATGTCTAGAGTATCTGATATGAAGGCTGTTGAAGATTTTGGATCTACTTTAAAGCAACCTAAAACAAGTGATATCGTCAATGGCCTTGCTCGATTAGGTATACAAAAAACTGAAAAAGTTTTGGTTATTCTTGATAGTCCGTCCGATGTTATAAAAAAATCCATCAATAATATTGAAAAAGTAAAATTAATTGCCGCCGATCAATTAAATGTATTTGATATTCTCAATGCTAATAAATTGGTAATAGGGCAATCAGCGATAGATAAAATTCAGGAGGTTTATGCATCATGAGTAAATTATTCGATTCTCGTTTAGCCGATGTAATAAGAAAGCCAGTTATTACTGAGAAAGCTACAAATGCGCTAGATCTTAACCAATATACTTTTGAAGTAGATCATAGAGCTGCAAAACCACAAATTAAGGCAGCTGTCGAAGCCTTATTCAGTGTTAAAGTCATAGGAGTTAATACTATGAATCCTCCTAGGAGAACAAGAAGAGTCGGTAAATTTTCCGGTAAACGTTCTCAGGTCAAGAAGGCAATTGTGCGTCTTGCTGAAGGAGATAAAATTCAATTATTTCCAGAATCTTAAGGAGTTTTAATCATGGCAATCCGTAAATTTAAACCTTATACACCTGGTACTAGGCAGAGAGTAGTTACTGACTTTAGTGAAATAACAAGTGCAAAACCTGAAAGATCACTAATAGTTTCAAAACATAGAGTCAAAGGCAGGAATAATCGTGGAGTTATCACTTGTCGTCATCGTGGAGGTGGCCACAAAAGGCAATATAGATTAGTTGATTTTAGAAGAGATAAAAGAAACATCAACGCTAAAGTTGCAGCTATACACTACGATCCTCATAGAAATGCAAGGCTGGCACTTTTATTCTACGAAGATGGAGAAAAAAGATATATTATCGCTCCAGCAGGAGTAAAAGTCGGACAAAATGTCATATCTGGAGAAAGTGTTCCGATTGAAGATGGTAATGCAATGCCACTTTCTGTTATGCCATTAGGATCTAGTGTTCATTGTGTTGAGTTATATGCAGGTAGGGGTGCTCAGATGGTTAGATCCGCAGGAGCTAGTGCTCAAGTTATGGCAAAAGAGGGAGATTATGTTGCTTTAAAACTCCCATCTACCGAGGTAAGACTTATAAGAAAAGAATGCTACGCAACTCTTGGTGAAGTTGGTAATTCTGAAATAAGAAATACTAGCTTAGGTAAAGCAGGAAGAAGAAGATGGCTTGGAAGAAGGCCTCAAGTAAGAGGTAGTGTAATGAACCCATGTGATCATCCACATGGAGGAGGAGAGGGGAAAGCACCAATTGGTAGAGCAGGACCAGTTACTCCATGGGGTAAACCAGCTCTTGGATTAAAGACACGTAAAAAGAACAAACCAAGTAATAAATTAGTTGTTCGAAGACGCCGTCGCGTTTCTAAGAGGAGTAGAGGAGGAAGAGACTCTTGATTACTTCATTTATTATTTCAATTTCTATTACATAATCATGGGACGTTCACTAAAAAAAGGACCTTTTATAGCAGATAGCCTGCTCAAGAAGGTAGAAAAACAAAATACTGATAATGACAAGTCTGTTATCAAAACTTGGTCGAGATCCTCTACGATTTTACCTTTAATGATTGGTCACACAATCGCCGTACATAATGGCAAGACTCACATTCCAGTATTTATTACTGAACAAATGATTGGTCATAAACTTGGTGAATTTGCTCCTACACGCACTTACCGAGGTCATATAAGAGATAAGAAAGGAGCAAAATCATGACAAAAACACCTGAAACAACCAAAAAAGCAATTGCTCATGGGAATTACGTTCGCGGATCAGCCTCTAAAGTGAGAAGAGTTTTGGATCAGATAAGGGGTAGGTCTTATAGAGATGCATTGATTATGTTGGAATTTATGCCTTATAGATCTACAGACCCCATCACTAAAGTTCTGAGATCTGCGGTTGCCAATGCAGAACATAATCTTGGAATGGATCCATCCACCTTAGTTATTTCCTCTGCATGGGCTAATAGTGGTCCAGTAATGAAAAGGTATAGGCCCAGAGCTCAAGGTCGAGCTTTTTCAATTAAGAAGCAGACTTGCCACATCAGTATTTCTGTTGAATCTGCTCCTACTCAAACTAATGCGGAGGTACAAAACTAATGGGACATAAAATACATCCTTCTGGACTAAGATTAGGAATTACACAAGAGCATCGCTCTAAGTGGTTTGCTACTTCTAAAACATATCCAATTCTTCTTCAAGAAGATTTTAAAATTCGTACTTTCATACAAAAAAAATATGGAGCAGCTGGAATTAGCGATGTTTTAATAGCAAGAAAAGCTGACCAACTGGAACTTGAATTAAAAACAGCAAGACCAGGAGTTATAGTTGGAAGACAAGGAAGTGGGATTGAAGAATTAAGATCTGGCATTCAAAAAACTATAGGTGATAGAACAAGGCAAGTGAGAATAAACGTTGTAGAAGTTGAACGCGTTGATGCTGATGCTTTTTTACTAGCTGAATATATTGCCCAACAACTTGAAAAAAGAGTCGCCTTTAGAAGAACTATTAGGATGGCTTTACAAAGGGCTCAAAGGGCTGGAGTCTTAGGTCTTAAAATTCAAGTAGGGGGAAGGTTGAATGGTGCTGAAATAGCTAGAACAGAATGGACTAGAGAAGGTAGAGTTCCATTACATACCTTGAGAGCTGAAATTGACTATGCAACACGTGAAGCTAATACAACTTACGGTGTTCTAGGCATTAAAGTTTGGGTTTTCAAAGGAGAAGTTCTCCCTAAAGAAGAACAAACTATCCCTGTGGGTGCGAGCCCTAAGAGGAAAGTTAGTAGAATACCTCAGCAATTTGAGGATCGTTCAAATGAGAATTCATAGGAGGTATAAAAATGCTTAGTCCAAAACGTACGAAATTTCGTAAACAACATAGAGGCAGAATGAGGGGGGTAGCCTCAAAAGGTAATACCATCGCTTTTGGTCAATTTGCTCTCCAAGCACAAGACTGTGGATGGGTCACTGCACGTCAGATTGAGGCAAGTAGACGAGCTATGACAAGATATATCAAACGAGGAGGTCAAATCTGGATAAGAATATTTCCTGATAAACCTGTTACCATGCGACCTGCTGAAACTAGAATGGGTTCTGGTAAAGGTAACCCTGAGTTTTGGGTTGCAGTTGTAAAACCAGGAAGAATACTTTTTGAAATGGGTGGTGAGGATATTACTGAGGAAACTGCAAAGGAAGCTATGCGTCTGGCTCAATATAAACTTCCTGTAAAAACTAAATTTATCTCAATTGATAAAAATCTAAAAGATTCCTCCAAAGAAAATACAAAAAATATTAAAAAATCTCAAGAGGAGGTTAAAAAATGAAAAACTCAGAGTCTCTTAAAGAATTTAAAAAACTAAATTCTGATCAAATTACTGAAAAGATTGACCAATTACGAAAAGATCTTTTTGATTTGAGATTCAAGCAAGCTACGAGACAGCTCAATGAAACTCATAAATTTAAAATCATCAAGAAACAAGTTGCGCAATTACTAACTCTCAGTAAGAGTCAATCTGCTTCTAAAACTACTTCTGATTAATTATTAGTTATGGCACTTAAAGAAAGAATTGGTACTGTTGTCAGCGACAAAATGGACAAAACAGTTGTCGTTGCTGTTATTAACAGATATCCACATCCTACTTATAAAAAAATTGTAAGTAGAACTACACGATACAAGGCGCATGACCCAGAGAATACATGTGTTTTAGGTGATCGAGTTAAAATTAGAGAAACTAGACCACTAAGCGCTCATAAAAGATGGGCAATAGAAGAGATTCTCAATAAAACAAGTCAGGCTAAGGAGGTTAAAAAATGATTCAACAAGAAACCTACTTAACAGTTGCTGATAATAGCGGAGCAAAAAGACTCCAATGTATTAGGGTTTTAGGTTCTAATAGAAGATACGCACATGTTGGGGACGTAATTGTAGCAACTGTTAAAGATGCTCTTCCTAATATGGGAGTTAAAAAATCTGAGGTAGTGAAAGCCGTCATCGTTAGAACAAAAGCAACATTAAGAAGAAATACTGGTAATTCAATCAGATTTGATGATAATGCTGCCGTTTTGATTAATGAGGATAAGAATCCAAAAGGTACAAGAGTTTTTGGTCCTGTGGCCAGAGAACTGCGGGATAAAAATTACACTAAAATTGTTTCGCTTGCTCCGGAGGTGATTTAAATGTTGGATTCATTTAAACAAAATAAGAATTTCCAAAGAATTAAGATGAGAATCAAAACTGGAGATTTAGTAAAGGTAATTAACGGAAAAGAAAAAGGCAAAACTGGTGAGGTTTTAAAAACTATCCCTCTTGAAAATAGAGTTGTAGTTAAAGGAATTAACCTTAGGACAAAACATGTAAAACCAACTCAGGAAGGAGAAACTGGAAGAATACTGACAGAAGAGGCATCTTTACATGCATCAAATGTAATGTTTTTCTCAAAGGAAAAAAATCTTACCAGTAAGATTGAATACTTTATTGATAAAGAGGGAGTTAAGAAAAGAAGACTGAAGAAAACTGGTGAAGTAATTGATTAATTTTTCATCAGAAACCAGATTTCAAATTTTTCTAATTTATCAATTCTGACAAAGACCAGAATTAACAAAAAATTATGACTCTAAAAAATCGCTACAAAGAATCAATTAGACCAAAACTTTTAAAGGAACTTGGTCTTAAAAATATTCATCAAGTACCTAAAGTTGTCAAAGTCAACGTTAATAGAGGTCTTGGAGAGGCTGCTTCAAATTCAAAAGCTTTAGAGGCTTCTTTAAATGAAATGGCAACAATTACAGGACAAAAGGCCTTAGTAACTAGGGCTAAAAAGGCTATCGCGGGTTTTAAAATTCGTGAAGGTATGCCAATTGGTTGTACTGTAACTTTGAGAGGTGACAGGATGTATTCCTTTTTAGAGAGATTTATTAATCTAGCTTTACCAAGAATAAGAGACTTTAGAGGAGTTAATCCAAAAAGTTTTGATGGGAGGGGGAATTACACCGTTGGAGTGAAAGAGCAATTAATTTTTCCTGAGATCTCTTTTGATAAAATAGATTCAATAAGAGGTATGGATATAACTATTGTTACTAGTGCAAGATCAGATCAAGAAGGTAAAGCTCTCTTGCAAGAGTTAGGAATGCCTTTTAGTAAGAATTAAATTAAAACAATGTCAAATCACGATCCTATTTCAGATATGCTTACTCGAATTAGAAATGCGAGTCAAAAAAAGCATACAACCACAACAATCCCAAGTTCAAAAATGTCACTAAGCATTGCAAAGGTGCTCCAAAAAGAGGGATTCATTTCTGACATTAACGAGGAAGGTGAAGGCTATAAATCACAAATAATCCTCGGTCTGAAATATAGTGGTAAGAATAAATTCCCTACTATCCGTTCCATGCAAAGAGTAAGTAAACCTGGCTTGAGAATTTATAAAAATACTAGAGCTTTACCAAAAGTTCTTGGAGGTCTCGGGGTTGCTATCATATCTACTTCTAGAGGTGTCATGAGTGATCGTGATGCTAGGAAGCAGGGTATAGGTGGCGAAGTACTTTGTTATGTTTATTAAGGAGGATTAATCATGTCAAGAATTGGAAAAACACCTGTACCAATACCAGATAAAGTAACGGTTGATTTTGATGGATTAACAGTTACAGTTAAAGGCCCTAAAGGTGAATTAAAACGTCAGATGCCGGAGGGAGTTAGTTTTGATAAAAAAGATAATACTGTTGTAGTAAGCCCAACTACTACCAAAATATTCTCAAGGCAAAGACATGGTTTATGCAGAGCCTTAATTGCAAATATGGTTGAAGGGGTCAGTCAAGGTTTTACAAAAAAACTGGAAATTGTAGGCGTTGGATCTAGAGCACAAGTAAAAGGTAAAAATCTAGTTGTTAGTGCGGGATATAGTCATCCTGTAGAAATGGTCCCCCCTGATGGTATAACATACAAAGTTGAGAGTAATACAAACGTTACCGTATCTGGAATTGATAAGGAAATTGTTGGCAACGAAGCGGCAAAAATCAGATCAATTAGACCTCCAGAGCCATATAAAGGTAAAGGAATTAAATATCATGATGAGAGAATTCTCAGAAAAGCTGGTAAATCTGGCAAAAAATAATTCCAATTAAAAAAATGACCAAACTTTCCAGGAAATTACAAACCCAAAAAAGACATAGAAGATTAAGGAGATTCTTAATTGGAGATGCAATGCGTCCAAGATTGTCTGTTTTTCGTTCTAATAACCATATTTATGCCCAGGTTATAGATGATAATGCTCAAACAACTATTTGCTCAGCTTCAACTGTCGATAAGGAATTAAGAGAAAAATCTGAGAAATTACCCTCTGATTGTAATTCTTCTTCAATTGTGGGAAAATTATTAGCAAAGAGAGCGATAAAAAAAGGTATTAAGCAAGTAATTTTTGACCGTGGAGGTAATTTATATCACGGTAGAGTTAAGGCACTTGCTGACGCTGCCCGCGAAGCTGGCTTAGAATTCTAACTTTCATTTTTTACTATGACTGACACTCCTACAAAACAAGAAACTCAATCCAAGAATGATAATGTTCCTGGAGCAATGCCTGTTGAACAAAAAAAGAATAATCGTAACGATCGAAAAAGAAGTAGAAAAGGCGATTCGAAAAATTTAGAGAGAGATTCTGATTGGCAAGAAAGAGTTATTCAAATTCGACGTGTTTCTAAAACTGTTAAAGGTGGAAAAAAAATGAGTTTTAGAGCAATTGTTGTTGTAGGTAATGAGAAAGGTCAAGTTGGAGTTGGAGTTGGTAAAGCAGGGGATGTCATAGGTGCGGTGAGAAAGGGAGTTTCAGATGGCAAAAAGAATCTTGTTAGGGTTCCCTTAACTCCTAATAATTCAATACCTACTTTATCTAAGGGTCGAGATGGTGCTGCTAATGTACTAATTAGACCAGCTGCTCCAGGTACAGGTGTAATTGCTGGTGGTTCAATAAGAACTGTTTTAGAATTAGCTGGCATAAAAAATGTGTTAGCAAAAAGATTGGGTAGTAAAACACCTTTGAATAATGCAAGAGCTGCTATGGTGGCTCTTTCTCAACTAAGAACACACAAATCCGCCTCAAGGGAAAGAGGCATCTCACTTGAACAGCTCTATTCTTGAAAATTATGACTTCAACACTAAATACACTTAAATCAAACTCTGGTTCGAGAAAGAAAAAATTAAGAAAGGGTAGAGGTATTGCAGCCGGTCAGGGTGCATCTTGTGGTTTTGGAATGAGAGGACAAAAGTCACGTTCTGGAAGACCTACACGCCCAGGTTTTGAAGGGGGTCAAATGCCTCTATACAGAAGAGTTCCAAAATTAAAGCACTTTGAAATAATTAATCAAAAGAATTTTTCTATAATTAATTTAGAAAAATTAAATGATTTCAAAGATAACGATATTGTTAACCTAGACTCATTAGTTAAGAAAGGATTGATCTTCAAGCCAAAATTTCCTTTAAAAATACTTGGTAACGGAAAAATTAATGTAAAGCTAAAAGTCCAAGCTCATGCATTCACAAAAACTGCAAAACAAAAAATTGAGGATGCTGGTGGATCCTGCGAGCTTATAAATAATAAATAATTTTATTAAAAATTTAAGAAAGCTTCAAAATGTTTGTTAAAAAAAGTAGAAATCCTAGCGCTTCTGAAATACTTTCCCAATTATTTTTAAATAAAGAACTTAGGAGTAGAGTCTTAACTACTTTAGGACTTCTTCTTTTAGTAAGACTTGGTATCTATATCCCCATGCCAGGTATTGATAGGGTTGCTTTTAAAAGTTTTATAGATCAAGGGGGTCAATTAATAGGTTTTTTAGATATTTTTACTGGAGGAGGAATTTCAACCCTTGGAATATTTGCATTAGGCATACTTCCTTTTATCAACGCATCAATTATTATTCAGCTTCTCACAGCTTCATTGCCTGTTCTTGAAGATTTACAAAAAAATGAAGGAGAAGCGGGAAGAAGAAAAATTGCTCAAATAACAAGATACGTTTCATTAGGATGGGGTTTTTTGCAAAGTATAATTTTTTCCTTAATTCTCAGACAATATGCTATTCAAGGGATAAGTGAAACTACATTTGTCTTACAAACTTCTATTGCCTTAGTTACTGGTTCAATGTTAGTTATGTGGTTTAGTGAAATTATTACGGAGAAAGGGATAGGTCAGGGAGCTTCACTGGTAATTTTTTTGAATATTGTCTCGACTTTACCTAAAGCTCTAAGTTCAACCATTGAAAAAGCTCAAACTGGCGATAGAGGAGATGTTTTAGGTATAGCAGTTTTACTTGGAGTATTTTTACTTACAATTATTGGGATCATTTTTGTCCAAGAGGGAGCAAGACGCATTCCTATTGTTAGTGCAAAAAGACAAATAGGAAATGCAACACTACTTCCTACCAGGCAAAGTTATTTACCTTTGAAATTAAATGCAGGAGGAGTTATGCCTATTATATTTGCATCTGCTTTAATCTTTTTACCTATAACTATTGCAAATGTTACTGGCAATCCAGTCTTAATCAAGTTGGCGAGTAGTTTAAATCCAGGATCTTCTAATCCATGGCCATATGCTCTTACATTTTTCTCTTTGATTTTGGGTTTCTCATATTTCTATGCATCTCTTACTATTAATCCAGTTGATGTAGCTTCAAATCTAAAGAAAGGAGGGGTAGCTATACCAGGAGTTAGACCAGGAACCAATACGTCAAACTACATATCAGGCATACAAAATAGATTGACATTATTGGGGGGATTATTTCTGGGTTCGGTAGCTATAATCCCTGCTGCAGTTGAGAGGGCTACAAATGTTCAGACTTTTCAAGGTTTAGGAGCAACTTCATTACTTATTCTAGTCGGTGTTGCTATAGATACTGCTAAGCAAATTCAAACTTATGTTATTTCTCAAAGGTATGAGGGACTAATTAACAATTAATGAAGAAACATATACTATTTTTAGGGGCTCCAGGAGCAGGGAAAGGGACTCAAGCTGAATTGCTAAGTCAAACTAATTCTTATTTACATCTTTCTACAGGTGAATTACTAAGAAAAGAAATCGAAATGAATACTAACTTAGGTGTCCAAGTACAAGATATTATGAATAGAGGGGAACTTGTTAGTGATGAACTTGTATTAAAGATAGTAAGACATAATTTAGTCAAGGATAATAAAGGTTGGATTTTAGATGGTTATCCAAGAAATTTATCTCAAGCAAATTCATTGAATGAGGTCTTAACTGAATTAAATCAACCTTTAGAAGTCGTTTTTTATTTAGATATTCCAGAGGAAGTGCTAATTAAGCGTTTGCTTTTAAGAGGGAGAAAAGATGATACAGAAGATACAATTAGAACAAGAGTTGATATTTATAAAAAAACTACTGAACCATTAATTAAATATTTTAAAGATCTCTCATTGTTAGAATTTATTGATGCTGATAGAGATTTAAAAATCATTTCCTCTGATATCAAACAAAAAATGGCTTGATGATGATGTAGAATATAATATTAACGTTTAATTTGTTAAACCCCTATGAAGGTCAGATCTTCAGTCAAAAAAATTAGTCCTGACGATCAGATCGTGAGGAGAAGAGGTAAAATCTATGTTATTAACAAGAAAAGACCTCGCAATAAACAGCGTCAGGGTTAAATTTCAACCCTTAAATTCAAACTTTTACTTATTCAAAACACGTGGCCAGGATTGCAGGAATTGACATACCTCGCGAAAAGCGAGTTGAAATTGCACTAACATATGTTTATGGAATTGGATTAACGAGATCGAAGCTAATTCTTGCTAATACGGGTGTAAACCCAGATACTCGTGTCAAAGACCTTTCTGATTCTGATGTGCAAAAACTTAGAGGTGCCACAGAAGAATTCACTTTAGAAGGCGATTTGAGAAGAAAAGAGGGAATGGCTTTAAAACGTCTACAAGATATAGGGTGTGTAAGAGGAAGAAGACATAGAATGAGTCTTCCAGTAAGAGGCCAAAGAACTAGAACCAATGCAAGAACAAGACGGGGTTCTAGGAAAACAGTTGCTGGAAGAAAAAAATAATTAACTAACATCTATTTACAAATTGAAGTTTTAAATTAAAAAATTATGCCAGCTACAGTAAAAAAAACAGGTTCAAAGAAATCTAAACGTAATGTACCAAATGGTGTGGTACATATCCAAAGCACATTTAATAATACTATCGTTTCAATTACTGACACCTCCGGTCATGTAATTTCTTGGTCTTCTGCAGGCGCAAGTGGATTTAAAGGCGCTCGGAAAGGCACTCCATTTGCAGCACAAACAGCTGCTGAAGCTGCAGCTAGAAGAGCACTTGATCAAGGCATGAGACAAATAGAAGTACTAGTTAGAGGGCCTGGCGCAGGTAGGGAAACGGCCATAAGAGCTTTACAAGTGGCCGGATTAGAAATAACTCTAATAAGAGATGTAACTCCATTACCTCATAATGGATGCAGAAGACCTAAACGGAGACGCGTTTAGGTTTTTACCATTCTCAACCCCCCCAAAAAAAACTCTTAACCTCATTATTTTCCGTGTTGCAATACCAGATTGAAAGAATCGACCATCAAATAGCAGATGACCGCTCCCAAACAGGAACTTTTTTAATTGGCCCTCTAGAAAGGGGACAAGCTACAACTTTGGGTAATTCTCTTAGAAGAGTCCTTATGGGAGGACTCGAAGGGAGCGCAGTTACTGCAGTAAGAATAGCAGGAATTAATCATGAATATGCCACTATTCCTGGAGTTAGAGAAGATGTTTTAGATATTCTTCTCAATTGCAAGCAACTATCAATAAATAGCTCTAATCCAGAGCTAGAAATAGGTAGGTTAGTAGTTAGTGGTCCAATGGAGGTGAAGGCGAATGACATTCAATTCTCTTCCCAAGTTGAAATCGTTGATGGCGAAAAACCGATTGCGACTATTCAGGAGGGTCATAACTTAGAGTTGGAAATTCATGTTGAAAGAGGTGTTGGATATAGGCCCGTAGACCGTAAGAGTGAAGAGACAACTGCCATTGATTTGCTTCAAATAGATGCTGTATTTATGCCAGTGAAGAGAGTCAATTTTACGATTGATGAAACCGCTGTAGCAGAAGGCGGAACAGGAAAAGAAAGATTAAAAATGGAAGTGGTAACAGATGGCTCAACAAGTCCTGACGATGCTATTGCTGAAGCTGCAAATCAGTTAATAGAACTCTTTCAACCCCTTGCTACTGTCACAATGGTTGAGGAAATTCCAGAGGAACCCGAACCATCTCCTGAAGCTCAAATTCCTCTCGAGGAACTAAACTTGTCCGTTAGAGCTTATAATTGTTTGAAACGAGCGCAAGTTAACTCAGTTTCGGATTTAATGGGCTTCAGCTATGAAGATCTTCTTGAAATTAAGAACTTTGGCTCTAAATCTGCAGATGAGGTTATTGAGGCTCTCGAGCGCATAGGTATTTCTATTCCACAGAGCAGAACATCTGTTTAACAATTTTTAAGATTATGAGACACCAACTTAGAATTCCATTATTAAGTAAACCTGCTGACCAGAGGAAAGCTCTTCTAAGAGGTTTAACTACACAATTAATCAGGGAAGGTAGAGTAACAACAACAAAAGCTAGGGCAAAAGCTCTAAGAAATGAAGCTGAAAGAATGATTACTCTTGCCAAAGAGGGAAGTTTGGCTTCTAGGAGAAGGGCTATTGGATATATTTATGATAAGAAATTAGTTCATTCATTATTTGAAAAAGCAAAAGAAAGATACGGAGAAAGAAATGGTGGTTATACACGCATAGTCAGAACTGTATCTAGAAAAGGTGATAACGCTCAGATGGCCATAATTGAGCTTGTTTAAGTAAGTTAATAAAAAAGATTTATTAGAAAATAACTTTTGAAAAGGGTAGCTTTACTAGTCCAATATGATGGATCTCATTATTCAGGCTGGCAAAAACAAAAAAATGCGACTACTGTTCAAGACATTTTAGACAGAGCTCTCTTAAAGATTACAAATCATAAAGTAAAAACTTTTGCAGCAGGTAGGACTGATGCTGGGGTTCATGCATCCGGTCAAGTAGTTCACTTTGATGTTGATTGTGTTATACCAGGAAATAGTTATTCTGATGTCTTAAATAGTCTTTTACCCTCAACAATTAGGATCTTAGAATCAGTTGAGGTTAAAGATAGTTGGCATGCATGCTATTC
>CACNJU010000010.1 GCA_902620895.1 uncultured Prochlorococcus sp.
GCTTTTAACAATTGCTGCTGTGGATGCAATAAAAAAAGCGAAAGTTATAGTTTTTCCAATATCAGATGATAACAAAAAAAGTTTTGCTGCAGAAATAGTCAAGAAATACACCAAATTTAAAAAAAATACACCTATCGTCTTTCCAATGGCTAGGAAGGATTTTGATCCTGATGAAATATGGTCTAACGCAGTAGAAAAAATTGTGAAATTTATAAAAAATGGCGAATCAGTTGTTTTACTTTGTTTAGGAGATACCTCAATATTTGCAAGCTCTTCTAATATTTTGAGGATAATAAAAAATAATCATGCTGAAATTATTACCAAAACCATACCTGGTATTTCCTCTATTTCAGCAGCAGCAGCTTTGAATGATTTTGATTTGGTAAAAAAAGGCGAGACCTTGATAATCAAAGAATGCCCTTCTTCAGAATCTGAATTAAAAAGCCTAATTAGAGAAAGTAAGGCAAATAAAACGGTCTTGGCCATTATGAAAGTTGGGAAACGATGGAATTTGGTTAGAGAAACTTTAAAAAAAGAGGATATTATCAAAAAATCATTAATAGCTTTGAGTGTTGGTACTCCTGATCAAATTATTCAATATGCATCCCAATATAATAAAAATGTTATGCCTTATTTCTCTTTGATTTTGATAAGGTTCGATTAATGCATAAAAAAGAAAAATTCGTTGAAAATATATTTACATGGCCAATATGTAAGGAGCTATTATTTTTTATTCTTGAAGATAAAGTTAGTGATGTATTTGTTTGTGAATTAGTTTGGGAAAGACTTTTTTATACTAAAGAACTATCTATAAATGATTGGGCTTTTAGTGCATTAACTCCTACTTATTGGTCAGAAAAATTTGAAAAGGCTCCTCAAATCATCTCAGAGCGACCAGCCTCAGTACATTTGACTCGAGCAATTCCCAAAGAGTATAAACAGGGATTGAAAAATTTTCTTAATTTTAAAGGCTATAAGATTAATGAACTTTATCCAAGAAGAACAAGAAGAGCGACGGCCGTAAATTGGTTGATTTATTGGGCGCTTGAAAATGATTGTTTTTCAGAAGATAATGGATTAATGCCAAGTCCTAGTTCACCACCTGTTAATCCAGTTAAAGGACATTTTGGTGATCCAGAGATAAAATAAGTTTTTTTGAATAAGGTAAATGATTCTATAAAAGGTATAGTTGTAATGGATACTACTTTCTTTGGAGAGAAGAATTGATTCTTCCTACAATAGCAATTATCGGCAGACCAAACGTTGGGAAATCTACCTTAGTTAATCGTCTTTGCCAAAGTAATGATGCAATAGTATTTGATAAGCCTGGTGTTACAAGAGATAGAACTTATCAAAATGCTTCATGGGGAGGTAAGGAATTTCAAATAGTTGATACTGGAGGCTTGGTCTTTGATGATGACAGTGAATTTCTCCCAGAGATAAGAACACAAGTTTTCTTGGCTCTAGAAGAGGCTTCACTCGCGTTACTGGTGGTAGATGGGAATCAAGGCGTTACTGATGGTGATTTATCTATAGCAAAATGGTTAAGAAACTCAAGCTGTAAAACAATTGTTGCAGTTAATAAATGCGAATCGACTACTCTAGGAATATCCCTAGCTTCAGAGTTTTGGAAATTAGGATTGGGCGAACCCAACCCAGTTTCGGCTATTCATGGCTCAGGTACTGGAGATCTTTTAGACCTCGTCATCGGCGAACTTCCTGAAAATAATATCCAGGATGATGAAGAAAAGATAATGATGTCAATTATTGGCAGGCCTAATGTTGGTAAATCTAGTTTGTTAAATTCAATCTGTGGAGAAAAAAGAGCAATAGTTAGTGATATTAGTGGTACAACAACTGATTCAATAGATACTCTTATTAAAAGAGGTCATAATCATTGGAAAATCATTGATACTGCAGGGATTAGAAGAAAGAAAAATGTTAAATACGGTACTGAATTCTTTGGTATTAACAGGGCTTTTAAATCTATAGATAGGAGTGATGTTTGCGTTTTAGTTATAGATGCGGTTGACGGAGTAACTGATCAAGATCAGAAGCTGGCTGGGCGAATAGAAGAACAAGGCAGAGCTTGTATAATTGTTGTTAATAAATGGGATCTTGTAGAAAAAAATAGTTCAACAATTTATCAAGTAGAAAAAGAACTTAGATCTAAACTTTATTTTTTACACTGGTCAAAAATGATTTTTATATCTGCCCTAACGGGTCAAAGAGTTGATAATATTTTTGAGCATGCTCTTAATGCTGTAAATCAACATAGAAGAAGAGTTACAACATCTGTAGTTAATGAAGTACTTAAAGAATCAATTAGTTGGAAAAGTCCTCCAACGAAGAGAAGCGGCAAGCAAGGTAGGCTTTATTACGGTACTCAAGTAAAGAACAAACCTCCCACTTTTACTCTTTTTGTAAATGACCCTAAATTATTCGGAATAACTTATAGAAGATATATTGAAAAACAAATTAGAGTAAATTTAGGCTTTGAAGGTACACCCCTCATTTTACTTTGGAGAGGAAAACAGCAAAGAGCTTTAAATAAAGAAGTAGAAAGAGAAAATATTCAGTTAATTCAAAAAGATTAATGAATTTGCTAACCAAATTTTCTGTCGGGCAATACGTTCATGGCAATAGAAGTTGGCTAAGAATTATAGATAGTAGATTAAAAATTATTATGGTAATGATATTTTTAATCACTCCAATTTGGGCAGGTCCAATATGGAGATTGAGTTTAGTTGGTTTTTTACTATTAATTACTTTTTTAAGTTTATTGCCATCTAGAGTATGGTGGCGATCATTATTTTTTCTCTCATGTTTGTCACTATTAATTGGATGTATATCAATACTTGCCTCGTCTGATATTCAATCTCTTGATGGCTACTTAAGAAATCCGAATGAGTTGCAAGTATTACTAGAAAGCCAAAAAGAATGGAATATTTTGCAAATTCCTTCGCAGAAGATATGGTTTATTAATTTTGGTCCTTTTAATTTATCAAGAAAAGCCTTTGAACTAGGAATAAAAACCTCCACTTTGATATTTACCGTTATTCATAGTGTGAATTTGATGCTTTTAACCACATTGCAGGAAGACATTGTATGGGGATTAAGTTGGTTTATGTATCCATTAAGAAAGATTGGATTACCTACTGGTAAGTGGCTTTTTCAGTTGTTAATTGCATTACGTTTTATTCCTCTAGTGCAGGAAGAACTTCAAAATATCATTAAATCAGTATCAGTTAGATCGATAAATTTTCGAAATTTAGGATTAAAGAAATCCTTTAATGTTTTATTGATCTTAGTGGAGAGGTTATTTCAAAATATATTTCTGAGAATTGATCATGGAGCAGAATCATTACTCTCTAAGAAAAAAATTATTATAAAAACCAACAGATTTAGGACTCTTTATCCTTCAACATCTCTCAATGTAATTGTTAATACATTATCGATTTTTTTTATTTGCATAGCAATTTTCCTTAGAAAACTGTATGGTGCATTATAAATAACACAATATTTTAGGTTTGAGTTCTGAGCGTTATTTAAACCATCCAACATTTGGCATGTTGTACCAAGTTTCTCCTGGAAATGATGGGAGAGATATTTATGCGACTTTGTACGCTCAAAAAATGTTTTTCCTGGTAGAACTTAGACAGAGAGAAGTTCTTTTTGAAGTTATACCCTATTTAGATGCCCGAAATCAGGCCGAATTAAACCTTCAAAAAGCTAGAAGAAAAGGATCTGAAGATCTATCTAAATGGGAGAATTTATTTACGCAAACTTTCTAATAAAAGGTGAACCCTGCAAATTATTTAAAAATAAAAAATAAAATCCCATCAAATGTAAATATTCTTGCAGTAAGTAAAGGATTTAAAAGTCAAGAAATCAAAACTATTCATGATATTGGGCAAAATGATTTTGGTGAAAGTAAATTTCAAGAGGCTTTTGAAAAACAAATAACTTTAAAAGACCTTAAACCAATAAATTGGCATTTTATTGGAAGAATACAAAGTAATAAAATAAGAAAGATAGTACAAAATTTTAAATATATACATTCAGTAGATTCATTTGAAAAGTTGCAAAAAATTTCTAATATTTCAACTGAAGAGAATAAATATCCATTAATAATGTTGCAGGTTAAGTTGAGTGATGATCCCTCTAAAGGGGGGTTTAATCCTGAACTTTTAAAATTTAAATGGAGAGAAATTCAAGAGTTGAAAAATATTTCATTAATCGGTTTAATGACTATCAATCCTAAAGGACTTAGCTCTAAAGAAAATTCAGGGCTGTTCAAAAAATGTCGTGCTCTCGCTGATTCACTGCAACTACCAGATTGTTCCATGGGGATGTCAGGTGATTGGGAGGAAGCTATTGACGCTGGATCAACTTGGTTAAGATTAGGATCATTGATTTTTGGAGGTAGGTCCTAATTATTTATTTTTTTATAAAAATCTTATCTATAAACTTGCAGTAAAGTTCAACTAACGTTATTTAAGTATAGGTAGTTTATTCATTTAAAAATGAATCTATTACTTAAGGTTCTTAAACCTTAGTAATCAATTTCAAGAGGATTTAAAAGGTGTCACTTATTTCTAAATTAAAGGCAGTTATTGCTGGTGATGAGTATCTCGATGATGATTTTGATGAGTTGGATTATGCGTCAGAAGATGAATTAAATGATATTAATAATTTCAAACAAAATCCAAGGAATGCAAATGCCCTTGCAAATTCAAACCCATTCGATTTTATGAACAATAACAGATCATCAAAAGTGGTTGGTATGCCTGGAATTTCAAATTCATCTTCAGAAGTAAGCTTAATGGAACCAAGAAGTTTTGATGAGATGCCTCAAGCTATACAAGCATTAAGAGAGAGAAAAACAGTAATTCTTAATTTAACTATGATGGCTCCTGATCAAGCTCAAAGAGCTGTTGATTTTATTGCAGGAGGCACATATGCAATTGATGGACATCAAGAGAGAGTCGGTGAAAGTATTTTTCTGTTTGCTCCAAGTTGTGTAAATGTAACTAGTTCTTCACCAGAAGAAGCTTCTCCCTCTTCCGTGCCTACAGAAAACACACAACAATATAGTTTTGGCAAAAATACTACTCCTGAACCAGCATGGGGTAATTCAAAATTAAGTGCTTATTCATGATTAATCTGTGACAGATAAAATTGCGATTATTGGTTTTGGAAATATTGCAAGTGCTATAGTTACACCTCTATTAGATAACAAATTAATTCAGCCAGAGAATGTTTTTTGTGTTGTAAACACACAAAAAAGTTTAGAGAACATTAAAAAGAACTATAAACACAATATAAACGTTTATAAATCAGGTTCTAAAGATTCAAAAATAATTTGGGATTGTCAATATAAACTTCTTTCGATAAAACCCCAACAATTAAATGATATAAGCGAGGTCCATCATATAAAAAACAAGGACAATTTAATAGTTTCAATTCTTGCGGGGGTTTCAATAAATAGACTTACTCAAAAGTTTCCTAATCACAAATGTGTGAGAGCCGTTACAAATATTCCAATAACTATTGGAAAAGGTTTAACAGGGATTTCTTGGGGAGAAGAAATTTCAGAAGATCAGAAACAATTTACAAAAAAATTATTTGAAAAAACTAGTAAAATTTATGAATTTACTGAAGCTTACCTCGATATTTTTTTAGCTTTAACTTCATCAGGTCCTGCAATTATTGCTTTGATTATAGAAGCATTAAGTGATGGAGGATTAAGCGGGGGATTACCAAAAATAATTTCTGAGGAACTTGTTATGGAAATGATACTAGGGACTATTTTTTTAATAAAGGAAAATAAACTATCTACTTCTGAGCTTAAAAATTTAGTAACCTCTCCAGGTGGAACAACTATTTCTGCTTTAAGGGTTTTAGAAAAAAAGAGTGTAAGGTCAGCATTAATTGAATCAATAGTTTCAGCTAGTAATCGTAGTAGGGAGTTTCGTTAGGGTTTTAAATTATCTTTTAAGTCCATATAAACTTTTTCAAGTGAATTTATATTTTTAGTAATTGTGTATCTCTCAAGTATACGTTTTCTAGCTTTTTCTCCAAGATCTTTTGTAAATGAAGGGTGTTCTACAAGAATTGGGATTATAGTTTTTAATTGTGCAGCCACATTATCAGTTGAAATTACTATTCCTGCTCCCTTATCTAAAACTTCACCATCAGCTCCGGCATCTGTAGCTACACAAGCAGTACAAGCAGACATTGCCTCTAAAAGTGATAATGATAAACCTTCTACTAAGCTTGGTAAGAAAAATACTTCTGCTATTTGCATTATTGCTATCCTAGTTTCTAGATCTAATTCGGCACCCCACCAAATTAATTTCTCATTACCAAGGTTAGAAAAACTATTTTCAAGTGTTGGTTTCATTGGCCCATCTCCAACAATAACTAATTTGCAATTTTGAGTTTTTGTTTGGCGCCAAGAACGTAAAAGTGCCTCTATATTTTTCTCATTGGCAATTCTACCCATATATAAAAAGATTCTTTCATTTCCAAGTTTGTTTTTAACCTGATTATATTTTTTACTTTTTTCGCAAAAAGGTTTCCAAATATTTTCATCAACTCCGTTTGGAATAATTATTTGTTTTTCTTTAGGTACTCCTAATTTTTCAAGAACATTTTTTTGAGGTTCAGAAAAAATAATTATTCTATCGAACTTTGCTAAAGAGGGAGCATAAAGTTGATAAGTTAATTGTTGTGTGCTCGCAGTTAGATTTCTATTTTTTGCATCAAATGGTGGATGAAATGTTCCTATAAGAGGAACATTAATTTTATTACAAAGCTCTGGAAGTCTAAAATCTAAAGGAGATAAAGTTAGGCTTGCATGTACTATGTCAGGTTTTAATCTTTCCAATGATAGCCTTAGCTCTTTTTCTGCCCTTGGAGAGGGTATTGTATAAACTTGAGATTTAATTAAATATGGGAGACTTACATCAGGATCATTTGCAATAAATAATGGTTTTGATGAATTTGAACTAGAGGGATTATCGAAATGAATAAAACTAATTTTATGTCCTCTGGCCTTTAATTCCTTAGTAGTTAAATTGCCGTAAGTTACATTTCCACAAAAAGGGGATTTTTTTCCCAACCAGGCAATATGAACCACATTAATTGAATTGACTATTTATAAAGTTAACAGGCAAAGGCGCCATGATCATATTTTTTAAATTTTTTAATGCTTCATAAAAATACTAACTATATATTTCTCTCAACATTTTTAGTGAAGAAAGATCCTTCTCTAATTGAGTAGAGATCCATGTCTCAATAATGAATAATATTTTAAGCCAAACTTTTTTGGGCCCTAATAATTGTCCATTTGATTTTATTGGTAATTCGGGGAAAAGAAGTCTCTGTAATAGAGCAACTTCAGATGCATTTATTTTTAGGTTACTTTGAGGATCTTCTATGGATGAAAACCCTTCACTTGGCAAATAATAACAACTCCATTCCCAATTGCCTAAAGGTGGAATAATAGGTTCTCCAGTTTTACAACAATGATGAATTGGTAAATTAATACCCCCGATGGCTAATAGATGGATTAAGGATTGAATACTCATCGAGAGCATTTTAATATCTTCTTCTTGAGACTCTTTATACAAATAAATCCTATCAAGATGCGCAAGAACGCAAGATAAATAGTCTTGTTGCTTGTCATTATTTCCTACTAATAAAAATGTTAATTCAGTTATTGCTTGTGCGGCTGCAAGACATTCAATATTTTTACCTAGGCCAGAATAGCTTTTTAATATTTTAATTTGACGTACAGATTTAAGATTTCTTTTTCCAAAAATCTGCAGACTTAAATATGTTAAAGGAGTAGCTGCTGCAAGACTACTTTTAGGACGCCTAGCACCAGGTGCCGCTAATCTAACAATCCCTTGCTCATCGGTAAGGATAGTTATTAATCTATCATTCTCGCCTAATGGAGAAGCTTTAATACAGAGACCTTTTAGTCTGCACTCACCAGAACCAGACATTTAAATAACGTTTACTTCTTCAAAAATTTCACAAAAATTGGAAGTACCCACGCAATTAATTCCATTATCAAATAAATCAATTACTTGCGTCAGATTTTTTATACCACCTACAACTTTGATTTGATTTTGTGATCCTGTTATTTTTAGTATTTCGGTGACATCATTAGATGTAAGAGGAGACCCAAACCCGTCCCCGAATTGAAAATTTTTTATTCCTAATTCCAAACATATTTCTATCGCATTAATAAAAACTTCTTCTTTTAGTTTTGATTTATTTATGATTATTGAAACTGGTAATCCAGATAATTTAACCTGCTCAATTTCAGCAGCGAAAGTTTCTAAATTTCTTTTGGATAAATTTATAAAGTTTGGGATATATTCAATTCCTTTTGCACCCTTATCTTTTGCAAAACAAACTAATTCTTCAATAAATGAAACTGGTAAATCTGCTATAGGGTAAGAAATAAGTGCGTTCATATCCGCACTATAATTACCCAAACAGTTTTTAAGATCAGTTAAATAATTTAGTGAAGTAGAAATATTTTTGATATTGTATTTTCTTATCAAATCGCAATTCACACGGAAATCTTCCCAGGATAGATAAGGGTTAATAATTATCGCATGAATTTTCTCGTTTAATTCATATTCAATATTGGGCATTTAAAACTTATTTAGATTGAATTAGTCCATAACCTCCATGGTTTCTTTTATATATAACTTGAAGTTCATTATTTTTTTTATTTCGAAAAACATAAAAATCATGATCAATGAGATCTAATTGTTTTCTTGCTTCTTCTGATGAAATTGGAGCCATTTCAAAGTATTTATTTTTAATAGATGGTTCAGGCAGACTTGCTTCAGTTCCTTCTTCAAATAAAGCTTTATCTAAAAAACTTGATTCCATACTTTCAATTGGTAAAGAATCTTTATTTTTAAATTGTTTATTATGAATTGTTTTATTGTTTCTTTCTTTATATTTACGTAATTTTCTACAAAGTTTATTTGAAACTAAATCAATGCTTGAGTATAGATTTTCAGTTTTTTCTTCAGCTCTAATTACGGTGCCATTTGCAAAAATAGTAACTTCTGCAGTTTGAAACGAGACTCTTGGGTTCTTTTCAATTGAAAGGTGTATGTCAGCTTCTTTAACGATATCCTTATAGTGATGTGTTGCTTTTTCTATCTTTGCCTCAGTATATTCTTTTAATGCTCCAGTGAGCTCAAGATTCTTTCCATGGATTAAAATTTTCATAACAAATCTAAAAATATTTACTTACTTTCTAAATCTACTTAAATATGGAAAATAGAACAGCAATAATTAAACAACCTGATAATATTTCTTCTTTTAATGATGTTTACAAATTACAAAAAGAATATCAGGAGGCATTGATTTTAGACAATTCTAACCCTGACTTTATTTGGATAGGGGAGCATCAACTCTGTTATACGTTAGGTAGAGGATCTAATTATGATAATTTACTATTTTCTTTGGATGATGATAAATATGATGTTTTTAAGATAAATAGAGGTGGTGAGGTTACTTGTCATATGCCTGGACAATTAGTAACTTACTTGGTTTTAGATTTGAAAAATTTTAATAAAGATTTAAATTGGTATTTGAGAAAAATTGAAGAAATTATTATAAAAATTCTTGGAACTTTTGATATAAATTGTCATTCAAGAGAGGGTTTCACTGGTGTTTGGATAGAAAATAAGAAAATTGCTTCAATTGGAATTGGTTGTAAAAGATGGATAACAATAAATGGATTTTCAATCAATATTGACTGCGAATTAGAAAACTTTAATAAAATTGTTCCTTGCGGGATAGAAAATTGTCTTATGGCAAATATGATTGATTACAACAAAAATTTAAATATTCAAGAAGTCAAGAGAATTGTTAAAAAAATCATTCAGGAAGAATTTAATTTTGATTTTGTATCAAAATAGAAATTAAAATTTCAAAATAAATTTAATATGGGTGATTTAGCATACTGGCCTTCAGCCAAACTTCTATCTAAAAAAGATAAATTTGCTAAAAATAGAGATTTTATTAAGAACCTTGATCATATAGATCAAATTTGGGAAAAATTAAAATTTAAATGTGGTGATACTTTAGCTGTTTGCGATTTAAGAGGGAAATACAAAGAAAAATTTTCTTATTCTGAGCTGGCTGATTTAATAACAAAAGTCTCTTTTTCTTTTAAAAATTATGGTTTAGCAAAGGGGGAAGTAGTTACTGTAATATCTGAAAATTCTCCAAGATGGCTAGTAGTTGATCAAGGCTTAATGCGTCTAGGAGCTATAAATGCAGTGAGAGGTATTAATTCTCCTTCAGTAGAATTAGACTATATTATTGAACACTCTAATTCAGTAGGTCTAATAGTTCAATCTAAGGAGATATGGCTAAAGTTAAACAATAAAGAAGAATTAAAAAAAAGACTGAAATTTATAATCAATTTAGAAGATGAACAATTTGAAAGTTTAATAAGTTGGAGTAAATTTATAAGTTCAGTAGAAAAAGAAAATTCACAAAAAAATAATCTTGAAAAATTTAATCCAGAAATAGATGACGTCGCTACTATTCTTTACACTTCTGGGACAACAGGAAAACCTAAAGGTGTACCTTTGACTCATGCAAATTTTTTACATCAGATAATCAATTTAGCCTATATCGCTGATCCAGAACCAGGGACCTCTGTATTAAGCGTTTTGCCTATCTGGCATTCTTATGAGAGGAGTGCTGAATACTTCTTTTTTTCATGCGGTTGTTCTCAATATTATACAATTCCAAAATTTCTTAAAGATGATATTACACAAGTAAAACCTGTTGTCATGGCTACTGTACCGAGACTATGGGAAGCAATACATGATGGTTTTTTTCAGGCGTTGAAAAAAATGCCTTCCAAAAAGCAAAAACTTATTAAGTTTTTAATAAGTAATAGTTCGGTTTTCAAAAGAAGTCTTAGAAAGATAAGAAATATAGATATGAATCAAATAACTTTTAAATCAAAAATTCCCTTACTGGGTTCTGTTATTAGCCGATATCCTTTACATAAATTGTCTACTATTTTTTTATGGCCGAATATTCTTAGACAACTATGCGGAGAAAAACTGAAATTTCCCATTAACGGTGGAGGTGCATTGCCAGAACATGTAGATCTTTTTTTTGAATCTTTAGGTGTAGATGTTTTGGTGGGATATGGACTCACAGAAACTAGTCCAGTATTAACTTGTAGGAGAAGAGAATTAAATGTTAGAGGATCATCTGGTCAGCCTCTTTCATTTACTGAAATCAAAATAGTGAATGATGATAAAAAAAAGATTCTGAAGTTCAGAGAAGTCGGGAAAATTCTTGTTAGGGGGCCTCAAGTAATGAAAGGTTATCTTAATAATGAAATAGCTACAAATGCTGTTTTATCCAAGGATGGTTGGTTTGATACTGGTGATTTAGGTTTTCTAATACCAAATGGTTCTCTCTTTATAACAGGAAGAGCCAAGGATACAATAGTGCTATCAAGTGGTGAAAATATAGAACCGAATCCGCTAGAGACTGAAATTCTTAGTTCTGAATTTATTAATCAGATTCAACTAGTAGGACAAGATAAGAAATGTTTAACAGCCCTTGTAGTTCCTAATATCGAATTGGTTAAAAGCAAGTTTTTGGAAGAAGACCTTTTAAAATTAAACACGAATAAGAATATTGGTACATTTTTCAAATCACAAATTAATAATTTGCTTAAAAGTCGATTAGGAGCAAGATCAGAAGAACAAATATTAGATTGTTATTTTGTTGATGCCTTTACTCTAGAAAATGGGTTGTTAACACAAACGCTTAAACAAAAAAGAAAAGAAATAGAAAAAAAGTATTCATTACAAATAGAAAATATGTATGAAAACAAATTTAGTAAGAAAATTTGATTTGTTCTATCTATATTGAAAAGGTAATTTAATTTTTTATGGAAACAAAAAACTCAATATCTATAAAGCGCTCAATAGCTATTAAAGCTGTAGTTACACCAACTTGGAAGGAAGATGCTGAAAAAGAATTAAGTAAAGCAATTTCAAGCATTGACCAGCAATTATCTCAACTTGAGCAGGAGGGGCAGCAAATAGTAAATAATATTAGATCCCAATCGGTTAATCCTCTAGATCCAAGAGTTCAAGAACAGGTTAGTCAGGTGCAACAACAAGTCGCAGCAAAAAGAAATGAAATTGAAGAACAAAAAAGAAATCTTCTTCAGCAACAGAGTCAAGTTCGCGAATTAAAAATGGACGAAATTGTTGATCAAGGGCAAGTGGATAGTTTCTGTGATGTCACTGTGGGAGACAATCTTATTGAAAAAATGCAAGTCTCGATTACGGTTAAAGATGGAGTTATTCAATCTATAGATAATACTTAAAGAGAAGATATAGTATTTTTGATAAAAAATAAGTAAATTTGAATTGGATAAAAGTTTTAAATTCTAATCGATCTAAATTATTACTTTCTTAAGTTTAAAGAGTTTCCACTGAGAACATGATTTCGTATAATAATAACAAGTGTTTAAAAGGCGTCTAACCTCATAAATAGTAGACACTTTGGTAGACAGTCCTTGAAAACCATAGCTATAACTAATTTCCTATGTCTCACGAAATATTCATGCCTGCCTTGAGTTCTACTATGACGGAGGGCAAGATTGTGGAATGGTTGAAAAATCCGGGAGATAAGGTTGAAAGAGGAGAATCTGTCTTGGTTGTTGAATCTGATAAGGCAGATATGGATGTTGAATCTTTTCAAGATGGATATCTTGCAGCAGTTTTAATGCCTGCCGGCAGCACTGCACCTGTTGGAGAAACTATCGGTCTCATTGTAGAAAATGAGGATGAGATAGCTTCTGTCCAAGAACAAAATAAAGGAAATCAACCCGAAGTCTCTAGTTCAGACCAACTTGAATTGGTAACCAATAAAATTGAAGAAAAACCAGTAGTCCAGGCTGAAAATATCAAGAAAGAAGCTGAAGAAGTCGTCTTAAAGAGTGAAAAGCTTGTCCCATCTTTTAATGTCGATCAAATTAATGCCGCAACAAGTAATGCTTCTTCGAGGATAGTTGCATCTCCAAGAGCTAAAAAACTAGCTTCTCAAATGGGTGTTGATTTAGCAAAGGTTCATGGATCTGGCCCTCATGGAAGGATTCAAGCCGATGATATTTTAAAAGCTAATGGCCAACCTGTTTCTATACCATGGATAGGAGAAGGCGTTTCTCCTGCAAGTATTCCTGGTGCAAATTTGGGAGTTGTAAGTAAACCAGAAACTTCAGGAAATAGTTTTGGTAATCCTGGAGAAACAGTTCAATTTAATACTCTTCAAAAAGCGGTAAATAAAAATATGGAATCTAGTTTAGATGTTCCATGTTTTAGGGTAGGTTACTCTATTAATACAGATAAATTGGATAATTTCTACAAAAAGGTAAAACAGAACGGAGTTACTATGACTGCTTTACTTGTAAAGGCAGTTGCAAAGACACTAAAGAAACATCCTCAAGTTAACTCAAGATTTTCAGAAAATGGAATTTCTTATCCAGAAAATATAAATATTGCTGTTGCTGTTGCAATGGAAGATGGGGGACTAATAACTCCAGTATTAAAAGAGCCATGCAATACTGATTTATTTGAATTATCTAGGGAATGGAAAGATCTCGTAAAAAGATCGAGATCAAAACAATTAGAACCAGATGAATACTCAACGGGAACATTTACCTTATCTAACCTTGGTATGTTTGGTGTTGATAGATTTGACGCAATACTACCTCCAGGGACCGGTGCGATCTTAGCAATAGCATCATCAAAACCAACTGTTGTAGCTAATAGTGATGGTTCAATATCTGTTAAAAAAATAATGCAGGTAAATCTTACAGCTGATCACAGAGTGATCTATGGAGCTGATGGTGCTTCATTCTTGAAAGACTTGGCTAACTTGATTGAAAATGAGCCAGAGACACTTGTATCATAAATTTAATTGATTTCTCAAATTAATAAAGAAGAAAAAGATTATAGGCTTGAATCTTATGATTATTTACTTGATCCTTCATTAATTGCTAGTAAACCTTCTGCGATTAGGCATGAATCAAGATTGATGATAGTTAGAAATAGTGTTTTAGAAGAAGACTGCTTAACTAATAAATTTACCAAGAATCTTTTAGATGAATTTAGAGAAGGCGATCTTGTAGTAGTTAACAATACTAAGGTAATGAAAGCTAGGTTAAAGGTTGAATTAGAAAATGGGACGTTAGTCGAATTATTAGTCTTAGAAAGATCCCATGAATGTGTTTGGTTATGTTTGGCAAAGCCAGCGAAAAAGTTAAAAATCAATAGAAAAATAATATTGAAATCTCCTTCTGCAGAAGATATTAATTTGATGGTTGATGGGGTTGATGAAGAAACTGGAGGGAGATTTATTAAATTTCCTGAAAATATAACTGATCTCAATTCAATGAATGACCTTCTTGATAAATACGGGGAAATCCCTCTCCCGCCTTATATAAAAAATACCGAAGAAGAATCTTTTCATGAGAATAGTTATCAAACTGAGTATGCAACAAATCCAGGGGCCGTTGCTGCGCCAACTGCTGGTTTACACTTAAGCAAAAGTCTTATTTCCAATCTAAAAAAAAAAGGAGTAATAATTTTACCGATAACTTTGCACGTGGGCTATGGAACATTCAAACCAATTGATCAAGAAGATCTAAGTAACTTAAAACTTCATAAAGAATGGGTAAGTGTTAATAAAGAAGTAGTGGAGGAAATCAAAAAAATAAAGAAAACAGATAGAAGAATAATTGCTATTGGGACCACTAGCGTGAGAGCTCTTGAAAGTTGTTATTCTGACGATATTAATGACTATATTCCCATAGCAAAGTACGTGGATTTAGTAATTAAGCCAGGTTATAAATTTAAGGTAGTTGATGGATTATTAACTAATTTTCATCTCCCTAAAAGTTCATTATTACTTTTAGTAAGTGCAATGATTGGTAGAGAAAGATTATTAGATCTATATAAAAAAGCCATAAAAGAAAAATTTAGATTCTTCTCTTATGGCGATGCGATGTATATTTCACCAGATTCACTACTGGAGAAAAAATAGATTTAGGCTTTGACTGGTTCTTGAATGATTCCGCTTGGAACTTCAGTAAACATAATTGATGATAAATACCTCTCTGCTAAATCAGGTAAAACAACTACAATTGTCTTCCCAGCATATTCATCTTGTTCAGCTAATCTAACAGCAGCAGCAGCGGCAGCCCCACAAGATATTCCTACTAATAGACCCTCCTCTTTAGCTAACCTAAGAGCCATCTCAATTGATTCATCATTTGTTACTTGTTCGACCTTATCAACAATTGATAAGTCAAGGTTCTTAGGAATAAATCCTGCTCCAATTCCTTGGATTTTATGTGGTCCGGATTTAACCTCTTCCCCATTCATTGTCTGTGTAATAACAGGACTGTGTGATGGTTCTACAGCTACAGAAGTAATATTCTTGCCCTTCTCTTGCTTAATGTATCTTGAAACTCCTGTAATTGTGCCGCCAGTTCCAACTCCTGCAACTAGGACATCAATTTCACCATCGCAATCATCCCAGATTTCTGGTCCAGTAGTTTTGAAATGAATTTCAGGGTTTGCTGGATTATCAAATTGACCTGGCATGAAATATTGAGAAGGATTACTTTCTGCAATTTCTTTAGCCTTAGCTATTGCTCCAGGCATACCTTTAGACGCCTCTGTTAAAACAATTTCAGCCCCCAACACTGCCATAACCCTTCTTCTTTCAATTGACATGGATTCTGGCATTGTAAGGATTAGTTTATAACCTCTTGCTGAAGCAGTAAAAGCTAGAGCAATTCCTGTATTTCCAGAAGTTGGCTCAACAATAGTTTTGTCTTTTGTAAGTTTCCCACTTTTCTCGGCATCCCAGATCATGTTTGCGCCGATCCTACATTTGACACTATAAGCAGGGTTTCTACCTTCAATTTTTGCAAGTACTGTAGCTTTCGCGTTTTTAGTAACTGATTTTAATTTTACTAATGGAGTGTTTCCAATAGCAAAACTGTTGTCCTCATAAATTTTTGCCATTTATATATTGAGAAAATATATATTAATACTAACTATTATTCAGAAAAAGAGTATATAAGTTTCTATACGGTAAATACTAGGAATTTAGAAATTATTTAGTGCTTCAGAAAAGGTTTTCCATAATTGATCTTGGTCTTCTAATCCAACTGATACTCTAATAAGGTGCGAGGGTATACCAAAACTTTCAGCCCAATCCAACTCGTCATAATGAGCTAGTAAAACATAAGGACAAACTAGAGTAAATTTTGTACCTAAACTAGGTCCTTTAGATACTTTTAGAGAATCATAAAAATTTTTAGCTTTGTTCAATCCTCCATTTAATTCAAACGATAATAAGCAGCCGTATCCCCCATTAGAAGTAAGTAAAGAATTAAAATTTGGACAATTTTCAGGATGGAAAATATTTTTAATCTCGCTATGAGTCTCTAATCTTCTTTTTAATTCTAAACATGCTTTATTTTGTTCAAAAACTCTTTGATTTACATCTCTACTAACTTTCTCTAGATAAACTATATCTCCATCGGAAAGTATTGGAATATTAATCTCGTTTAATGCATTTCTAAACTGATCAATCCATTTGCTTTTTGGATTTAGTATTAATGATCCGGCAAGAATATCACCAGTGCCTGAAAAAATTTTTGTAAGTGAAGTAAAAACTATATCTGCATTTTCTATGGAATTTATATTTAAATTCGAACCAATTGTATCGTCAACAATTAACGGAATATTGAGCTTTTTTGAAATTTTTGAAATTTTTTTAATGTTTACACATTTGAGCATTGGATTACTTGGAAGTTCAATAATTAATGCTGATGGATTTATTCTTTTGATTTCTAATTCAATATCCGCGCAATTTTCTTCTGTAATTAACTTTGCTCCGTGAAAGATTTTCATTGGTAATTTAAGTACATCTACATATGGAAAACCAACTTGGAGTGTTGGTTTAGCTGGAAATAATTTATATATGATTTCTAATGATGTATGCAATGCAGACATTCCAGATGAAGTTAAGTGAATATCATTAGAGTCAATTTTTGTAGATTTAGAAATTCTATTTTTTATTCTTTGAGAACATTCATTTACGTAAGATTTTGGAGGGCAATCTTCAAGACCTAATTCTATAGCGGCAGCTCTTGAAGATAGACCAAGACCAGTATGTTGCCAAAAATATTTTGCATAAATACTTCCTTCTTTTTCAGTTATTAAGAAAGCTAAATTATTTCTTTTTTCTATTAACGAGAATTGTTCAGAAGTATTTCTATCAATGTATTTTTTAGCTTTAAAAGCTATGCTTTCATTCGGATATGGCCAGATACTTTTATTGTTGTAGTAATTTTGCTCTTTTACTTTTTCGCATAATCTTTTCACTATGGGGTTTAGCCCGAATCGTGGGTAAATGGACTTCAATAAATTCATACATTCTTGATCTTTTTCCTCGTAATTTATTACATCATTCCAAGTTGGTAATGCTACAGAAACGGCATGAATACTATCAGGAATTGCATATCCCAACTCTAAATTTTTCCATATAGGTTTTTTAAGTAAATCTCTCAATTTTCAGAATTTATTTAAAGCAAATAAAATGTCCGAGATTAAATCGTTTGTATCTTCACATCCAATTGATAATCTGACAAGAGCATCATCTATCCCTAGTAGATTTTTTGTTTTGTCATCAACAGAAGCGTGAGTCATCGTTGCAGGGTGACAAATTAAACTTTCAACTCCTCCAAGGCTTTCTGCTAGAGAGAAATATTTGAGAGATTTGCAAAATTTAAAAGTATCCTCTTTATTTAAATTTAATTTTAGGGTGATCATTGAACCTCCAGATTTCATTTGCGATTTTGCTAAATTAAATTGCGGATGTTCTTGATCAAAAGGGTAAATTACTTTACTAATTATTTTATGATTAACTAATTCTTCAGATATAAATTCTGCACTTTTAGTTTGTTGTTCGATTCTTAAAGGAAGAGTTTTGACTCCTCTCGTAATGAGCCAACTATCAAAAGGAGATGGTTGAAGCCCGAGAGCTTTTTGAGAGAAAAGCATCTTACTATTCCATTCCTCATTATTTGTTAGTACTGCTCCGCCAAGTGCGTCACTATGTCCATTAATGAATTTTGTGGTGCTTACAACCGATAGTGTTGCACCAAGGTCCAATGGTTTTTGAATAAGCGCTGTAGAAAATGTGTTGTCTACAACTACTGGTATTTCGAGTTTATTGGCTTCATCACAAATCGCCTTTATATCAAGTACCTTCAAAAGTGGATTAGTTGGACTTTCTAGCCATATCAAGGTTGGTTCGAAGTATGAAATCTTTTTGATATTATTTTCGTTTGTAAAATCTGTGTATAAAACTTCTAGTCCAAATTTCTTGAAAACTTTTTCGAACATCCTCACTGTACAACCATAGAGATTTGACTCGCAGAGTATCTTGTCACCTGATTTTAGCGTTGATGAAATTGCAGTTACCGCGCTTATTCCAGATCCAAAAACTGTACAGTATTTTGAATCTTCTATTGATTTAAGGACGCTTTCTAGAATTCTAAAGTTTGGATTACCTGATCTTGTGTAGTCGAAATTATCTTTATTTCCATGTTTGAAAGTAGATGTAGAAAAAATAGGAGGCATTACGCATCCCGTTTTTTCTGCAAATGTTTCCCCATGGTGAATAGATAAGGTCTTAAAACCTGGTTTTTTTATATTATTTTCCTTATTTCCCATTATTTTTAAAAATAAGAATTAAATTAAATCTCTCATTTTTTTAATGAGAGATTTAATAATCCAAAGAAAAGTAGTATTAAACTTTTCTTGAATAATATTCAACAACTAGTAGTTCGTTTATTTCAAGAGCCACCCACTCTCTATCGCATTTCCCATTTATTTTCCCCGTTAATTTAGGTTTGTCTAAATCAAGATGAGGTGGGACATTTGCTAAACCAGGGAATTCTATATTACCTTCTACAAGCTTTTTGCTTGCTTTGTTTTCTTTAATTCCGATTACATCGCCTGATTTGCATTGATAACCAGCAATATCAAGAACCTTTCCATTAACGGTTACATGGCCATGATTTACTAATTGTCTTGAGCCTGGAATGGTACCTCCAAAACCTAATCTAAAACAAACATTATCAAGTCTGTTTTCTAAAAGTCTTAGTAGGTTAGTTCCTGTAGATCCTTCTTGAGCTCTAGCTTTTTTTACATAACGAACTAGTTGTTTTTCAGAAACTCCATAATTAAACCTAAGTTTCTGCTTTTCTTCTAGACGGATAGCATATTCTGATCGCTTGCGACGGGCTTGGCCGTGCTGACCTGGAGGATTAGACTTCTTTGAAGCTTTCCTGGTGAGACCTGGTAGTTCTCCCAAGCGACGCGTAACCCTTAATCTGGGGCCGCGGTATCTTGACATAATTTTAAATTAAATAGAAATTTGCAATAAATTGGATAATTGATTAAATTCAATTAAACTAATTACTACTGAAATATTATTTTACATCATTAAAGTGTTCAAAACTATTAATAAATCAATTACTTCTATACTTCTTTTTATGATTTCGTTCTATCAAAAGTGGTTTTCTCCTTTGTTCGGACCAAGATGTAGATTTATTCCAAGTTGCAGCTCTTATGGATATGAGGCAATTACTAGACATGGTCCTTGGAAGGGAGGGTGGTTAACTTTAAGAAGATTAAGCAGATGTCATCCTTTAACTCCCTGTGGATGTGACCCTGTGCCTGACTAAATGAATGAAAATATTTATTTTTGTTAGGCAGGGATGTTGCCTTTGTGATTCATTAAAAGATAAACTGGCAAAAATAAATCTTAATGAGTTATTCCCTAATCTGGAGGAGCTTAAAGAAATTGATATTGATAGGGTCGATCTATATAAAGATAAATATAAAAAATATGATTATGAAGTACCTGTTATTGCTGTTGAAGGAATTAGGTCCGAGGAGATTATAGAATTGCCTCGCATTTCTCCAAGATTAAAAGATGATCAATTAAAGAATTGGTTTCAAAAAAATATTAGTACCATTCTGGAGAAATAATTTTTCATATGAGATCTATAAAATTACATAAACTTTTAGATTTGGTAGGAATTATTCCTTCATTAGATTTAATGGATCATGAAATAAATAATATTTCTTTTAACTCTAAAGAAGTACAAAAAGGAACTTTATTTTTAGGTATGCCTGGTTTAAATGTTGATGGAGGAAAATATTGTATTGAGGCAATTGAAAATGGTGCAGAGGCTGCCATTATTGGGTCTGCTGCAAAAGAGAAAATTGGATCTATTGATCGAGAAAGGATTTTGGTTATAGAGGATAATTTAGATTATATTTTTGGTCAAATAGTCGCTGAGTTTTGGAATAGGCCTTCAAGAAAACTTAAACTTATTGGTGTTACGGGTACAAATGGAAAAACGACAATTACTTTTTTATTGGAATATCTTTTAAAAAAATTAGGGAAAAAGACTGCATTATTTGGGACCTTGCTCAATAGATGGCCTGGCTTTTCAGAAGTGGCTCTTCACACAACTGATTTTGCCGATAAACTCCAAAAGAAATTAAATGCTGCTGTTGAGGCAGAATCTGAATTCGCGATATTAGAGGTAAGTTCTCATTCTATTGCTCAAAAGAGGATATCAGGATGCGAATTTGAGGCGGCTATTTTTACTAATTTAACTCAAGATCATCTTGATTATCACTCAGATATGGAATCATATTTTCAAACAAAAAGAAAATTATTTTTCCCACCTTACTTAAAAGAAAAAGATGGGATTTGTGTATTAAATCTTGATGACCATTGGATATCTAAATTATCATCTGATCTTGGAAAAAGGTCTTTATTAGTCTCTACAAAGATTACTGAAAGTGAATTTGAAAATGATGATTTTTTTTTCGTAACAGATAAAAAATTTACTGAAAGTGGTTCCACCTGTATTTTTCATACACCTAGGGAAAAAATTCAACTTTTTGTTCCACTTGTCGGTGAATTTAATTTAATGAATGCGATTCAAGCAATAACAATTTTGTATAAACTTAATTTTTCGTTAAAAGATCTATCAAAGTTAATACAATCTTTCCCTGGCGCTCCTGGGCGAATGGAGAAAATACAAATTGATAATAATGACGTTTCAAGATCTCTTCCAACAGTAATTATTGATTATGCCCACACTCCTGATGGATTAAAAAAAGTTTTGCAATCAATTAAAAAACTTTGTGAAGGGAAACTAATAACTGTTTTTGGCTGTGGCGGAGATCGTGATCGTAGTAAAAGGCCTTTAATGGGATCAATAGCTGAAGAGTTGTCTGATCAAATTTTTATAACTTCAGATAATCCAAGATCAGAAGAACCCCAAAAGATAGTAAATGATATTTTGATGGGTATAAAAAAAAGAGAAAAAATAACAATTGAAATTGATAGATTTAAAGCAATAAATGAATCTATTAAAATTGCCAAAAAAAAAGATATTGTTTTAATTGCAGGAAAAGGACATGAAGACTACCAAATTCTCAATGATAAAGTTATTAATTTTGATGATAGAAAAATAGCTTATAAATTATTAAAAGAAAAAAATAAATCTCAATAAAATTGCCTAATCAAATAAGAAAAATCTTTACGCAAATCACAAGAAAAGTTTTTTAGAATTAATGAAGTTATTTTTAATAAAATGAAAGGCTTAGCCTTAGTTTTTGGCGCAGGTGGAATTGGAACACAACTAGCTAAAGATCTGAATGAAAATGAAAAAGATTTAGATGTTGTTTTGTGTGGAAGAAAAAGTGAATTTAATCCTTTTTGGGAATTAGATATAGAGGATTCTCAATCCCTTTTGCAGTTGAAAAATAAAATATCAAATCATCCTTCAAAATTAAGGCTTGTTGTTAATGCTACGGGTAGACTTCATAGTGATTCACTTCAACCAGAAAAAAGATTACAGCATCTTGATAAAAAAAATATGATGGAAAGTTTTTCAATAAATGCCTTTTCGCCTATTTTATTAGCTAAAGCGATTGAAGAATTTATACCAAAAGATCTTGATTTTAATTTTGCAAGTATAAGTGCAAGAGTTGGTAGCATTGGAGATAATCAAACTGGAGGTTGGTATTCATATAGAGCTGCAAAATCTGCGCAAAATCAGTTTTTTAAATCTTTAAGTATTGAATGGGCTAGACGTTTCCCAAAGGCTACTATCACATTGCTTCATCCAGGAACAGTAGATACTGATTTATCTAGACCTTTTCATAAATTTGTTCCAGAACATAAATTATTTAGTAAAGAAAAATCCTCCCAATTCCTGATCAATATTATTAAAAATCAATCACCAGAATCTACAGGAAAATTTATTGCATGGGACAACTCGGAGATACCTTGGTAAACTAAATTTTTTTATATCAATAGATATTTAAGTCAATATTTTTTTTATTTCTCTAGCAAGTAAATCAATCTCTGCTTCTGTAGTAATTTGATGTATGCATGCTCTAAACCATTTTGGATCTTCTAAAACTCTAATCCAAATTTTCTTTTCTCCAAGTTTCTTCACAAATTCATCCTTATCTTCAATATTTTCAATGTTAAAACTAACTATCCCATTTAAGTATTTTTTATCTAAAACTAATTCAACACCCTTTGATTGATTTAATTCATCCCAAAGTTTTCCACTTAATTTTTTGATATTTTTGTTTTTTTCTTTTTCAGGGCAGTTTTTATCCAAGAGATCTAAAGAATTCCGGAGCCCAGCAAGTAAAGGGATACAAGAGGTAGCTACTTCAAATTTCCTTGCATCATCATGAAAAAGATTATCTGAAGGTTCATAGATGCCTTGTTCTTTTTTTAATGATTTCCAACCAATTATTGTTGGATCTGTTTCATGAATAAATCTATCTGAGACATAAATGGCTCCTAGTCCTTCTGGACCACATGCCCATTTATGAGAAGTTATTGAATATAAATCAGAATAAAAAACTTCTTCTTCAATTTTTATGTGCCCAAAGGTTTGAGCTCCATCAATAAGTAGATAAGAATTTTCTCTATTATTTTTTAATTCGATAGAAATTTGTTTTAAAGGAATTTTATATCCAAAGTTCCATAAAATATGAGAAATAATTAGGATCTTAGTCTTACTATTTAGATTTTTTAAAATTTCCGAAATTATAGTTTCGTCGTTTAGATTTTTAATTTTTTGGATTGGCAAAATTTTGAATATTAATTTATTTCTTCTGCAAAATTCTCGACTTGCAGCCACTACTCCAGGATGTTCACAGTCACTTATTAACAACTCTTCTCCCTCTTCTACTTTTATTCCCCAAAAGGGCAAAATCATACCGGAAGAGATATTTTCGGTTAAGGCTACATTTTTTGAATTGACACCTAATTTTTGCGCAATGATTCTTTTTGTGGTCAATATTTCTTTGTAAATAAAAGGCCACATATCATTAGTAAATGGTCCTAAATCTTGGATAATTTCCCAAGTTTTAACTATTGCTTCTAGAGAAGATTTTGGTAATGGTCCTTGACCACCATAGTTGAAATAATACTTATTTTTTAATGCTGGTATTTGATCTCTTAGATTATTTCTCATAGAAATTTATAGTATATTTTCAACTCTTGAAATTTTTAAATATTGCCCACTAAAGTTACCGTCCTAAATTCAATATCCTCAATTACTTTCCAAGGTTCAGCACTCCTTTCTGCAAATTTTAAATTTTTAAATCCTAGTTCTTTAAAATCACTTATAAACTCTGGCTCATACCATGCTCCACTAATACAGCCTGTCCATAGATCATGATCATTTTGCAATCTTAAAGGAACTTTTTTGTTAGAGACGATATCGCTAATTGCAATTCTTCCATTATCGTTTAAAACTCTTTTTATGTTATTTAGAAGGTTATTTCTAGATTCTGGACTTACCAAGTTTAAAACACAATTACTTAAAACAATATCTACTGATTTATCTGCGATTAATGGATTTGAATCTTTATCTAATTCATCAAGTTTTTCAATTGAACCTTCTATAAATTCTGTATTGTTAAAACCTATATTTTTTGTAACTTCTTTAGATGCTGATCTTGATAAAGAAAGCATGTCAGGATTCTGATCAACTCCAATAACTTTCCCTTCTTTCCCAACAATTTGGGCACATATGAAAGCATTTTTGCCGCTACCACTTCCAAGGTCTAAGACTATATCATTTTTTTGAACATATTTTGTTGGATCACCACACCCATAGTCTCTTTCTATAACCTCTTGAGGAATTGCTTCAAGTAAAACGGGATTAAACCCAACTGGTGTACAAAGACAACTTTCTTTTTCTTGTGCAGCTGAGCCATATCTTTCTTGAATCGCATCTTTATGATCGAATTGATTAGGTGCTTTATTTGATGTATTTGTATTACAGCAACTTTCAGACATATTTTTTGAAGGACTCTTGATAAATATAGCCAAAAAAAAAGCCCCTGAAAAAGGGGCTTTTAATTTGTTTAATTAAATTATTTAGTGTAATTAACACCTCTGTAATTTAATTCTGCTTTTTCATTACTTGAAGAAGCGTCATCCATTCTATTGGTGTATACGTTTCTTCTGTAGGTAAGTTCAACAAGTTGCTTTTTAGCAGCTTCTTTGTTTTGAACGTAGTTTTTACCTCTGTAAGTTAAAGTAGTCATGTTTCGATTTGACAACACGGCCATCCCCCGTTCCATGGTATGACTCGAACTGCGCCCTCAAATGAGGGTGAACGAAAAAGTAGCATTTGCTACCAAATTATTATAAGCGTATTTTTAACTGCATGTCTAGCTTTTACAAATAGAAACGAAGATTTAATGTTTTTTTAATTATTATCTAAGGTAAATTTTTTTTTAAATAGTCTCTAAAAAGGTTTATGTTTATATTTGGTTTAATCTTCATGTAATTATTTATTTATGACAGGTTTTTTATATTTCTTGGGAAATACTTTAAGGTGGCCAGTGTTAAAGCCAAAAGAATTTTTTTCACTACATGCTTATTTTTCAATTATTTATTTGATAACTTTTACTTTGAGTAAATATGATGTAAGCCAATCAAATTTAGTTTTTACTTTAGGAATTCTTGCACCTCTTTTAATCGCTATTGGTCAAGGACTTCCAATTGATTGCCTTGATATGGAATCATCTTTGTTGAAGGAATTAAAAACTAAATAATATAAATTTCAGTTAAAAATTTTTATAAAACCTGGACAACTTCGCTTATTTCAGGAATCATTTCTTTTAACTTTCTTTCAATACCCATTTTGAGAGTCATAGTGCTACTTGGGCAACTACCACATGCTCCTTGAAGTCTGACTTTGACAATTGGACCATCTATTTCAGCAATCTCTACATTACCTCCATCAGAAATTAAAAAAGGTCTTAGCTCGTCAAGGACTTTTTCTACATTTTCGTTTGTCAGCGAGAGTGTTTCAGTACTCATAATTTTGGATTAACTTTATAATAAGCCTAGAAAGAAATCTGATTAATTGCAAAAAAGATAATTTTCTGTTGTGACTTCATCTAAAAATCCCACTATTGAAAATAGCTACTTTGATGCAGTCTTAGTAGGAGCAGGGATAATGAGTAGTACTTTAGCCCTCCTAATTTCAGAAGTTTTACCAGATAAAAAATTTCTTATTATAGAAAAATTAAATGCTCCAGGAAATGAAAGTACTGGCGCTTTTAATAATGCAGGTACAGGACATGCGGCTAATTGCGAATTAAACTATACCCCTTTAGATGAAAAAGGAAATCTAAAAATAGATAAAGCACTCTCAATAAATCGTTCTTTTGAAACATCAATGTCTTTATGGGCCTCATTGTATGAAGCAGGGAAAATTGATATTAAGAAGTTTCTAAAATTTATTCCTCATATTAGCTTTGTGTCTGGTCAGGATAATATTTCTTTTTTAAAAAAAAGATTTCAGAAAATGACGGAAAATCCTGAATTTATCGATATGGAATTTTCTACATCTTTTGATGAAATTTCATCATGGGCTCCTTTAATAACAAAAGATAGAAATCCATCTACTCAAATTGGTGCTACCAGAATAGGTAGAGGAACTGATATTAATTTTGAGGCTTTAACTAAAGAGTATTTGTCATTAGTTTCTTTAAACAAAAATGTTGAAATTAGATACAAAACAGAATTAGTAGATTTACAGAAAATTGATAAAAAACAATGGGAACTAGAAATCAGTTCTGAAGGTAGAAAAACTTCAATTAGAACTGGCTACGTTTTTCTTGGTGCTGGTGGGAAAACAATTAATTATTTACAAAAATCAAAAATTCCAGAAGCAAAAAGTTATGGTGGATTTCCTGTTAGTGGGAAATGGCTTATTTGCGAGAAAAAAGAATTAACAGAAAAACATAACTCAAAAGTTTATGGTAAAGCTGATATTGGATCGCCACCAATGTCTGTGCCTCATTTAGACACCAGATGGATTGATAATAAAAAACTTCTTTTATATGGACCTTTTGCTGGATTTACAACGAAATTTCTAAAACAAAGTTCATACTTTGACTTATTTAGTTCAATTAAAAAGAATAATATTTTTTCTATGTTAGACGTTGGTTTCAAGAACAACGATTTAATTAATTACCTAATATCACAATCATTAAAGAACCATAACTCAAGAGTTGAGAATTTAAAGAATATGATGCCATCAGCTAATCCTTCTGATTGGTATTTAAAGAATGCTGGTCAAAGAGTCCAAATAATTAAAAAAACCGAAGGTGGTGGTTCTTTGAAATTTGGAACTGAGATTGTAAATTCATCTGATGGATCTTTATCTGCTTTGTTGGGAGCCTCTCCAGGAGCAAGTACTGCGGTTTCAATTATGGTTGAGGTTCTAGAAAAATCTGTTTTATTTTTAAATGATAAGCATAATCTTCAGAAAAAAATAAATGACTTAATTTATCCAGAAATATCAGTCTCTGAAAATTACAATACCTTCACAAAAGAAATTAAAAAAAGAAATAATTCCATTTTTGGTTTCCATCCATAATTCTAATTAGCTAATATTAATCAAGATGTAATAAGAGGAGAATTTTTCTTTCTATATGACTGATATATCGGTTTCAAAAATTAGAAATTTCTGCATAATCGCTCATATTGACCATGGTAAATCTACACTTGCAGATAGGTTGCTTCAAGATACTGGTACTGTGCAGCAAAGGGATATGCAAGAACAATTCTTGGATAGTATGGATCTTGAAAGAGAGAGAGGAATTACTATCAAGTTACAGGCCGCTAGGATGAAATATAAAGCTGACGATTCCCAAGAATATGTTTTGAACTTAATAGATACTCCAGGTCATGTTGATTTCTCTTATGAGGTTAGTAGATCTCTTCAAGCTTGTGAAGGCGCTTTACTCGTGGTTGACGCAAGTCAAGGAGTAGAAGCTCAAACCTTAGCTAATGTTTATCTTGCCTTAGAAAATAATCTTGAAATAATTCCTGTTTTAAATAAAGTTGATTTACCAGGTGCTGATGCTGAAAAAATAAAACAAGAAATAGAGGAAATTATTGGACTTGATACATCTAATGCAATAAATTGTTCAGCAAAAACTGGAGTTGGTATTAAAGATATTTTGGAAGCAATCGTAAGAAGAGTACCTCCTCCTCAAGATGAAATTAAACTACCTACAAAGGCACTGATTTTTGATTCTTATTATGATCCTTACAGGGGAGTTATTGTTTATTTCAGGGTGATATCTGGGTCTCTTAATAAGAGAGAAAAAATATTATTAATGGCAAGTAAGAAAAATTATGAACTAGATGAGATAGGTATAATGGCGCCTGATCAGCAGCAAGTTGATGAATTACATGCAGGAGAAGTTGGTTATTTAGCTGCTTCTATAAAATCAGTTGCTGATGCGAGAGTGGGAGATACGATTACTCTTTTAAATTCACCTGCCAATGATCCTTTGCCTGGATATAAGACAGCAAATCCTATGGTTTTTTGTGGCTTATTCCCTACTGATGCTGATCAATTCCCAGATTTAAGAGTATCACTCGAAAAATTGCAATTATCTGATGCAGCTTTAAAATATGAGCCGGAAACCAGTAGCGCAATGGGCTTCGGATTTAGGTGCGGATTTTTAGGACTTCTTCATATGGAGATTGTTCAAGAAAGATTAGAAAGAGAATATGACTTGGATCTAATCGTAACGGCACCCTCAGTTATTTATAAAGTTAATTTAAATCAGCAGGAACATATTTTTATTGATAATCCTTCTACAATTCCTGATCCACAACTTAGAGAATCAATAGAAGAGCCTTATGTGAAAATGGAAATTTATGCTCCTAATGAATTTAATGGAACATTAATGGGTTTATGTCAGGAAAGAAGGGGAGTATTTATAGATATGAAATACATAACAACAGATCGAGTTACGTTGATTTATGAAATTCCATTAGCAGAAGTTGTTACAGATTTCTTTGATCAAATGAAAAGTAGAACCCAAGGTTATGCTTCAATGGAATATCATTTGATTGGCTATAGAAAAAATGACCTTGTTAGATTAGATGTTCTAATAAATTCAGAAAGAGCAGATCCATTAACTTCTATTGTCCATAAAGATAAGGCTTATGGAATTGGCAGAAGTTTAGTTGAGAAATTAAAAGAACTTATTCCAAAACAACAATTTAAAATACCTATACAGGCATCAATAGGTAGCAGAATTATTGCAAGTGAAAGCATAAGTGCTTTGCGAAAAGATGTTTTATCTAAATGTTATGGAGGGGATATTTCTAGGAAAAAGAAACTTTTAAAGAAACAAGCCAAAGGTAAAAAGAGGATGAAGGCAATGGGTAAAGTTGAAGTCCCTCAAGAAGCTTTTATGGCAGTTTTGAAATTAAACCAGTAATTTCTTTAAATTCAAAATTTATAGCTATTTATTTTTAAAAGAATTGGGTATATTTCATTTATATCTGTAAAAATTTTTGGATATTAACTCATTGAATCGTGTCGGCGCAAATATCAGAAAAGCTGGATTTTTAATTGTACTTTTTTATCTTCTTGTTGTTTTAATAATGAAATTTTTAGAGGCCAATAATTTTTTTGGCTATTCATTTTCAATGTTAAGCAATGATATCTTTGCCCCTCCTTCTCTTAATCATTTTTGTGGCACAGATAGATTAGGAAGAGATGTTTGCTTAAGAACTTTGCAAGGATCATCATTAGCGATAGAAGTTGTATTCTTAGCTATTCTTTTTTCATTAAGTTTGGGTTTGCCATTGGGATTATTAAGTGGATATTTTGGTGGTTTTTTTGATAAATGCTTATCACTAATAATGGATACTATTTTTTCAATACCTGTAATTTTGCTTTCAGTTGTTGTGGCTTTTGTATTGGGTAAGGGTATCCTTAACGCGGCTTTGGCATTGTGTATTGTTTACTCTCCTCAGTATTTTAGATTAATCAGAAATCAGACAATATTGGTTAAATCCGAAACTTATGTGGAGGCAGCTCAAGTTGCAGGAGCTGATGTTAAAAAAATTATTTTTAAATATATTCTCCCAAATGTAATAACACCATTGCCTATTCTGCTTACCCTAAATGCTGCAGATGCTGTTTTGGTATTAGGAAGTTTAGGATTTTTAGGACTTGGCGTTCCTGCAGATGTCCCAGAGTGGGGAAGTGATTTAAATCTGGCTCTTGCCGCTTTACCTACAGGTATCTGGTGGACGGCTTTGTTCCCAGGTTTGGCAATGTTTTTTTTAGTTTTAGGTCTTTCTTTTATAGGAGAGGACCTTGAAGAAATTTTTGATAGTCAAAATTCTGAATAAATTTAGTTATCTGTAACAGGATCAAGTTCTCCTTGATCATTCAACTTTGGATATTCTTTAGCTGATTTTTTATGCAACGCAGCTAATTCTGGGTAACACCATTCAAAAAGTGTTTTTTGATATTCATCCATATTTAACCCTTCTCCATTAGCGGGCAATATACCTTTATTTTTTCTTTGGCGAACAGCTTCAAATAATAATATAGAAGCAGCAACTGAAACATTCAGAGATTGCACCATACCTCTCATAGGTATAAAAATTGATTGATCAACCATTGATATAAGTTCATTACTTAGTCCCCATTTTTCTGCTCCTAAAACAAAACATGTATTTTGAGAATAATCAAAATTTCTATAATCTACTGATTCACTATTAAGAGTCGTTCCAAATAATTTAAAACCCTTATTCTTTAAATCAGATATTGCCGTAATAGTGTTTTCATGATTATTCAGTTTTACCCATTTTTGACTTCCTTGTGCAGTACTATTAAAAGTCTTAACTGCATTCGTTTTGCTAATAAAATTTGCTTCGAAAACTCCTGCTGCATCACATGTCCTTAAAATCGCAGATAAATTATGTGGTTTATTGACATCCTCAACTAAAACAGTCAAGTTTTTCATTCTGCAATCTAAAACACTTTTGATGCGTTCAAATCTTCTTGGCAAAATTGACATTTATAATTTTTTCACACTTTTAAATTATATTCAAAAAATATTGATTACCTATTAAATCTCTTGGTTTATAATATTTTGGTAGTTTAAATTAACTCAATGGCATACATAGAATGGGACTATACAGTAATAAGAAGTATGGTAGAAAAACAAGGGTGGGATTTACCTGATCGTGAATCGGAAGAATGGAATAAATTTAACGATGAATTAGGAGAAAAAATGAGAGGTGTTGGACTTATTTTTGAAAAGTATTGTAAATTTACTCCTGACGTAGGAGAAGGAGTTCATCTTCTAGATGACTGATTGTAAATAATTTTAAACCATTGATGTATCCCTTAATCAATGGCTTATTAACTAATAAGATAATATAATTTCACTAAATTAGAACTGGTAATTATTAAGGCTTTATAAAGCTTGTACTCTAAAAAAAAATTTTTTATTCCACAAAAAAGTTATTTAATTTCTATATTTGAATAAAAATATGAAAAATAAATTAACCTTTTTATTTGATGGTGGTTGTCCACTTTGTTTAAGAGAAACAAATTTTCTTAAAAAAAGAGATACCTTAAATCAAATTGCATTTATAGATATTAATAGTAAGGATTATGATCAAAGTCTCTTTAAAGACATCTCATATCGAGACGCTATGTCAAACCTGCATGGGATTGTTGAAAATGGTGAAATTATTAGGGGACTAGATGTACTTGCATATTCTTATGAATTAGTTGGTTTAGGTTGGGTTTATTATCCCTTGAAGATTAAGCTCTTATCTCCACTATTGAGATTAGTTTACAGATATTGGGCAAAATATAGACTTCAAATTACAGGTAGATCCGATATTGAAAAACTTTGTACCTCACAATGTGAACAATAAATATGGAAAGTATCGATATAGACAGAATAATAGAAATGTGTTGGGAAGATAGAACACCTTTTGAAGCTATAGAGTATCAATTTGGTTTAAAAGAGGAAGATGCGATAAAAATCATGCGTCAAAATCTTAAACCCAAATCTTTCAAAGTCTGGAGAAAGAGAGTTTCGGGAAGAAATACAAAACATATGGCCCTTAAAGATTCAACTAGATTTAAATCTACTCATAAAAGAAAATTATAAATTTTGAAAAATCTTTCTACTAAAACTTGTCCTGTTTGCAATAGGCCATTTGAGTGGCGTAAAAAATGGAAAAACTGTTGGGATGATGTTATCTACTGTTCAAAAAGATGCAGTAACAGGAAGTCGCAAAGATGAAACAATTATCAATTATTTTCCCGAATCAACTTTTTAGAGAAAGCCCAATCTTAAAAATAAATTGTGAAGTCTTGATTTTGGAAGACTCATTATTTTTTGGAAATGATAAATTTCATAAATTAATTAACCATAAAAATAAGTTAGTTTTTCATAGAGCATCTATGCTCGCTTATAAAAATTATTTAGAAATATCTGGCTTTAAAGTTTTATATATCGAAAACAAGAATAATGTTTCTACGGTTGATTATTTATCGGAATTTATTAAAAATAAATATCAGAAAATAAATCTTATTGACCCTCATGATTTTTTAATAATGAAGAGGATTAATAATTTTGTTGAAAGCAATAATTTAGATTTAAATATTTTGCCTTCTCCGATGTTTATGAGCAGTGAAGATTTAAAAGAGTTATTTGAATCAAATGCAAAAAAACCTCTTATGGGGAGGTTTTATGAAAATCAAAGAAAGAGCCAAAAGATATTAGTTAATTCGGATGATACACCTGAAGGTGGTAAATGGAGTTTCGATGAGATGAATAGAAAAAAATTACCCAAAAAAATAAGCATACCTGATACACCAAAATTAATAAAAAATAAATTTGTTATTCATGCCGAAAAGTCATTGGCCAATTTAGATATTGATTTTATTGGAGAAAGTAATAACTTTTTATATCCAACTAATTTTGATGAAGCAGATGAATGGTTACATGATTTTTTTAAACATAGATTTTTCTTGTTTGGAGATTATGAAGATGCTATTTCTAAAGAAAATTCATTTTTATGGCATAGCTTACTTTCTCCTCTTTTAAACAGTGGCTTATTAACTCCAGATGAAGTAGTAAATAAAGCATTACTTTATGCCAAAAATTATAATGTTCCAATTAACTCTTTAGAGGGTTTTATTCGTCAAATTATTGGATGGAGAGAATTTATTTGTCTTGTCTATAAGAAGTATGGAACAAAAATGCGAAATAGTAATTTTTGGAATTTTGAAGATAAGCCAATTCCAAAATCTTTTTATCAGGGAAATACAGGAATTGAACCAGTAGACGTTGTTATAAAAAATATTATTAAATTTGGTTATTGTCATCATATTGAGAGGCTAATGATAATTGGCAACTTTATGCTTCTATGTAGAATTCACCCCAACCAAGTTTATAAATGGTTTATGGAAATGTTTATTGATTCCTATGATTGGGTTATGGTCCCAAATGTTTACGGAATGAGTCAGTTTAGTGATGGAGGTATCTTTTCAACAAAGCCATATATATCAAGCTCTAATTATGTAAAAAAAATGTCAAATTTTAAAAGTGGCCCATGGTGTGAAATATGGGATGGCTTATTTTGGAAATTTATTAAAGATAATGAAAGCTTTTTTAGAAAGCAATATCGTCTGGCAATGTTAACGAGAAATCTCGATAAAATGTCAGAGGAAAAATTAAATAATCACTTAAAAACGGCCGATAAATTTTTAAGAAATATTCAATAAATTAAGAGTAATAAACTACAGTTGTCTATGAAAAATTAAAAGAATATTATGTTACGACGAAATATTTGGTATTGATGTTAACTTAAAAAATATAACATTTTTCCAATGGAAATTGGAACACTTTTTTTAAAAAGTAATTCGACGGGAATCATCACTTTTTCTGAATTAGATTGGATAACTACCCATCAATCTAATTTCACAAGGTTGGAAGAATCCATAGCAATTAAATTAGGCAGAATGCTTGATGCAGGTTCTATTAATATTGGTTGCCGTTTGAAATCCTGATTAAATAATTATTTTACTAATGAAGTATCAATAAGAGAAAAAAATATTTTTTCGGGAAAGAATCCATTCTTTAAATATCTTTCTTTTTTTAGGATTTAATCTGTCACTTATTTCTATCTTAGGTTTTATTTGGTTTAATTCTGCATTTGAAAAAGTAGTTTAAATTTTTAAATTTTTTGTATATTAAAGTTATATTTAAAAATAAATTATATTTTGAGCATAGGATATTTACAAAGAAAGGCAGCTTGGGAAATTTTATTAAAAGTTAGTTCTGGGGATTTTTCTGATCATGCTCTTGAAAAGGTTTTAAAAAATTATCAATTTAATCCTCTTGATATAGCTTTTATTACGGAATTATCTTTTGGATGCATAAGGTATAGAAAATTTCTTGACCTTTGGACGGACCATACATCAAAAATTGCTCATAAAAAGCAGCCTCCAAAGTTAAGATGGCTTCTGCATATAGGTTTATATCAACTATTGAAAATGGATAGAATTCCATTTCCTGCGGCTATTTCTACCACTGTAGAAGTAGCTAAAAAAACAGATTTAAATGGTTTAGCGGGAACTGTAAATGCGATATTGAGGAATGCATCAAGAAAATTAGAACAAAAAATTTTTCCGGAATTATCTTCTGATAGAAAAGAAAGAATTTCATATCTTGAATCATTTCCATTGTGGCTTGTGAATGATCTTTATAAATGGTTCGGCAATAGTGAAGGTGAAAATATCATTAAGGCATTTAATAAAAAACCATCAATTGATTTGAGAATTAACCAATTAAAAACTAATTTAGATAAATTTTTGAAAGTACTTCATGAAAATAAAATTGATGCTGAAATTATTAAAGATTTACATAATGGAATTACTTTAAAATCTAATCCAAGATCAATACAAAATTTACCAGGATATAGTGATGGACTTTGGACAATTCAAGATAGATCTTCTCAGTGGATAGCACCTCTCTTAAATCCAAAAGAAGGGGAGAAGATTTTAGATGCTTGTGCAGCTCCAGGAAGTAAGTCTACCCACCTGGCAGAATTAACAAATGATAGTGCTGAAATTATTGCCGTAGATAGATCAGCAAAAAGATTGAAAATTCTGCAATCAAATTTAGAAAGATTAAATTTGAAATCTGTTAATACCCTCAAGGCTGATGCTACGAGTTTGGTTGAATTAAATCCTAAGTTTTTATCTTATTTTGATAAGATTTTATTAGATGCTCCATGTTCAGGCATTGGAACTCTTTCCAGGAATCCAGATTCTAGATGGTCCTTAAGTAAAGAAAAAATAAAATCTTTAACTTTATTACAGGAAAAACTTTTGGAGAGTATTTTTCCTCTTTTGAAAAAAGATGGCACTTTAGTTTATTCAACTTGTACTATTTGTCCCGATGAAAATAATCTATTAATTGAACGATTTATTGAAAAAAACAAAACTTTAAAATTGGTTAGCCAAAAGCAAATTTTACCTAGCTTGGATTATCCTGGTGATGGATTTTATTCTGCAATAATTTCTTATAAATTTTAAAAATATAATCTATTTTTTAATTGGAATTTTATAAATTTCAGATATGAAATTCTTCCATAAATAAGCCGCATTTCCACTAGATAATTCAGATTCCTTATTATCGTCGTAACCTATCCAGATCCCCGTTGTAAGGTTATCAATGGAACCAATAAACCAGAGATCTTTATTTCCATCAGATGTCCCAGTTTTTCCATAAATTTTCTTTCCTTTTATAGAGGCTGCTTTACCAGTACCTTCCTTTACAGATTTTTCAAGAAGTTTATTTAGTTTCTTATTTATTTTTATATCTAATATTTTCTTGGAAATAGATTTGTTTTCCCAAAAAGGTTGTTTTTTAAATGATTCTATTTTTTCTATTATTTCAGGACTTTGAATTTTTCCATTATTGTTTATTGCAGAATATGCATTTGTGATGTTTAAAAGATTATCTCCGTAGGCACCAATAGCTAATGATGGGAATTCCTCAAACTCTTGCTTGTAACCTAATCCAAATGAATTTGCTAAGTTAATAATATTCTTTAAGCCTATTTTTTTTGTTATCGATATTGGAACTATATTGGATGAACTTTTAAATGATTCAATCAAAGATACTGATCCTTTATATTCTTCTGAAAAATTTTTTGGGCAATAACTTTCCCAACATTTTGGTAAGTCTTCAAATTTATCGCTTAATTTTATCCCTTCTATTAATGCAGCAGCATAAGGAATTATTTTAAAAGTAGAACCTAAAGGTCTTATAGATGAAGTTACTCTATTAAATTCATTAATTGATGGATTTTTGCTGGTTATCATTGTCCTAATTAGTCCTGTGTTTGATTCGATTGATAATAGAGCAAATTCAAGTTCTTTAGGTCCAGCATATCTTGATATATTTTGAGCTTTTTCTTGCCAATCTTTGTTGATAGAAGATTTAATTCTTAAAAACTTATAATCATTTTCATTTTCAATTTTTTTATCAGTTACCTCAAGAATAAAATTTATTAGTAATTTATCATCTAAAAAATTATCAGCAGTTTGATGATTTAAATTTATTTTTTCTTTAATAGCTTTGTTCTTACTAGCTAGAGAAATATATCCATCAAGATACATTGACTCAAGAACTTTATTTCTATTTTTAATAGCTAGCTCTATATCTTGATAGGGTGAATAAATTGATGGGGCTGGAGCCAATCCTGCAATTAATGCGATTTCTGATAATGTCAATTCTTCTATAAGTTTTCCAAAATAAACTTGGGAAGCCTCGTTAACCCCGTATGCTCCTGATCCTAAATAAATATTATTTAAATATAATTTTAAAATTTGATTCTTGTCATATTTAAATTCAAGTATGAGTGATATAACTATTTCTTTGATTTTTCTTTGAAAACTTAAATCATTATTTAGAAAAAGTAATCTGGCAACTTGTTGAGTAATCGTACTTCCTCCCTCTTTAACATAACCACTTCTAATATTTTGAATAAGGGCTCTTGAAATACTTTTTAAATCTATTCCATTATGTTTATAAAATCTTTTATCCTCAGAGGAAATAAAAGCATTTTTTAAAAAAAGTGGAATTTGATTTTGACTATTTTCTATTTCAAATTTGCGGCTTAATTTGCTCAGGATCTGATTATCAGAAGATGAAATTACATAAGAATATTTGGTTTCGCGAGACCTTTTACTTTTAGGGATGTCCAATTTAAATGTAATAAATATTAAACTAAAAAAATAAAAAGATATTCCAGAAAAAATTAATATTGGAATTATAAAAACAAAAGATTTGGATTTAATCTTTTGCACTTTAAGCAACTAAAAAACTATGTCCTATTGCTAAGGCTGTAACTAACATTCCAGTTATTAGGAAAGGTTGGGCACTTGCTTGATATTTGACATCAAACTTTAGAGGATCTCTAAGTAACCACATATCTTGAAATGTAATTTGTGGAATTACCAATAAAACTAAAATTACAGAGGCTAAATGTTGACCAATAATGACTAATACAATAACCATTGCTAATTGAAAAATGTCAATCAGTCCTGCACTTATTCGACTTGCATTTTTTATTCCAAAAACTACTGGTAAAGAGTTTAGGCCTAGCTTTGAGTCTCCTTCAACGCTTTTGAAATCATTAATAACAGCAATACCAAGTCCAGAGAGGCTATAAGCAAGTGTTAGTAATGCTGTCACAATAGTTAATTTCCCAAATAAGGCTTGTCCTGCCCACCAAGGTAAAGCTATATATGATGCTCCCAATGCATAATTTCCAAGCCAACCATTTTGTTTTAATTTAAGAGGTGGAGCAGAATATATATAACTAACAAAAGATCCCCCTAATGCTAAAAGTAAGACGGAAGGAAAGTTATGTTTGGCATATAAATCTAACAGAAAAGCAACAATTAAACCTGCAATAAGTAATACCCAGATTTGAATTTTTACATCTTTAAGTGAAATCTTTCCAGAAGGAATTGGTCTATTTGGTTCGTTAATTGCGTCAATTTCTTTATCAAAAAAGTCATTTATGGTCTGTGTATATCCTGCCAGAAGTGGTCCACTCATTAACATGCATGCTAGTGAAGCTAAAACATTACTAAATGTCCATTCAAAATTCCCACTTGCAGCTGCACCACAAATAACACCCCATATCAAAGGGATCCAGGTAATTGGCTTCATTAACTGTATACGGAGTTTCCATATACTTGAAGTTTCAGAGGCACCCTTAATTCCTAAAAGTTGTTTTGGATCATTCACTTTACTCTTTAACCTTTCTCAATTTCTTCTGGGAAAAACCAGTTTTGATCACCATTCTGAAATTTTGCTGTGATACCTATACTCCTGCCGTCTGTCATTTTGTAGCCTGTAATTACAGCTTTCGGATTAGAGGATATTTGATCAATTAATTTAGCTGGTAGTCTATCTTTTACTTTGTTAATGTTAATTTTGATTTTACTACCGATTTTGGGTAATAATTTTGTTTCAGCCATAAGAGGTAAAATGGAAGCTATTATGCAAGATTAACAGCATTTGGACAATTTTTACTAAAATGGTAGCTCTTCGTTTAATTCCTTGTTTAGATGTCGCTGATGGCAGAGTCGTTAAAGGTGTAAACTTTGTTAACTTGAGAGATTCAGGTGATCCCGTTGAATTGGCTTGTAGATATTCTGATGAAGGCGCAGATGAATTGGTATTTTTAGATATTAGAGCAAGTGTGGAAAATAGGAATACATTAGTTGACCTTGTCTCTAGGACAGCAAAATCAGTAAAAATCCCCTTTACAGTAGGTGGAGGCATAGATTCTGTTTCTTCTATTAATGATCTTTTAAGAGCAGGAGCGGATAAAGTGAGTTTGAATTCCTCAGCCGTAAGAAATCCTGATTTAATTTCTGAAAGTTCTAAAGAATTTGGTACTCAATGCATCGTTATAGCAATTGATGCTCGAAGAAAAGTTAATAAGGTTGGTGAATGGGAGGTATATGTAAAAGGAGGGCGAGAAAATACTGGCCTAGATGTATTAAGTTGGGCAAAGAAAGTTGAGGGATTAGGTGCGGGGGAAATATTGCTTACTTCAATGGATGGTGATGGAACACAGAATGGATATGATTTGAATTTGACAGAATCTGTTGCAAATATTGTTGATATTCCAGTAATTGCTTCGGGAGGGGCAGGCTCTCTAGATGATATCTATGATGTTTTTAAAGAAGGCAGGGCATCAGCAGCACTTTTAGCATCATTACTTCATGATAAGAAACTCACTTTAAAAGAAATAAAAACTTTCCTCCTCGAAAAAAAACTTCCAATTAGACCATATGAATAAAAATTTTATTTAATTATAAAAAGAAATAAGTTTAAAATTTAAAAATGAAATTCACAAAAACTATTGAAGTCAAAAATATATTTAATAAAATTTCTTATAAATATGATTTTTTAAATAATCTATTAAGTTTTGGGCTTCACAGATTATGGAAAAGGAAATTAGTTAATTTATTGGAACCTTTAGATGGTGAAGATTGGGCTGATTTATGCTGTGGAACTGGTGATTTAGCATTTTTAATTTCTGAGAGAGTTGGTCCAAGGGGATCAATTACTGGGATTGACAGTGCTGAGGAAATCTTAAATATTGCAAGGAAAAAATCAAAGCTTAAAAAAAATAAATTTATTAATTGGGAAATTAAAGATGTATTAGAAATAAATGATCATTCAAAAAATTTTGATGGGATTTGCATGTCATATGGGCTAAGAAACTTGAATAATGTTGAAGAAGGAATGAAAAAAGTTTTTTATCTTTTGAAGGATAAGGGAAGGGCAGGATTTTTGGATTTTAATCACTCAAAAAGAAATTCTTTATCCAATATTTTTCAGAAAATTTATTTGAGATTAGTTGTAGTAACTATTTCGCGTCTTTTTAATTTAGGTCCAGAGTACGCATATATTGAAAAAAGCATCAGAAATTTTCCAAAGAAAAATGAGCTTATAAATATTGCTAAGGAAGTTGGATTTAAAAAAGCTGAATATAGGACTATTTGGGGGGGGCAAATGGGAATACTAATTTTGACTAAATAAAGAATTTATTTATTTATTTATTTTTCTCCAACAAAAAGAACACTTTCCCCATCTTTTGATTTCGCCCTCAGGAGTAGGGGAATTACAGAGAGTACAAATGCACATATTATTTTGAAGGATTCTGCTTGGATGCTTTGCCCAAACTATCTTTGCATTAGTAGATTTGATGTTTTTATTTTTAATTTCATAATTTTGTATTATTTTTATTTCCTTTAAAGTTATTCCAATTTTTTCGATTCTCTCTTTTAATTTATGTTTGTTATAGATTAAAGCTTGGCGCCACTGTGGATGATTTACTGCAATAGTAAGTATTTTTTTTTCAATATTTAATGGTTTGCATTCTTGAAATAATTCCAAGCCGATTAAGTCGCTCCAGTTTTCGTTAATTTTAGAAAGTTTATCTAAGTCTCCGCAGGATTTTTTGAAATTATCAAGACAATTTTTTAATGGATGTGGATTCCTTCTATTCACTATTGGCAAATACTTTTTATCCAATTTGTAAAATTTACTCATTAAGATTAAAGTTAATCTAATCTTCAAAAAGATGCTCGTTGTTTTAATAAAGAATTTGTGAAAGTTATTGGATCTGCATCTAAGACAGTTTATTACTTAAAAAAAATCCAGGGTCAATATCCCACCTGGAGACTTCTTTACAAAATAAAATGTAAAAGTACCGAAAATGAGCTAACAAACTTGCTTGGATATTCTGAAATAAAGAAAAATCAGCCAGTAGCGATAATCGCAAGAGAACAGTTTTCAGGTGTTGGCCAAAACTCAAAAACTTGGGTTTCTCCTAAAGGCGGGATTTGGTTAAGTGCAGCTTACCCAATATTTTCAAAAGAATTTGCATGTCAAATATTTAATTTGTCTTTAGGTATTAAGTTATGTGAAATGCTTAGACAAGAGAATATAAATGTTTGTTTGAAATGGCCAAATGATATTTTTTTTGGTTCAAAAAAGTTGATTGGATTTTTACCAAGGGTGATAACAAGAGGTAAAGAAATTATCTATGTAAGAGTAGGAATTGGTATGAATGTTTTAAATTACACTCCATCCGAAGGTATTTCATTATCAAAAGTACTTCAAACTAAGAATATTAATCAACATTATTGGACAGCCAAAGTTCTTAAAGCTTTTTATGATTCAATTGAATGTAATAAGAAGAAAGAATATGTGATTAAATCTGCAAATAAGTTTCTCACTAAAAGTTTTTTACCTAGTGGTTATTGTCCTAATACATGGAAAATCAAAGATATTGATTCTGATGGTAATTTAAGAATTGAGAATGAAACTCAACTGCAGGTAATTAGAAGGTTTTGAATTTAATTAACTTTTAATTCAACTATTCTTCCATCCTTAAATTTGGCTATTTTTTTTGCTCGATTTGCAACTTCATCTTCATGAGTAACTAAAACTATAGTTATTCCAGATTCATGCAGTTTGTCAAAAAGATCTAATACATCTTCAGTGGTTTTTGAATCTAGTGCTCCAGTAGGTTCGTCTGCTAATAAAATTGCGGGGTTATTGATAATAGCCCTCGCAATAGCAACTCGTTGTTGTTGACCTCCGGATAATTGGTTCGGGCGATTATTCATTCTTTCTGAAAGGCCAACTTTTTTTAATGCATTCTTACCTCGCTCTAATCTTTGTTCAGGCTCAATACCAGCATAAATCATAGGCAAAGTTACATTTTCAAGTGCAGTTGCGTCTGAAAGCAGATGAAATTGTTGAAAAACGAAGCCTAATTTTTGGTTACGTATTTCCGCGAGCTCATCATCAGATAAATTCTCAACAGGAATACCATTTAATTTATAAATACCTTCAGATGGTCTATCTAGACATCCAATAATATTCATAGCTGTACTTTTGCCTGAGCCACTAGCTCCCATTACAGCTAAATAATCGCCTTTATAAATTTCTAAGTTTATGCGGTCTAAGGCTTTTACAGTTAGATCCTCTTTCCCATATGTTTTAGATATATTTTCTAAACTTGCGACTTTCTTAGACATTTATTAAAGAATTCTTCTAGGAAATATTATTTGCTGTAGCAATAATATCCTGTAAGAAAGGAGTTTCTGAAACTGCTGTATTAGCTAATTTGAAAAGAGGATTAGAAAGTATTCCTCCAAGAGCAGTTACTGCGACGCAAGTATAAAGTGCAATTCTCAAGGGAGGTAATCCTACAACTCCCCAATTAATTTCAGGATATGATTTGACTATTTCAGAAGCTTCCTGGGGTTCTTTAACTACCATCATTTTTATCACTGAAATATAGTAATAAATAGATATAACTGAAGTTACTAATCCAACTATTACTAGTAGATATTGATGATTTGCCCAACCTGCAAAGAACAAGTATATCTTTCCAAAAAATCCCAACATTGGAGGTAAACCTCCAAGAGATAGAAGACAAAGGCTTAAGCCTAATGTAATGAGAGGATCTTTTTGGTAAAGTCCTGAGTAATCAAGAATCCTGTCAGAACCTGTTCTTAATGAGAAAAGTATTACACAAGAAAATGCACCCAAATTCATAAACAAATATGCAGCTAAATATAAAACGGCTGCTGATAAACCATCTTGTGTGCCAGATACTATTCCAATCATTACAAATCCGGCTTGTCCAATAGAACTGTAAGCTAGCATCCTTTTCATTGAGGTTTGAGCTAGAGCTACAACATTTCCTAGTGCCATGCTCAATATGGCTAGAATAGTAAATAGAAGTTTCCATTCTTCGTCAAAAGAAGAGAAAGTTGTGCTTAAAATTCTTATTGCGAATGCAAAGCCCGCTGTTTTTGAACCAACAGACAAAAAAGCTACTACAGGTGTAGGTGAACCCTCATATACATCAGGAGTCCATTGATGAAAGGGAACTGCAGCAATTTTAAATGCAACTGTTGATAAGACAAATACAAGAGCTAGTGAAGTAATGAAGGATGGCTTATTTATAATCTCTAGACCTATTGTCGCTAAGTTTGTTGAACCACTTAATCCATAAAGAAAAGAGGATCCATACAAATAGACAGCTGCAGCAGCTGATCCAACAAGGAGGTATTTTAATGCCGCTTCTGAACTCCTTGGATCTCTCTTGAGGTAACCAGAAAGTAAGTAGCTTGCTACAGATAAAGTTTCCAGAGATATAAAAATACTAATAAGGTCAGTAGATCCACACAAAAGCATTGCTCCAAGGGTAGCCGAAAGAACTATCGCAGCAAACTCGCCAATAGGGCTACCACTTTGTTCTGTATACCGCCAACTTATAAGTAAAGATACTAAGGTTGATAATGAAATAATTGCTCTAAATGCGATTGCCAAATTATCTGAATTAAAGGACCCAAGGAAGGCGCTTTCTACAGGATTACTCCATTGCAATGCCAAACTAACAAGAGAGCTACCAATTGATAAATAGCAAATTATTGGGGCCCATTTTGATGCAGTTTTTTCTCCAGCTAAATCTACAAGAAGTGTTCCAACAATACCTAGTAAAATAAAAGCCTCTGGAATAATGGCTTGAGCATTTAAATTAATTGTAAAGATTTCGTTGGGCACTTTATTAAATTGGATTAAATTAGATGTTTGATTGTATGAGTCTAAGAGTTAATCTTAACTTGATTATAATTTGTAGGTATGATTTTTGAAATTTTAAGAAGAAATTACTTGAAAAAGTTTCAAATAATCATAATATGCCCTAACTGAACAAAAACACCAATTTTTGAAATAAACCTTGGATCACACACTTGTTATTGTTGAAAGTCCCACAAAAGCAAAAACTATAAGAAAGTTTTTGCCTTCTAATTATGAAGTTCTTGCTTCAATGGGACACGTAAGAGATCTTCCAAAAGGAGCTGCTGAAATACCTGCTGCGGTTAAAAAGGAAAAATGGTCAAGGATAGGAGTTAATACAACAGAAGATTTTGAACCACTTTATATAGTTCCTAAAGATAAGAAAAAGGTTGTTAAAGAGTTAAAAGATGCATTAAAAGGTGCGACCCAGCTATTACTGGCAACTGATGAAGATAGAGAAGGAGAGAGTATTAGCTGGCATCTCCTGCAAATACTTAAACCTAAAATACCAACTAAGAGAATGGTTTTTCATGAAATTACGAAAAAGGCAATTAATAAAGCTTTAGACCAAACAAGAGAAATTGATATGGAACTTGTTCAGGCTCAAGAAACAAGAAGAATCTTGGACAGGCTTTTTGGATATGAATTATCTCCTTTACTTTGGAAGAAGGTTGCTCCCCGATTATCTGCTGGTCGTGTTCAATCTGTTTCTGTAAGACTTCTTGTTAGGAGAGAGAGAGAAAGAAGATCGTTTAAAAAAGCTAGTTACTGGGGGATTAAAGCTTCCCTTGTAAAAGATAATGTTACTTTCGAAACTAAATTATTTAGTTTAAACGGTCAAAGAATTGCTAATGGTTCCGATTTCGATGAACAGACCGGCAAATTAAAACAAGGAAATAAATCTTTATTAATGGGAGAAGAAAAAGTAAATAATTTATTGAAGATTTTTTCCTCAGAGGATTGGTTAGTCTCAAAAATTGAAAAAAAACCATCTACTCGTAAGCCAGTTCCTCCATTTACAACCAGTACATTGCAACAAGAAGCAAATAGGAAGCTTCGTTTGTCTGCAAGAGAAACAATGAGATGTGCACAAGGGCTTTATGAGAGAGGTTTTATAACATATATGAGGACTGATTCGGTTCATCTTTCCGAACAAGCTACAAAAGCTGCTAGAGAATGTGTCAGCTCTATGTATGGGAAAGAATATTTATCTAAATCATCAAGACAATTTAATTCAACTGCAAGAAATGCTCAAGAAGCACATGAAGCAATTAGGCCTGCAGGTGAGGTATTTAAAACACCAAAGGAAACTAATCTAACTGGTAGAGACTTATCTCTTTACGATTTAATTTGGAAAAGAACTGTAGCAAGTCAAATGGCGGAAGCTAGGCTAACAATGATTACTGCTGAAATTAGTGTAGGGGATGGATTATTTAAATCGAGTGGGAAAAGTATTGATTTCCCAGGATTCTTCAGAGCTTATGTAGAGGGAAGTGATAACCCGAGTTCATCCCTTGAACAACAAGAAATTATTCTCCCAAACTTGACTACAGGAACATGTCTTGAAGTTACTAATAAAGAATCTACTTTTCATGAAACTAAACCGCCCTCAAGATATACAGAGGCTGCATTAGTTAAAGTTCTTGAAAAAGAAGGGATTGGAAGACCATCTACTTATGCAAGTATTATTGGGACAATTGTAGATAGAGGTTATGCAAATATATTTTCCAATAGTTTGGCTCCAACGTTTACAGCTTTTGCTGTTACAGCTCTATTAGAAGAACATTTTCCTGATTTGGTTGATACTACTTTTACTGCAAAAATGGAATCTTCATTGGATGAAATATCTTCAGGTAATCTTGAGTGGCTACCATACCTCGAGACTTTCTATAAAGGTAAAAATGGTCTCGAGGTAAAAGTTCAGAAAACAGAGGGTGATATTGATGGTAAGGCTTATAGACAAGTGGATTTCGAAGACCTTCCTTGCGTAGTCAGGATAGGCTCTAATGGCCCTTGGCTTGAAGGTACAAAAATTGATGAATCTGGTAACGAAATTCAGGCTAAAGGTAATCTTCCAATGGATATTACTCCTGGAGATTTAGATATAAAGCAAGTTGATCAAATTTTAAGTGGCCCATCAGATCTTGGAACTGATCCAAAAACTGGGGAAAAAGTCTTTTTAAGATTTGGCCCTTATGGACCTTACGTACAATTAGGAAATAATGATCAAGATAAAGTTAAACCAAGAAGAGCTTCATTACCCAAAGAGCTGAAAACTGATGATCTAACTCTAGAAGAGGCTCTTGTACTGTTAAGTTTGCCTAGATTGTTAGGAGCTCATCCTGAAGGAGGTATTGTAGAGGCTGATAGAGGAAGATTTGGACCTTACGTTAAATGGACTAAAAATGAAAATGAATCTGAAAACAGATCCTTAAAGAAAGAGGATGATGTTTTTACAGTTGATATAAAACGAGCATTAGAAATTCTTTCGATGCCAAAAATGGGTAGAGGTGGTCAAGAGGTACTTAAAGACTTTGGAAAACCGAAAGAATTTAAAGAAAAAATCCAAATATTAAATGGAAGATATGGAATGTATTTAAAATGTGGCAAAACTAATGTTTCTCTTGCCAAAGACACTGACTTAGAAATATTTACTGTAGATGATGCTGTATCTCTTTTAGAAGAAAAACTAAAAGATAAAAAAGGCTCTATTTTAAAAAAAACAAAGATAAGCAATAAAAAAACTACAAGAAAAAAGAAAAATTAGAAAAAATATGATTTTAAAAAAAAAAGAATTTTTTTTATTAATTTTTTTAATTTTCTTGCAATCATGCTCTGGGGGAAGAATTGGAAACTTTCTTGAAAGTAGTTTTAATGATTTAGAAAAAATAAGCCAAAATGAAGATTTACAAAATAATTTAGTAAATAATAAAATTGAAGAAAAGGAAAACAGAGGAATTGATGATAATAAAAATAAAGTTGAAAATTCAAAAAGTGTTATAGAAAATAAGGAGGATATCAATTTAGAAAAAGAAAACAAAGAAATTGAAGATAAAAAAAATAAAAAAAATAAAAAAAATAAAAAAATTAAGAAGTCTTCAAAAAAAAGAAATATTGATCTTCAATCCTACAAAATAATATTCATCTTAAAAGATGTAGATCCAAAAGATCCTACAGAAGAGCTAAGTACCATATTAAGTAATTCTGAGGTAAATTTTGAAATAGAAAAGATTGAACGTATCTTTGATTCAAATAATAAAAGTATGAATAAAAATTAACTAAAAATATTCAACAAAAAATGAAAATAACAACAAAAACTGAAGCATTAAATATTGTGGAGACCTCATATTTAGCATCTCTTTCGTCTTTGTTATGGGTTGCACTATATTATTTGCCAATTGGAGGAGCATTACTAAGGTTGATTTTACCCCTCCCAATTATCCTGTTGCACTTGAGAAGAGGAACTAAAACTGCATTGGAAGGACTCCTAATACAATTTCTACTTTTATTTATAATTATGGGTCCTGTTAGAGGAACTTTATTTTTATTTCCTTATGGGATCTTGGCTTTTTGGTTGGGCTGGTCTTGGTTTACAGAAAAAAGTTGGAGACTTAGTGTAACTGTAGGAGTTATTATTGGAACCTTTGGTTTCTTCCTACGAGTATTAGCATTATCTACGTTGGTTGGTGATAATCTTTGGGTGTTAATTACGAGAGCAAGTTATGGGCTATTAGAAAAGTTAATTGGGTTATTAAATTTACCTTTTTCTCCTTCAATTTTTAGTATTCAACTAGGAGCAATTTTATTAATAATTTTTCAAGAAATAGTTTATGTTTTAACTGTACATGTAGTTGCATATTCTTTGTTTCCTCGATTTAAACTAACTATCCCAGATCCTCCAAGATTATTAAATAGCTTAGTTGATTTTAATAATTAAAAAAAAGTAAAAATGTACATAACAGAATTAGGGATAAAATTTTTTGGTAATGAATCCAATAAAAAAAATCAACTTAATAAGATAGAAATACTAAAAAAGAATATAAATTATTTCAAAATATTTCTTATAATAGCAGGCACTAATACATCTCAAATTCCAGGAATTTCTGCTGCAGGTATTAATGCAAAATCAAGGAAAAAAACTGCGCTAGCAGATGCTGAATTTTTGCTTAAGGGTGCTTCAAAAGATCATAAATATAAATTGCCTCTCCTCAATGCAGGAGTAACTCCTGCCCTAATAAGTCATGTTTGCTCAAGGCTTATAAATATTTATCCAGTCATTGTTCCTCTGGGAATAGGAGCAAAGCCTTATTTTGACCATTTGGTTGTAGAAGAGAGAGATTTAGGCCCATCAAATTGTCTTACCACTGGTAAATCCATGTCAAAAGAGAGAGTTATAAATCTCTATGAAAGAGGTCTTGCGATAGGAAAATCCTTAAAACAACCCATATTAATTTCTGAATCTGTACCAGGGGGTACAACAACTGCTCAGGCAGTAATGGAAGCTTTTGGTTTGCGGGTTTCTAATTTAGTGGGGAGTAGTTTATTTAAAGCTCCAAGAGAACTAAGAGGAAAAGTAGTTCAAAAAGGACTTTTTCATGCAAATCTCAAAACTGATTTTGACTCTTTTGATGTCGTAGCAGCAGTGGGTGATCCTTTCCAAGCTTTCTCAATGGGTCTTTTAATTGGTGCCAGGTTAGCCAAACAATCTGTCATATTGTCTGGCGGAAGTCAGATGTTAGCAGTTATTTTGCTTGCATTAGAATTATTAGATATAAAAAATAAAGATGGCTTTATTGAAGATGTTTTTATTGCGACTACAGGGTGGCTTTTGAAAGATAATTCTCTAAATGATTTATTAAATCTAATAAATGAAAAATATGATGTTAAATTATTAGGCTTAGCAAGTCCTTTAAATTTCAAATCTTCAAAATACAAAGAATTGAAGGATTATGAATTAGGTCATGTAAAAGAAGGCGTAGGTGCTGGTGGAATATCATTACTTGCGTTCTTAAATGGATTTAAAAATGAAGAAATAGTTTCATTGTGTCAACTAAATCTAGAAATGATGAAGGGTCTAGGTCAAATTTCTCTAGAGAAGGATTACTGAATGTTTTCAAAATTTGTAACCAGAAGAGAATTTTTAAATTGTGGTAAGCTTTCGCTTTTATTTTTTTTAAACTCTTGCAGTAATCTACCTAATAAAGTAAAAATTGCATTACAAAATTCTTTTTATCCAGAATCTTTTAAAGATACGATTCCAAAAGATTGGAAGCAGGAAAAAATTAATTTTGAAAATATTCAGCTACAAAAAAATAGAAACACAATTTTCAATTCTGACTTTACTTTGATAAATGATGGATGGATTTCTAGTATAGATTTTTCAGAATTTGAAAAAATAAATGAATATGCACTGTTTGAAAATTTGGATAAGAGATCGATAGATTTTTTGGGAAGTTTTAATCAAAATCTGAGGAGTAAATTATTTCCTATTGGCGTAGTACCCTATACAATTATCATTAAAAATAATAAAGAATTAATAAATTCAGCCAGAACATCTTGGGATTTTCTTTTTTCTAAAAAATTAACTGGGAAAATTATTTTTCCACATAGTCCCAGAATAATATTGTCAATTGCTCAAAAAATTAATTCATCTAATTCTTTAAAAAAACTCAAAAGCCAAGCAATGTTATTTGATGATAAAAATATGCTCAATTGGTTGATTAATTCAGACGCTATTGTCGCTATAGTTCCTTATAGTCTTTGTTCAAAATATTTAAAAATAGATCCAAGGCTTTCTTTAGTTTTCCCAAGCCAAGGCGTACCTTTGATGTGGCATTTTCTACTTAGTCGATCAAATCTAAATAATGCAATATTAACTAAATGGATTAAATCTTTAGAAAATAAATCAATAGTAGATAAATTAGTAAGGCAGGGTTGGTATCTTCCATTCAAGAGTGATTATTTGCAAAGTAAATATAAATCTGAAATGTTTCCCATCTCAGGACCTTCTGAGAAATGTTGGGAAAATAGTTGGTCTCTCCCTGTCTTAACAAATGAACAAAAAATTAATCTTAAAAATATCTGGAATGAGTCCTTATCCCCATAATCTTTTTGTAGGATTTTCAATTAATAAGTTATGAGTTTCCTTTAATAAATTTGGTATATCTAATTTACTAGGACATTTAGGAACACATTCATTACATTCTTGACAAAATGAGGAATTTTTTTCTTCCCACCAGTGGCCAGCTTTTCCTATTAAATTGTATCTTTCTTTTGAAAATTCTAATTGGCCATAACCAATAGATATATTTCTTAAACGAAGTATTTCTGGAATAGGAACTTCATTTGGACATGGAAGACAAGATCTACATTGTTCACATTTGGTTGAGTTTAATCTTTTATTAGAAACTTCCTCAATTTTATTCAGGGCGCTTTTTTCAAGTTTTGTAAGCTTCTTGAATGAGTTTCTAAGTTTATCCGCAAATTCAAAATCTTTTTTGTTTGTCGCCCCCAAGGATAAAGTTGTAATGCCTTTTGCGAGCAGAAATCGATACGCTAATTCTAATGGATGATAAGGCTTAGAGGCCTCTATCAAAATATCACTTGGAGAATACAATCTACCGCCTTTATCAGCGGGTGATATTGCTAAAACTCCCATACCTTTTTTTATAGCTTCCTCTGCTAAAGCAATCTTAGATTGATCTAAATAATGTAAATGAAGACTGCAAAAAGAAAAAACTTCACAGTTTATTGCATCTTTAATTAGTGAATAACTTCCGTGAGAACTAAAACCAACTTGATCAACTAGTTCTTTCTCAAGTATCCAAGATATGAATTTCTTACCCTCTCCAGCAAGAACCCATTCTAGATGCTGTTTTAAGTTGAGTCCGTGAATTGCAAGATTATTAATTTTCTTGCGATTTAAATTTTTAAGAGACTTTTTAAAATTATTTTTTAAAAAGTCAAAATCACCCTTTGGTAAAACTTTGGAAGTAATCACCCAATTTTTTTCTTTTATATTCTCTTCTATTGCTAATTTTTTTATTGAATTTCCAATAAGTGATTCAGCATCACCATAAGATGGAGCTGTTTCTATATGGTTAATTCCTACATAATATGCATTTTTTATAATGCTATACATTTTTTCGAGACTTTCAGTTGCTCGCATTGTCCCTAAAGTGAATAAGCTCACTTTCGCCCCTCTACCAAATGATCTTTTTTGTGAATTAATAATCATCTAAATATGATCAATTTCTTTTTATTTACTATTTAATTTATTTATAGTTGAAAATCATTTAAAGTAAATACAAAATTTTGCAAAAATATTTTTCTTAAACCTATGTTTACAGGAATAATTCAATCAGTTGGAAAACTAAGACAAGAAAAAAATATTTTAGAAATTGAAATTCTAGATAATTTATTTGATGTGGCAATCGGTGACAGCATAGCTGTTGATGGAATTTGTTTGACAGTTAAAGAGATTTTTCAAAATAAATTTACTGTTGATGTTAGTGAGGAGACTTTAAAAAAAACAACTTTAGGAGTAAAGTCGAATCTGAATCAGATTGTTAATTTGGAGCCCGCTCTTAGGGTGTCTGACCGTCTAGGAGGGCATATAGTCAGCGGACATGTTGATGGCCTTGGAACAGTTGAGAATATAGAAAAATTAGAGAAATCTTGGCTCTTATCAATAAAGTGGAAAAATAATAATTTTTCAAAATATGTAGTTAATAAAGGCAGTATTTGTGTAAATGGTATTAGTCTTACGATTGCAAAATATGAGCAAGAAGGAGAAATATTTACTATTGCGGTAATTCCTCATACTTGGCATAACACAAATCTGAATAAATTAAATATCGGTGACAGCGTAAACCTTGAAGCAGATGCACTAATTAAATATGTAGAAAAATTACTTTTATTTAATAAAAATAGTAATCAAGATTTACCTTCAAATAATGTTTCTTCCGAGTGGCTTAAAGAAAACGGTTGGTAAAATATATTTTCTAATTTAATGGAATCAGATAAATTGTTTTTGATTCTTTTTTAAGATCGATTTTAAATTCCTGACCAGGTTCTAGACCTAATTTTTTGGTGTAGGCATGACCAATTAATAGGTTCCCATTGCCATGAACTTTAGTTTTGAATTCTGTTTGTCTGCCTCTTGAAGCTCTATTACCATTTTTCCCCTGACGACCATTGCCTATTTTGTAACCCTTAGCTTCAATGAGTGCTCTATAAAAACTTTTTCTTAAGATTCTTCCACTAGGACCTACGTACCCACAACCTCTTGCTATCTCATCTTCAGATTTTTTACTTAATAATTTTGCTTTTTCAAGAAGTTCTTTTCCTTCTAGCATTATCTGACAAATTTCTAATTATATATTCTTACTAAAAAGGAGAACTGTGGCAATATAAATTAATAAAAAATATATTTAATTTTTAAAATTTAGTTTTTTATAAAAGATACAAAATAATAAATAAAATAACCCATATTCCATCTACAAAATGCCAGTACAATTCAACCGCTTCCAAAGGGAACATATTTTGACTAGTTAATCTTCCGCCCTTGATTCTCGATTGCCAAGCAATAATTAAAATCATTAAAGTGCCCAAAGTGACATGTAAGCCATGAAAACCAGTAAGAGCATAAAAAGTACTTGCAAATAAATTATCGGTTAATCCAAAAGGTAAATGAAAATATTCAAATAATTGACATATTAAAAATATAATTCCAAGAAAAGCAGTAAAAAATAACCATTTTTGGGATTCAGATTTTTTATCTTTTAAAAGTGCTTTGCCTGCTTTATGGAAAGTTGCACTACTAACGAGTAACAAAATTGTATTGAGCGTAGGTATTGGTAGTTCTAATTCGTATATGGCACCATCAGGTAATGGGTTTACTGCTTTATAAGTTAAATAAGCAGCAAAGAATCCAGCAAATGTCATTCCGTCAGCAATTAGGAAAGTTATAAGACCAAACATTCTGAAGTCTTCATGTATTTCGTTAACTTCAGAATTATTTTTTTGAATTTCTTTTGAGCTATCTAGAGTTGTCATATGTTTTTATTTTCGTTCAGAAATTTCTTTACCATAACCATAAGGTTCTTCAACTAATGGAGCTTCTCCTTCCCAATTTTCAACTGGAGGTGGAGAAGATGTTAACCATTCAGGTGTAAGAGCATTCCAAGGGTTATCTCCAGCATCTTTTCCATTTCTCAAACTAAGGAATACATTAATTAAAAAAGGAATTGTACTTATAGCCATCAAAAGAGCCCCAAGGCTACTAATTTGATTAACGAACTGGAATTGAGGATCATATTCTGCAACTCTTCTTGGCATTCCATTTAAACCAAGCCAATGTTGAGGAGCAAAGCACAAGTTAAATCCAATAAAGGTAATGATAAAATGTAAAATTCCTAATTTTTCATCGAGCATTTTCCCAGTTACCTTGGAGAACCAATGATAAATTGAAGAGAAAATAATAAAAACAGTCCCTCCATAAACTATGTAGTGAAAATGGGCTACAACGAAATATGTATCATGTACGTGAATATCGAAAGGTACCTGTGCTAAAGCAACTCCTGTAATACCTCCAAAAACGAAATTTATTATAAATCCACAAGAGAACAACATTGCACTATTGATGGAAATTTTACCTCCCCATAATGTCGCAACCCAATTAAAAAATTTTATACCTGTTGGAACAGCAATAAATGCTGTGGCAATTGTAAAGAATAGTCTCATCCAGGGTGGCGTTCCACTTGTAAACATGTGATGCGCCCAAACAACTAAACCTAAAACTACTATCCCCATTATTGAAAAAACCATTGTTGTATATCCAAAAAGTGGTTTTCTAGCATGTACAGGAAGTATTTCACTTACTAAACCGAAGGCGGGAAGGACCATAATGTATACAGCTGGATGAGAATAAAACCAAAATAAATGCTGATAAACTACGACATTGCCACCTAAAACAGGATTGAAAAACCCTGTATTAGCGATTATATCGAAGCTAAGTAGAATTAAAGTGCCTGCTAAAACAGGAGTTGACAAAACAACTAAAAGGCTTGTTCCAAGCATTGCCCAACAATACATTGGCAATTGCATAAGTTTTAATCCTGGCCTTCTTAATTTGATAATGGTCGCTATAAAGTTTATTCCACCAAATATAGAACTGCCTCCAAGTAATAGAACGCTCAGAATCCAAATAATTTGTCCAGATTGAGGTGTTGTTATGCTTAAAGGTGGATAAGCCGTCCATCCAGCTTGAGCAGCACCCTCGACGAAATAGCTTGCTACCAACATCAAACCTGAAGGAGGTATTAACCAAAAAGCTACGGCATTTAATCTTGGGAATGCCATATCTCTCGCGCCTACATAAAATGGAATTAAATAATTTCCAAAAGCACCGTTAACTACTGGCACTATCCAAAGAAATATCATTATTGTTCCGTGTAAAGTTAAAACTTGGTTATAAACATCTCTTGGCATGAAATCAGACATTGGACTGGCTAGTTCAATTCTTATAGCGCTAGCTAAGGTTCCTCCTATTAAATAGAAAAGAAAACCGCAAACTAAATATTGTATGCCAATTACTTTATGATCAAGGCTAAAACTAAGGTATCTAAGCCAGCCTTTAGGTTGAAGGCTTTCATTATTAGTTTTTTGTGGATCAATTGAAATTGTCATAAATTTACCTCTGGTTTTTTATTTTTGTTAAACCATTCGTTGTAATCAGATTCTTCTTCAACAATTATTGAGGCTCTCATTCCACCATGATATGGGCCACATAATTCTGCGCAAATTATCGGATATTTTCCTACTTTTGTAGGAGTGAAATTTAGAATAGTAGGTTGTCCAGGAATGATATCCTGTTTAATTCTGAACTCTGGTACCCAAAAAGCATGAATTACATCTTTGGATTCCATTTTCATTGATATTTTTTGATCAACAGGAACGTGAAGTTCTCCTGATATGAAATTGCCTTTTGGATAATTAAATAGAAATGCAAATTGCATAGCAGAAACTTCAATTGATAAATTATTTATTGCTATTTCATTGTCAGAAGTTTGACTTATTCCAGCCCATATTTTTTCAGAATTAGAACTCATCATTTCATGGTTATGATTTAGTTCTTTCATCCCTCCCATTCGATCGTAGATGTTGTAGCTATATAAACCTATTAACAAAACAATTATTGAAGGAATAATTGTCCATACAATTTCTAAGCTTAAATTTCCCTCTAAAGCTATACCATCCCCTATCTGATCATTTCTTTTCCTAAACCTAAATAAGCTATAAATAACAGCTATTGTCATTCCTATAAAAATAATTAATCCAATGATGAAAAGAATTTTAAAAAGTTCATCGTAAATTGGTGCATTAATACTTGCTTCCGTTGGGAGCAAATTTACATTAAAACCAATCCAAAAAGATATAGCAAAAATAAGTGAAATAATTAATATTAAATAAATGTTTTTATTTAACAATTGATCTCTAAAAATTTGTATCTATATTCTCAAGATATTCAATTTTTTTAATCCTGCATCCTTTGTTAAAAGAAAAACATTTAAATTCACAACTTCTTAAGATTTATGAAATAAAAGACGTATTATTAATAACTTTTTAGAGTTAATTGTCAGGGAAAAAAGATTAAATTAGTAAATTATTTTTTAAATTAAACATATTAATTTTTAATTAATGTTTGGTTTTTGAATCTAATTTATTATGCAAAATAATAGGTTTTATCCATTTGATTAATAACCAATTATATAAATCAAAATATCTGACAATTTTTAAAAGGTTGGGAAGTCATAGTGTATTTGCACTTATCGCACTAATCGTAATTGGAGGTGCTACGAGAGTCATGGAGGCAGGACTTGCCTGTCCAGATTGGCCATTATGTTATGGATCTTTTTTACCTTTTAAACATATGAACCTAAGAGTATTTCTAGAGTGGTTTCATCGTCTAGATGCTTTTCTTGTTGGAATATTAATTCTTTTTAAATTTGCGCTTTCAATTATTTGGAAAAATAAAATTCCAAATTGGTTACCTAAAACTTATTCATTATTACTTTTTCTCGTTATTGTCCAAGGATCCTTTGGAGCTTTAACAGTAATAAACCTGCTTGATTCATATACTGTTTCTGGCCATCTCTTAACAGCTTTTCTACTTCTCATTACAACAATTTCAATAAATCAAAATTTAGAAAATGACGACATTCAAGAGCCTTTAATTTGGTGGAGATTATTATTTTTTGTTCCTCTTTTACTTACTCTGATTCAATCTTTTATTGGTGTAAGGCTTTCATCAACCTGGTCAGCGCATATTTGCTTATCTTTTAATAAACAATGTCTAATTCTTAATACACATAAATTATTTGCTTTTCCAATTGCTTTCTCAATTTTATTGATTATTGCTATTTCAATTTATAAGAGAAGTTTGCTTGATGAAAATTGGAAATATCTTACAGCACTTATTTTTCTTTTGTTTTCCCAAATTACTTT
>CACNJU010000011.1 GCA_902620895.1 uncultured Prochlorococcus sp.
TTTATTCCGACGTTATATCTACTACTTTGATTGTTTGAACTTGATCTAGCTGAGGAGCTTACCCTACGAGTATCTCGTGGTTTTTTGGATTGATTAGCATCTTTAAATGAAGCATCTTCTACTTGAGCTGTCGAAGTTTGCTGCCTAATAGAGGATCTAGTAGGTTTCTTTCTTAATGGAGAAGAATCACCAGGAGTAGAGATATTATCTTGTCTAGAAACTGTACGATTCATTCTGGGTCTTGACCCTGTTTTAACTTCATCGCGAGATAAATTTCGTCTTTCACCAAAGTTATTTTTTGCTGGTTGGTTAATATTTCTATCTTCAGAAGTCTGTCTTCTCCTTCTTATAGGTTCGTCATTTTCAAACTGACTTATTTCCCTTGTAGATGGCCTGCTTCTACTAGCTGCAGCAGAGGGTATAGCTCTTGAAACATTCCTCCTACGAGATCTCCCTTCCGTATAGTCTTCTTCAAATTCATCTTCTTGAGGTTTAAATCTTCTGGATGGTCTTTCGGATTCTTCAAATCTATCGTAATCTTCACTAAATCTGCCTCTAGAATTTTTTGGAACATCAGAAATAGGATCATCATCAAAATAAGATGACCTTCTAGCTTGATCAGTAGCAACTCCTCTTAATCGCACACTTTCATATGCGAAAAAAACTGTAGTTCCTGCTAATAAAAACTGACCAAACTGAAGGATGGGATCTAACCTCCAGCCTTGAAAAAATAATATTCCTCCGCATAAAAGTCCTATTGCTGCAAAGAAAACATCATAATCCCTTGCTAATGCAGGCTTAAAAGACCTCAAAAAATAAAGGCCTCCTCCACATACCGCAAGGACAATACCAACAATACTGGCCCAATTGAGACTAGCATTGACCACATTCTTTCTCCAAAAATTAATTTTTAAAAGGGTTACTTATATCCCCTATATATATAGTGTACTTAAAACTTCTACAAAAACTAGCGTCTGCCAGTAGAAGTACGATCAAGGGAATCTTTCTGGCTGACAAAAATCAAAAATGCTGTGGCTGGAATAACGATAAGTAAGGCAGCGGCAATAAAACTACCTATCATTCCAACTGCGGAATTATTTGCAACTTCAGCAGAAAAATCTGCGGCTAGTAATAAATTTGAGATTTGAAACACTTTTAATTATTAAATTCTCAATTTATAATACGAATTAAATACGTTTCAATGGGTTATTTATTAAGATGAATTAAATAATTGTGATTTCCTTGCTTGTAAAATCTCTTCAAATTTTAGATATTAGTTTAGGAATTTCTCTTTCATATCTAACTATTGTTTTTCTTATAAGATTAATACTGACTTGGTACCCAAAAATTGATTTAAGTAAAGGGTTATGGTTGTTAATTTCAATACCTTCAAGTTCTATACTTAGTTTAACAAGAAAACTAATTCCTCCTATTGGCGGAGTTGATGTTGGACCCGTAATTTGGATCGGGGTTATAAGCTTTTTAAGAGAAATTTTAGTCGGTCAGCAAGGGCTTATAAAACTTGCATTGCATACAAATATTTCATAGAGATCATTTAATTATTTTTCAATAATTTGGTAATAATTCTTCCTCTACATATTTAGTATGTATCCTACCTTGCTTAAATTTAGATTTATTAAGTAAGGTTAGATGAAAATTAATTGTTGTAGGAATACCAGTGACTGCACATTCATTTAAAGCCCTATTCATACGTTTAATAGCTGTATTACGATCTTTTCCCCAGACTATTAATTTACCTATTAATGAGTCATAGAAAGGAGGTATTTCATACCCTGTATAAACATGACTATCCACCCTTACACCCGGGCCACCAGGAGGAAGCCACCCAGTTATTTTCCCAGGAGATGGTCGAAAATTGTGAGAAGGATCTTCAGCATTGATTCTACATTCAATTGCATGACCATTTAAATGAATATCATCCTGATTAAATTCCAAGTTTGCTCCACTTGCAATTTTAATTTGCTCAGCTATTAAATCAACTCCCGTAACCATTTCAGTAACAGGATGTTCAACTTGAATCCTGGTATTCATTTCCATAAAATAAAAATTATCATCATCAACTAAAAATTCTACTGTCCCAGCTCCTTCGTAGCCGATGCTTTTTGCAGCAGCAATCGCTGCGTTTCCCATTTTTTTTCTTAGCTCAGGGTTAATTGCAGGACTAGGAGACTCTTCTAGCAACTTCTGATGTCTTCTTTGAACTGAACAATCCCTCTCTCCTAAATGAACAACATTACCCGACCTATCCGCCAAAATTTGAATTTCTACATGTCTTGGCTTCTTTATAAATTTCTCCATATATAAACCATCATTACCAAAAGCTGCTTCTGCTTCGCCTTGAGCTGCTTTAAACATTTTTTCAAGATTATCAGAGTTTTCCACCAACCTCATACCTCTTCCACCTCCTCCAGCAGTCGCCTTAATAATTACCGGATAGCCAATATCATCTGCCAATTTATAAGCCTCTTCAACATTTAATAACAAGCCTTTACTACCAGGTACTGTTGGAACTCCAACTGCTTCCATAGTTTCTTTAGCTGTAGATTTATCTCCCATAGATCTAATAGCTTTAGGAGATGGGCCAATAAAAACTATACCGTGATCATTACACATCTCAGCAAATTTATCATTTTCAGCAAGAAATCCATAACCAGGATGAATAGCATCAACTCCTCTCGATGTAGCAGCAGCGAGTATATTTGGAATATTTAAATAACTCTTATTACTTAACGAATCGCCGACGCAAACCGCTTCATCAGCAAGCTGAACATGCAATGCTTTTTTATCTACAGTGCTAAAAACTGCGACGGTTGCAATACCTAGTTCTCTACAACTTCTGACAATTCGCAAAGCTATTTCTCCACGATTAGCAATTAAAACTTTTTCAACCATTATGAAAATTAAATTGAAGAAATGAAATGACTTAAAATAAAAAATTAATTGCCAAAGTATTCAACAAAATTTTTTAGTGATCAGAGGACATTTTTTACAATACAACCTCAAACGTTATATATGTATAAATATTTGTTTTATGCAATAGAAAAATTATTCATCATATTCAAAAATACTCTCTTAGAACTACATTCTTATTTCAGCCAATAATGTATGATATTTTTAAGGTTTAGGTATCCAATGGTTGCTAAAAACCCTTTGCGGACGTGGCGGAATTGGTAGACGCGCACGTCTAAGGAGCGTGTGGCTTCGGCCTTGCGAGTTCAAGTCTCGCCGTCCGCATTTAATGTATTCTGGTTGAACTGCAATGAAAAAAAAATCAGTTGCAGTAGTGATAATTTCCAATGGTCCTGGTGAATTAACTACATGGGTAAATCCTGTAGTGGATGAGCTAAACAAAATAAATAAATCACTATGTGATGACGATAAACACGATTTCGCTCTAAGGTTAGTCCTTGTTCCTTGCCCAAATGCCACTGGTAAAGAATTTTTAGTGGCAAATTCATGGAATAAATTCGAATTAATTACAAAATCCAAAAGTTTTTGGAAATTATTAATAAAGCCACATTCTTTTGCTAAATGGCCAAAAAAAGGGGTGGTTATTTTCCTTGGTGGGGATCAATTTTGGAGCATTTTATTAGCTAAAAGATTAGGTTATTTAAATATCACATATGCAGAATGGATTTCGCGATGGCCTCAATGGACCAACGAAATTGCTGCTATGAATGTAAAAGTAAAAGAATTAATACCTAAAAAATATAAATATAAATGTAACGTCATTGGCGATTTGATGGCAGATATCAAACTTAATAGAGAAATATCATTCAGAAATAAAGAAAAAAAATACATTGCATTGTTGCCTGGTTCTAAGAAAGCAAAGCTTTCTGTTGGAATTCCTTTCTTCTTAGAAGTTGCAGATTATATCGCTGAAGAAAATCAAAATATAAATTTTATAATTCCCATTGCCCCAACTACTAATGAAAATGAATATTTATTTTTTCAAAGCAACAAAAATCCAATTGCTAAATATTACACATCAAAAATCAAAACAATTAAAAACTTCAAAGACTCCCGTTTTGATTATGTAATTGAAACATCAAAAAATACAAAGATTTATCTAATCAAGAAACATCCTTGCTATGAAATATTAAAAGAATGTGATCTTGCGATTACAACTGTAGGAGCAAATACTGCAGAATTAGCAGCAATTAGTCTTCCAATGTTAGTTGTTCTACCAACTCAACATTTAAATATGATGAATGCCTGGGATGGTATTTTTGGAGTCCTTGGAAAAATTTCATTAATAAATAGATTCTTGACTTTTATAATTAAAAATTTCTATTTTAAAAAAAAGAAGTTTTTTGCTTGGCCAAATATTAAAGCTAAAAGAATGATTGTTCCTGAAAGGATAGGTAATATTTCGCCAAGAGAAATTGCAAGAGAAGTATTATTTCTTATTAAAAATAGAGAGCAATTAAAAAGTATTAGAAATAATCTACACAAAGAGAGAGGCGATAAAGGGGCTGCAAAAAAACTTGCTTCTATAATTATTAATTCAATAAAAAAACTTTAACAATTACCAGGGATCATCAATTTCTAATTTTTCATTATCTTGAACTATATTTTGTTCATCTAGTGGTTCAATATCTAAAGTTTCAGTTGCATTTTGAATTGGTCTTTTAGAAGCTAATTTTGTAGTTGCCTGTTTCTTTTGCTTAAACTCAATATTGTTTTTTTTATCTAATTGATTAACACTATTTTGATTATCGATCTGCTCAGAATCATCATTATTCATGTATAGCTTTTTTCTGTTACCTGTTTCTTGTGCAGAACCCTTTATCTCAACATATTCAAGTTCATCTTCATAATCATCTTCATAATCATCTTCATAATCATCTTGTTCAAGAACTTCTTCATATTCCTCGACCACATTGTTTTCCTGTTCTGATTCAGAACCTGAAAGTAACTGATTCTCAACAGGTACAAGATTTGCTGAATATCCATTTACTTCCCTTTCATCCCAGGAAGAACCCCCGACTCCAAGTTTCTCAAGTAGTCCACTACTTAGTTGCTTCAATTTCTCTTCAGCACCTTCATAAACAATAATCCTATCGGTACCACTACTTACAATTTCCTCAACAGGTATTTCCCAAGTACTTAAAACTCCCTCGCCTAAAAGCGGAACACCAACAGCAGCCATAACAAGAGATATCAAATCTCCAGTCTCAATATCAAAAGAAAAGCCAAGAACTCTTCCCAGAAGTTGTCCAGATTCTGTAATCACTTGACAATTAATTACCTTCCCATACCTTTCTGGAGAAAAACTTTCACTCAAAGAATCTAGGGAGTCAACTAATATGACATCTCCAACTTGCTTTATACTTTCTAAAGGCATCCATTTTGGCAAACCTGGTAAAAATCTTGTAAGTGGATTATCTCTTAGTCCCAAAGCGACCACCTCTCTTCTATCAATATCAACAACAACTTCACCAACTACGCCTAGCCGCCTTCCAGTATCAGTAGTTATCACTTGTGTTCCCATTAATTCTGACCTTAACCATAAACGTTCACTAGGAACCGAGTTAGGGAGATTCTTATTAGCAGATGTGTTAGACAAGCTCATAAATTTCTTTTTATCATTCTGACGTATAAATTTAAAAAAGTGTGTTTATGCAGCATTTGGTAACCCAAGAACTTGAGTATAAGCACCTCTTGCTTGCGCAACCCCAATTGTTCGTTCAGATGCACTAATCATAGGCCTTCTATGACTTACGACTATAAATTGAGCATTTGATGACTGATTTGATATTAGTTTTGACAACCTTTCAACATTAATGCCATCTAAAAAACTATCAACCTCGTCTAATGCATAAAAAGGTGAAGGCTTATACTTTTGCAAAGCAAATAAAAAACTTAAAGCAGTTAACGATTTTTCACCACCTGACATAGACGCTAATCTTCTGACATTTTTTCCCTTGGGATGAGCCACTAAAGTTAATCCTCCTTCTAAAGGATAATTAGGATTTTCAAGTTGAAGAAATCCATCTCCATCAGATAAATTTGCAAAAATTTCTCTAAAATGTTTATCAACTTCTGTAAATGCTTGCATAAAAGCTTCTTGACGCATCGTAGATACAGTTTCTATTCTCAGCAATAATTCAGATCTTTCATTAGATAGAATTTCTAATTTTTCTCGTAAACAATTTAATCTCTCAATTAATTCTTCTAGTTCATCAAGAGCCAACATATTGACAGGTTCTAAGCTTTCTAGTTTTGCATTGATAATCGAAATTTCTGATTGCAAAGATTCAAGACTCTTCCCTTCATATTCTCCAAACTCCGGGGAAGGATTGGGTAGATCTTTTTTATAATTTTCTAATTTTATTTTCTCGCTCCTCATCTCTTCTTTAAGGGAATGCATATCCCTTTCAAGATATTCGAGCTTTAACAGATAGTTATTATATTCTTGCCTTTTATTTGAAATTGAAGAGTTTAATTCATCTCTTTTCCTTCTCAATAAACCTAAATTCTTTTCAAGAGAATTTTTTTGATTATCGAGATCTGAAAGCTCTTTTTTAAATTGATCTCTTTTTTCTATCCATTCACTATGAGCAATTGAGAGTTGTTTGATAGATTCCTGCAAGTTTTTTTCTTGTAGTAAAATAATTTTTAATGAATTATTAATACGCTCTTTATTTAAAGCAAATTTATTCTTTTTATCTATTAATGTATTTCTCTCTTTAATAAGTAATTCAAGTTTTTTATCAAGATTATTAAAGTCGTCATTAAAAGCTATTAATGATGATTTTTGATTTTTTTCATAATTTGCCTTTTGAATAATTTGTAGTTGATCAAATTTATCGTGATAAGGCTTCAATTGATTCTTTAAATGACCTAGCTCGTTAACTAATAGATTATTAGCATTATCAAGTTTATTTAATCTCGATTTACAATCCTCAATTCTTTGCGAGACAGCTTTAAGGGAATCTTGATTTACTTCAATTTCTTTATTAAATGAGGCACAATCCTCAATTATTTGACTGCGGTTAGAATTTAATATACTAAGTCTATTATTTTTTAGTATCAAATCATTATTTGACTCTTTTAAAGCTTCTTCGATAACTAATAATCTTTCTTTTATAGGACTGGAATCATCAATATCATTATTAATTCCAAACCTATAAGCCAAATCTTTATTTAACTTACTGCCTCCTGTAATAGCACCACTTGCTTCTAATAATTCACCACTTAAGGTAACCAACCTATTTTTTTGTGTAGATAACCTAGCTGATGATAAGTCTGAAAAAACCAAAGTATCTCCAAAAACATATCGAAAAACATCTGAATAAACTTCATCAAAAGTAATTAGATTAATAGCTTTATCAATAAATCCATTCTCCCTGTTATTTTCAAATCTTGAAATTGCGTAATTCTTTTTTTGACTTTTAATTCTATTTAAAGGTAAAAAAGTTAATCTTCCCGCTTTCTTCTTTTTAAGAATTTCAATTGCTTTTGCAGCAATATGATCATTATCAACAACAATTTGTCCTAACCTATTTCCAGCAGCAATTTCTAATGCATATCTATTTTTCTCACTGACCTCTCCAAGTTGAGCTACATAACCATGTATACCCTCTAACCCTGCCTCTAAAAGAATTCTGAGAGCATATGAACCTCTAGATTCGTTTAAAGCTTCCTTCCTGCTTTCGAATCTAGATAAATCCTTTTCAAGCCTTAATTGCTCGTTAGTTAGCCTTGATTTAGTTTTAATTAATAAATCGATTTCATTTTTTAAAGAATTAATTTCTGTGCTATTACTTGCCAAGTTTTTATTCTTTGTATCGGATGTCTCTTTTTTTCTTTGATTTCCCTGAAAAAGTTTCTGCTTTTCTAAGTCTAAGGATTCGATCTGTGATAATATCTCATCTTTTTGAATATTATTTTGAATAGTTTCTTCTTCAATTTTCCTTTTTTTTATTTCCAAAGGACTAATTTGATTTTTTATACTTTCAAGCTCAGCATTTAATTTGATACTTTGTTTTGAGAATTCTCCAGATTCTCCAGCCGCATCAGAAAGTTTTTTTCTGGATAGTTTATGTTTTAAAGTGAGATCATCAATTTGCAAGTTCAATTGATTTAAAAAATTATCATCGAAATTTTCTTGTCTCATTTTTTCTGACTCGATATTCCTCTTAGAAATTGCAATTTCATCTCTCTGTTTTTGTAATTTAATACCCTCTTCTTTATTCAGAATTGATATCCTATCAAGTTCTCTCAAGCTAGAGTTAATACTTCCAATATCAGAATTAACTTTTATCAAAGTATCCTCTCCTTTCTCCTTAAGCTCATCAACAAGTATTTTCAAAGCATCTTCTAAAACTAATATTTCTTTACTAATAGATTCTTTTTGTTTATTAAATAAGATTTTATTTTTTTCAATTTCACTTTCTTTTTTTTCTATGGATGCAACATGCTTAACTTGTTTTTCAAAAATAAGAACTTTCTCTAATTCTATTATTTGTAATAGTTTTGCCTTTAACTCTTTATATCGCTTTGCTTTTTCACATTCTTTTTCAAGCTTAGTTTTACTAGATTGCAATTCATTTTCTAAAATTTCACATCTTTCTTGTCTTTCGAAAACGTCATTTAATTTTGCATTAGTTTGTTCTATTCTTGTATCAAAAAGTGCGACTCCTGCTAATTCATCAATAAGATTTCTCCTCTCCTTATTATTCATTGATACTATTCTTGTTACATCACCCTGCATAACAACATTGCTGCCCTCAGGATCAACACTGATATCTCTTAATATTCTCTGTATTTGTTGCAAGGTACATTGTTTTCCATCAGAAGTATAAGTAGAAGCATAAGAACCACCTGGCATAAGCCTTAATTTTCTAGAAACTAACCATTCTTTTTGACCTTTATTAAGGGCAATTTCTTCTTCTTCTAGTTCCAAAGGCGGAAGGTCCTCTCTAGGAGACCAATCTTGAATATTAAATTTTACCGATACAGATGTTTCTGATGACTTACCATCTTTAACTTTGGAGTTATTTATTAGATCTGGCAATCTTTCAGCCCTCATACCTCTACTATTAGCTAGACCTAAACAAAATAAAATTCCATCTAAAATATTACTTTTCCCAGAACCGTTAGGACCCGTAACCACCGTAAAACCTTCTTCGAGAGGTATTTTTACATTACCCCCAAAAGATTTAAAATTTTCAAATTCGACCTGATTGATATGTACCAATCTCAAGTCTCAATAGCTAAATAAGAATAACTAATTTGCAAAAATTCTCAATAGGAATATTACGTTTATTTATAAATGAGTATTAATAACTTTTGCTCAATCTGCAAAAATTACCCGAAATTTCAAACAAGCCATAAAGAAGTTCACCATCCAAAATGAATCTATAATGTTCAGATTCCAATTTATCAGAAACACTTTTAAATATTCCATGATCAATTCTTTTTACAAACCCTCTATTATCAGAAAGTTCATGTTCTATCCTAGATAACCATACAAGTCTATGATTTGGCTGCTTAATAATTTCTATAGAAGCTTGATTTACTAAAGGTAGTTTTAAAAATTTCCAAGTTAAACAATCTATGTCATTTTCAACAAGAAAATCATAATGAATATCTAACGAGTTAGCAGAATAAACTTTATGTTCAAGCAAAACCCATTTATTCATTATCTAATTAATAAATAAACGGAATCTATTTTCAAAACAAAGTTGAGATAAAGATATATTTTATTAAAGATGGTTCCTGTTATTTAATTACCTGCATCAGGTACAAATCTTAAAGCAATGAATAGCAAACTTCCAGCTCCAGCGATAGCTGCAGCTATTAATCCAAAATCTGTAGGAATTGTGCGAGATGCGAAAATTAAGGATGCAAATGTAATATCCATGATGAAATTTAAACTCATTTAATAAATTCAGTAATAGCTTAACAAAACCTTCTTACAGAACAGAGTAGAAAAATAAAATGTAAATAAACTTTTATATGTTTTTATTCTTTATTAATTGAACAATTCTTTAGATAAGGGTTCCAAATTAAGAAAATAGGGTCTAATCTTAAAATAAATAAGTTTAAATAATGGAGACTTACCATCCTCCCAAAGAAGTAGAAGAAAAAGAAAATAACTCTGATCTTCCTGAAAAAGAAGTTATTTCGGAAAAATGGTTACTTGAAAAAATTGACAGTTTAATACCTTTAATAAAAGAAAAATGGCCTAACATTACACAAAAAACCCTTGAAGCCACAAAAGGAAGTATTGATGATTTAGTTGAAGTAATAGCTAGCCATAGTGGAACCTCAGTAATTGGAATAAAAAGCCAACTATTTGAAATCATTGATTCAATAAGAGAAAACAATTGGGAAATATCAGAAAAAATTGAACCTATTGAAAGTCAATTAGAAGAATTATTAGAAGAACTTAACAATACACTTAGACCAAAAATAGAAAATCCAATAAGAAAAAAACCACTATTATCTATTGCTATTGCGGCTGGTATTGGTTTACTAATAGGAACTCTCCTTAATAGTGGCAAAAAATAATATGGAAAAACCAAAAAATAAAAACTTTGCTAGTACCGCTTCGAGAATTTCAGCGATCGCAAGTTCAGTAATGGATTTGCATGTAAGAATAGCTCTTCAAGAAGTAGATAGAGAAAAAAGAAGATTAATTAGTGGTGTAATATTTTTGGCAATTGGCAGTACATTATTATTATTGGTACTAATTTGCATCCATATTATTTTTTATCTTTTTCTAACGAAATATAATAACTGGAATATTGAATATAATTTATTACTCATAATATTTATCGATTTATTTCTTGCAGGCTTAAGTTTGAAGCTTGGAGGAAAATTAACTAAAGGACCTTATCTTCCTCAAACATTAGAGGGTTTAGGCAAGACAACAAAGGCAGTTTTAGGCAAAAAATAAATTACCTTATTAAGTACTTTATCCATCTACAGTCTATTCCCCCATTACTAACGGGAATTTTCAATGAAGATTTCATTTTCAAATATTTTGTTAGTTTTGGATTTCCACTTAGCAGCCAAAATTCCCAACCTGAAAAATTGTTCTTTAGGAAGATTCCCATTTGTTTATATAAAGAAATCAATTCATTTTCATCGCCTAATTTTTTGCCGTATGGAGGATTACATATGATTATCCCAGGTGTGCAACTTAATTGGAGTGCTAAAAAATCATTATTTATAAGCTTAATATAATTTTCGAGTCCAGCTAATGATATGTTTAAATTCGCCTGCTCAAAAACCTTTTTATTAATTTCACATCCTATTATTTTTGGTAATTTTTCATAATTTATAATTTTATTTTTTGCCTTATTTTTTTCATTAAGATAAATATCTTTCCTAAAGTCCAACCAATTCTCAAAAAGATATACTTGATCAATATTTATGGGAACCCCAAGGAATTGGTTGACTGCCTCAATTAAAAAAGTACCCGAGCCACACATAAAATCTATTAATGGAACTTTACCATTCCATTGAGTCATATTTATCAATCCAGAAGCTAAATTTTCTTTTAATGGAGCATTTCCAATTGCGGGTCTATAGCCTCTTTTATGTAAGCTTTCTACGCTACTTTGAAGACTGAGAATTGCCTTATTATTATTTAAATGCAGATGAATTATAAAATCAGGATCATCTAGAGAAATATTTGATCTTTTATTCCAAAATGCCTGTTGCAAATCAGTTATAGAATTTTTTACTTCAAGAGCTGTGAAATGAGTATGACTTAAAGAAGATGTTCTCCCAGTTACTTGAACATTAAACGTTTTATCAAAGTGCAACCAATTTAACCAATCAAATGAATCTCTAACCCCCGCATATAAAGATTGCTTATCATAGCAACTAAAACTTGCAATTTCTCTATAAAAACGAAAAGCTAATCTGGAATAGAAATGAACTCTATAAAAAGTTTCAAAATCACATTCAAAATTAATAAATCTTTTAAAAGCATAAATATTAAAGCCGCCTAAATTTGAAATTTCTTCTGCTAAGGATTTCTCTAGTCCCTCCGGTGATGATGCCACTACATTCATATACGATAAAACTTAGTAAAAAACTATTCAATAATCATTTTGCCTGTCAGAATATAAATGTCCAATTGGACTAGGTGATCTCAACCGATGTTTCGGACAGCGGTTCGATTCCGCTCAACTCCACTATTTGGGGTTGTAATGGTTTCGACGGGGCATAAGGAAGGTGACTGAAGCCGGCTCGGTTAGAGCAAAAACACAAATGCTAACAAAATCGTTAGTTTCTCCCGTCAAACAGCACCAGTTGCTGCTTGATCCTAAAGGAGATGGGGTTATATCAGCCTTATCAACCAAATGATACGAGGAGTCTGGAAGGACTCCACTTTTTTAAATAACTAAGAAGTTGTAATAGATAATTTATTAGTTTGTAAATATTGCTGCAAATGCTTGTATTAAAAATAATTTTTTTAATTTTATAAGTATAAATACTGAGAAGATAAGTTTTAAATTAATTTATCTTATTAAAAATCGAATCTTACAAAATGGAATCTAATAAAAAACTGAATTACTTGATAATAAATCTCAAACCAAAAGTTATTAGATTCACTGGCGAAAAATTTCCCAATGAATTATGGAATAGTGGTTATCAAATAAAAAAAACAAGAAAATATCTAGCTAAAAATTTAATTAAATGCTTGAAAAAGGATTTTTAGGCATTTTTTTTAAACATTTTTTTGACAATTCCTGAAGTACTTTAAATTCACTTTTATTTAAATTCCAATTGAATACATTCGATACATCTATAACTTGAGATTTTTTTCGCATTCCAACGAGCGGAATAGCTCCTTGATAACAACACCAATTAATTGCTACTTGCGCTTGGGAAACTGATCTTTGATTTGCAATTCTTTTTAAACACCTCCGCAATTCATATGTTGGTTTTTTATAGTTTTCAAATAATGCATTGCGAATAAAACTTTTTTCTTTATTTTGTTCTTTATCTGGATCAATACAAAGTATTCCAAAGGACAAAGGACTATAAGCAAAGAAATCAATATTATTTTCGTCGCAAATTTTTTTTACCTGATATTGTTTACCTAAATCGGGAGCAAGTAAAGAAAACTGTATTTGAACACTCTTTAGGCTCTGATCTCTTTTTGCTAAGAAATTAATTAATTTGATCAATCTTTTAGGTCCTACATTTGATAAGCCTATTTGAAAATCAAAGCCTCCATCTTTTAAATCGCAAAGATTATTTAACAGCCCTAATTCCTGCCAAGGATTGTATTTTGCAGTTGACCAATGTAATTGCACTATATCTAATTTGTTATTAAGTCTTTCTAAACTTTTCAAAAAAGGTTTATTAAAACCTCTGTTACCTATTCTCCAGGGATAAGGTGCAAGTTTGGTTGCTACTTGAATTCTTTTTTTCTTTACTGAAGGAGTATTTAGTAAAAATTTTCCTATCAACAATTCACTTCTACCCTGAAGATTCCCAGTACCGTAAGAATCTGCAGTATCAATTAGATCGAAACCTCTTCTTAACGCTTCATTATATGTCTCACGTAAATCATCGTCATTTGTAGATTGGTAATTCCAGAAAAGTTTATTGCCCCAAGACCACGTACCTAACCCAATTCTTTTCTTCACTAGCCAATTTAAATAAGGAACTTTATAAGGTTATCTAAAAAAATTAACTTCTTTAAAATATTTCAAAAAATAAGTTTTAAAGCATTAAAAATCAATTTCTCTTGACATTAAGAAATTATTCTCCAAAGTAAGAGAAATAAAAATAAAAAATTGTTCATTACCGTTTGCGGACAAAAAGGGGGGGTAGCCAAGACCTGTACAAGTATTCACCTTGCTAGTGTTTGGCATTCTGAAGGTAAAAAAGTTTGCATAGTCGATGCCGACAAGAATAGATCTGCTTTAGCATACGCATCAAGAGGCAATCTTCCATTTCCAGTCTTCCCCGTCAGTTCAGCTGCTAAAGCATCAAGATCATCAGAAATTGTAATAACTGATGGCCAGGCTAGCAGTGATCAAGAAGAACTTAAACACTTAGCGTATGGTTCAGATTTAGTTATCTTACCTACAACTGCAAAAGCAAGATCTGTAGAATTAACTGTTGAACTAGCAAATTTATTAAGTAATTTAAAAGTTAACCATGCTGTAGTAATAGTAAAAGTTGATTTTAGGCAGCAAAAAGCAGCGCAACAAGCCAAAACAGCTCTAGAAAATTTTGGTTTATATGTTTTTGATACATTTATACCCTTACTTTCAGCATTTGATAAAGCAGAAGCCTCGGGCAATGCTGTATTTGAAGCTGTAGACGATTTAGGCAGATCAGATCCTCGTCGAATGACGGGCTGGTCTGCTTATTGTTCAATTGCCTCACAAATTCCATGCCTGATTTCGAAGCCCTCATCCGACACCAACAACTTAAACAACCAACAACCAATCAGCGCTTAAAAGTAGTTGATTCTCCTGATTTTCAAGAAGAAAGAAACGAAGAAAAAATAATTACAAAGTCTGGATTATTAGTTAATTTTTTTGGAGGTTTTATAGGTTCTGTTATTGGAACATTAACAATACTATTTCTTTACGTAAATGAATATCTACCAATAGAATTACTAAAACTTAAGTAGTATATTCGCTATTAATCTCGACATAGCGTATAAAACAAGACTATGACTGGGATCTAAAGAATTTAATTAGTGTCATATTGGTGTCATAAATCTTTTCGAAGCATTCAGATAGACTGCTATCACAAGACCAGTGTCATAAAAGCGTCATAATAGATTACAAAAAGGGATATTAATTTTATGAACGAATAATAATATTAAAGAAATAAAAAATATAATTATAAAAATGACTTTTGTATCTCTCTTAAACAAATGAACCCTGAAGAATTTGCTGAGCAGGGAATTAATTTATCCATCAAGGGCGATCAATATAGAGCAATCCAACTGTTTGATAAAGCAATTAAAATCAATCCAAAACCTGACTTTATTTACAATAGAGGTTTGGCAAAATTCTTCTCAAGTGACTTTGAAGGGGCATTAAAAGATTTTGATAGTGCAATAAATATTGATCCTAATATTTGTGATTATTATATAAAGAGAGGAGATACAAAGCAGGAATTATTAGATTGGAATGGTGCTTTAGAAGACTACAATAATGGATTAGCATTAGATCCTTTTAATACTGATGGATGGACAAATTTAGGGAACTTATATGATCATATGGGTAATCCAGATAAAGCAATTAAGCAGTATCAAAACACATTAAATATCGATCCAAAGGATGTTGATGCACTTTATAACCTAGGAGTTACATGGAAAAAATTAGGTAAATTAAAAAAAGCAATAAAGTGTTATGACAATGTTTTAAAAATAAATCCTCATTATCTTCCTGCAATTACTAATCGCGCTAATTGTAAGTGGGAATTAGGAAACTATAAAAGTTCACAAAAAGACTATTCATTAGCAATCTCAATTGATAAAGAATGGGTATCTAAAGTCTTTGGGGAGATAATAAATGAGCGTCTAAATATGAAATTTTAAACCTAATCTATATCACTGATAAAAAATAGTGACAAAGAATTTTTTTAGTTTATTGAAAATAAAAATCCATATGTCATATTAGAGTACCAATAAAACAGCATTTTTTATTTGAAAGTTTCAAAAATAATATGGGCGAAGAGAACTATTCAAAAATTATTAATAATTATGCATATGCAAAAATGTTAGATAAGATTGCCTATGCAAAATATAAATCTCATCAATACTACGAAGCAATTCTGGCCTGCAAGAAATCGAACATATCAAATCCTAATTCTTCTTATCCTTTTTATTTATTAGGTTGGATATATAAAAAACAAAAAGATTATTCATCTGGAATTTCTAGTTTTTCAAAGGCCTTAGAAATAGAAAAAATTGATGATTATTTTTTTGGAAGAGGAATATGCAAATATGAATTAAATGATTTTACAAGTGCGATAGATGATTTTAAATATTCGATCTTCTCAGAAGGTGAATTTAAACCTAATTATTATTGGATAGCAAAATGCAAATATGAATTAAATGATTTTAAAAATGCTCTCTCAGAACTAAATAAAGCATTTAAGTTATGTGCAAAATATGATTCATTGAATAAATGGTATGAGAAAGAATATTTATTTTCACTAAGAGCGAAAATTCAATATGAATTAGATAATTATGAAGATGTTATTAAGGATTTAAATAAAGCAATTGAGATTAATTCAGAGAATAATAATCATTTTTTACTAAGAGCAGAGGCAAAATATGAATTAAATGACCTTAAAGGTTCATTAGATGACCTCAATAAGTCATTTGTACTAAATTCTAAAAATGATTGTGCATGGAACTTAAAGGCATTTTTAAAAATGGAAATAGAAGATGATGAAGGCGCGATTAAAGACTTAAATAAAGCAATTGAATTAAATCCGAACTCAGATTGGTATTTCAGCACAAGAGGCATATGTAAAATTAACCAAAAATTTTATCAAAGTGCTATCGACGACTTTGACAAAGCATTAGAAATTAATCCAAATAATGAAGAAAGCAAAAAATGGAGAAATGAATGTTACCTTCGATTAAATCAAATCAGTAGTTATTTTTATCATTATTTCTCCTTAAAACTAATTTAATAAAAAACTTAATTAAAAATTTTATTATGTGGAAATCAAGAGTTATAACACCGTTATATAAAATTTGAATCGCTGTAATCCCTTGCAGGGCAGTCGATTTGAATTAAGTCGTATATTCGCTATTGATAAAAACATAAAGGGTAAAATTTAGTCATACCAGTTATTTTCAAGGATTTAATTAGTGTCATATTGGTGTCATAAATCTTTTTCAAGTATGTCAAAAAGACTGCGATCACTAAACGAGTGTCATATTGGTGTCATAAAAAAACTAGTTTTTTATATTATTTAAAAAATTCATTTATTGAAAAAAAATAGATTTAATTTATGATTTAACAACTAAATCTATAAATTGAAAATGAAAAATTTATGGAATGACATAGCATATTCAAAATATAAATCTAGAGAATTTGATGAAGCGATTCTTGCTTGCCAAGAATCTCTTAAGTTATATCCAAATGATTCTTATCCATTATTTCTAAAGGGTTGTATTAACTATGAACAACAAAACTACGATTTAGGTATTTCATATTTGTCTGAAGCAATACAAGTAAATGAATTTCATCAATATTTTCATGAAAGAGGACGATGCAAATTTGAACTTAAAGATTTTGAGGGCGCACTTAATGATTTCTATAGAGCAATAAACTTAAAAGAAAATAATGATTTAGCATACTTATGGATAGCAATAATAAAAGAACAACAATTAGATTTTGAGGGTGCTATTGATGATTTGAATATAGCAATAGAGATCAAACCAAAAGATTATCTTTTTTGGCAAATGAGAGGCAACTGCAAAGAGGAATTAAATAATCATGTTGATGCTATTAAAGATTTAAATCAATCAATAGAACTAAATCCTGAGGATAATTATAGTTTTTACTTACGAGCATATTGCTACTTTGAATTAGGTGATTTTGAGAGCGCGATTGATGATTTAAATAAATCAATAGAATTAGATCAGGACAATTTCAATACTGAATTAAGAGGAGAATAAAAATTCGAATTAATGGATTACGAAGGTGCTATTGAAGATTTCAATAAAGCAATAGAACTAGATCCTGAGGATAATTATAGTTTTTACTTACGAGCATATTGCTACTTTGAATTAGGTGATTTTGAGAGCGCGATTGATGATTTAAATAAATCAATAGAATTAGATCAAGACAATTTCAATACTGAATTAAGAGGATAATATAAATTCGAATTAATGGATTACGAAGGTGCTATTGAAGATTTCAATAAAGCAATAGAATTAGATCCTGAGGATGATTATAGTTTCTACTATAGATCAGAATGTAAGTTTCAAATTTACGATTACATAGGTGCCATTGAAGACATTAATAAATCAATCTCAATGGATGAGAGAGAAAATAAAGAAGTTTTACTAGAAAGGAAAGAACTTTTTGAAAAAGTAAGAGACTTATAGTGCTTTTAGAGAAACTTAATTCTTAAGACATCTTGGATGATAAATATTTTTTGCATTCACTAAAACAAATAATTTCTTTTTTGTTAGTAAATATCGAATAATGTTCCTCCACCTCCTCTACACATGAAAATGCTTCTTGTGCTGTCATTAAACCACGAACAATTCCATTAAATGATATGGAATCTTTTCCAAGATTATTCCAAATATTTTCTGCTTCATTAATCTTGCCTAATTTTGAATATGCTTGGCCTTGAAAAACTAATGATTCAAGATCTTTTTCATGATCTACATAAGCATAAGTTTTTTGATGCAATAAAAGTTCTTCATACTTTTCCATTTGATATAAACAAAAAGTTATTTGACTCAACTCATGAGATTCATCATAGTAATACTCAAACATCTCATCTCCAAAATCAAAAGAGTCTTCAGGAAGATATTTTTCGCTTTTTGCCTTTTTTTTAATATCTATAATCTTCCAATAAGCAGAAAGTGCTTTATTAGGATTATTTTCCCAATAAAAATAAAGATGGGCCATATCTCGGTAGTCTTCCCATGCTTCCTGATATTCCTTATCTAGAAGGCGAAATTCTGCAATCTTTTTGCTAGCAAGGAAATAATCATCATAACGCTTTTGCTTGAATGCTTGATCACATAAATCAGCATAATATTGTTGTTCCCTTGATTTTGTATCTCCATTTAAATCAAGATAAGAATTAATATCCATTTCCATTTATGTGGGGATTTCAAATATGACATTCAACTAAAATGGATGCATAAATTCTTTAATAAAATTAATGTTGAAAATTTATTATGTATAAATCAAGGGTTATAACACCGTCATATAAAATTTAAATCGCTGTAATCCACTGCCCTGCAATGGATTTGAATCAAGTCGTATATTCGCTATTTATTTCAACATATTTTTTAGAAAGATCGCAACCCCAAGCTTTGCCTTTCGATTCTCCAGAATTTAAATTAATCATAATTTTTACAATATCATCAACTAAATATTTACCTTTCATTCTTGACTTAATATATTCTGTGACTTTTTGTGAATCATATTTAATTAAATTACCCTTTTCTAAAATCTGAGCATTACCTATATACAAATCAACGTTATTTAAATTGAATTGAACACCAGAATTACCAGCAGCAGAAATGATTCTTCCCCAATTAGGATCACAGCCATGTATCGCAGTTTTTACCAATGCGGAATTACAAATAGATTTGGCAACCATAATTGCATCATTAGTATTTTTAGCTCCTTGAACTATAACTTCTATTAAACAATTTGCTCCCTCTCCATCTCTTGCAATATTTTTTGCCAAGTTTTGACAAACTATATCAATCCCTTGTTGGATAATTGGATAAAATCTTTTTTCAATTTTCTCTCCTGCATTTATTCCAACAAAAGAATCATTTGTGCTTGTCTCTCCATCAACTGATATTGCATTAAAAGATTTTTTAACCGAAAAAGCAATCATTTTGTCCCATTCTTCTTTTTGAATACCCGCATCACAGGTTAGAAAAGCAAGCATTGTAGCCATATTGGGATAAATCATTCCTGAACCTTTTGCAAATCCTGCTATTTGTATTTTTCTACCTTGAATAATCGTCTCTATCGACACTTTTTTCAAAGTCAAATCAGTAGTTAAAATTGCTTCTGCTGCATTTTGAAAATTATTACCCTTTAAATCACTAACTAAATTCGGTAAATTTTTTACTAAATCATTTATTCGTATTGGAACACCAATTACACCAGTCGAGCACATTAAAACTTCTTCTTCTTTTATTCCTAAAAGTTCCGCAATCTTTCCTGTAGCTATTAGAAAATGTTGAATGCCAAGATCTCCTGTACATGCATTTGCTTGACCAGAATTAATTAGTATTGCTCTTACAAAACCTGAAGTTGTTTTAATCCTTTCCTCACAAATATCAACACAACAAGCGCGAACTATTGATTGGGTAAACATCCCACTAAAAATACTTCCTTCTGGAGCGAGTATTAGTGCTAAATCTTTTTTATTAGAAGCTTTTAAACCGGCAGATATCCCAGCAAAAAGAAACCCTTTGGGTGTTACCCTACTGTCATCAACAAACGACCAATTGGAATCTAACTGGCTCAAACTTTTTAGTATTTTAATTCATACTAACTTCTCTTTAATACTAAAGAAACTAAGTAATTAGATTATTATTAATTGTATGGATATTCTTCAAAAACCAAAAAACAACCAAAGAAGGATTGGTTTAACAGGAGGTATTGCAAGTGGGAAGACAACCATAACCAATTACATTAGAAAACATAAAAACATTCCAATATTAGATGCAGATCATTTTTCAAGAGAATTAATAAAACCTAACACATATGGATATGAGAAAATTTTAGATTATTTTGGAAATAAAATTATTGATAATAAGAGCAATACAGAAAGGGAAATAAACAGAAAACTTTTAAGGAACATTATTTTTAAACATTCAGCAAGCAAGGAATGGATTGAAAAACTACTTCACCCCTTAATTAAAGAAAGAATGATAGAGGAATGCAGTCAATACAGAAATAATCAAACTATATTATTGGTTATTCCATTATTGTTTGAAGCAAAATTTGAAGATATTTGCACTGAAATATGGCTAGTTAAATGTCCTAAAGAACAACAAAAAAAAAGACTTATCACAAGAGATAAAATTAGCGAAAAAGAAGCATATGAGTTGATAAATTTTCAATTAAGTTTTGAAGAAAAAAGAAAATTTTCAGATATTATTTTAGATAATTCGGATGATCAAAATAAATGGGTCAATACTATAAAAGAGCGTCTTTAAGCTTTAGCTATTTAATTTTTCCATAAGAAGTTTATTTGCAAGTTTAGGGTCAGCTTTACCTTTTGTTCTTTTCATAAGTTGACCAACAAAAAAACCAAGTAACTTAGTTTTGCCATTTTTAAATGCTTGAACTTCATTTGGATGTTCATTTATAAGTTCATCAATTATTGGTAAAATACTTGATGAATCTGATATCATTGCCAACCCTTTATCTTCAACTAATTTTTTCGGAGAAATATTTTTTTGAATAAGTTCAGGTAAAATTTCTTTTGCAATTTTTCCACTAATTATATTTTTTGAAATCATGCTAATCATTTCAGCAAGATTTTCAGGACTAAGCTTTAATTCACTAAAACTTAGTTTGTTTGATTTTAAATAGCCCACAATATCACTTGTTACCCAATTTGAAGCAAGTTTGGCCTCAGCACCATTTGATACTGTTTCTTCAAAAAAGTTTGCCATGCTTATTTCATCAGAAATTACCCGTGCATCATATGCAGACAAACCAAATTGACTTACATATTTATTTCTTTTCTTTGAAGGTAATTCAGGTAGTTCTTTAAACCATATTTCTTGTTGGGCTTTTGTTATTTCAATTGGACCTAAGTCAGGATCAGGAAAATATCTATAGTCACTGCTACCTTCTTTTAGTCTCATACTTTTCGTTAATTGCTTAGCTTCATCCCATAACCTTGTTTCTTGGACAATTTTTCCTCCATTTTCATAAACTTCTATTTGTCTAGCTATTTCATAATCACAAGCCTTTTGAATTGCAGAAAATGAATTCATATTTTTTATTTCCACTTTGGTACCAAAAGGAGCATTAGGTCCTTTTCTAACCGAAATATTGACATCACAGCGTAATGAACCCTCTTGCATATTTCCGTCTGATACTCCTAGATATCTAACTGTTCTTCTAATCTCTGAAGCATATTCAGATGCCTCTTTACCTGATCTAATATCAGGTTTACTTACAATCTCACAAAGTGCTATTCCTGCACGATTATAGTCAACTAAAGAATACTTAGAACCAGCTAATCTATCACTTCCTGAATGGACTAGTTTGCCGGCGTCTTCTTCCATATGTAGCCTTTCTATACCAATTTTTTTGATATAAGGTTCTTTGTCTTTTTCAATTATTTCAACCTCTAACCAGCCATTTTCAGCTAGTGGCTCATCAAATTGTGAAATTTGATAATTTTTTGGCAAATCAGGATAAAAATATTGTTTTCTATCAAATTTACAATGTTCTGCAACGTTTAAATTTAATGCTAAGGAAGTTTTTACAGCATACTCAAGAACAGTCTCATTCAAAACTGGAAGAGTTCCTGGTAACCCACAAACTACAGGATCTATATGCGTATTAGGTTCATCACCAAAAGCTGTTGACGCAGATGTGAATATTTTACTTTTCGTATTAAGCTGTACATGAGTTTCCAAACCAATCACAGCTTCCCAAGATTCTAAATTGTTCATTATCAAAAGTCTCTTTATTAATATTATTGGATATAAAGGAAAAGAGGACCAAAACACAAATAAAAATATTAATTTTTAAATGGCACAAGAAACCAAAAATTCAATATTAATAATTGGCGGTGGACTTTTAGGTTTATCTATTGCTTATGAATTTTCTAGAAATAACTTCAAAGTTTTAGTTTTAAGCAAAAACAGAAATGAATCAGCTGGATTTGTTGCTGCAGGAATGTTAGCTACTCATGCCGAAGGGCTCGAAGATGAATTACTAAAATTTGGCCAAGAAAGTCAAAATCTAATTCCAAAGTGGATAAAAAGTATTGAACAAGATAGTGATATTAAATGCGGTTTAAAAAAATGTGGCATAGTAGTGCCTTTTAAAAACAAAGAAGATCTTGAAGAGTTTCCCACCTATGAATATGGGAAATATTTAAATCACAAAGATCTTCAAACAGAAATTAATGGAATGAATTCTATTTGGAAACATGGTTTACTTTTTAAACAAGATGGTCAAATAGATAACCGAAGACGACTGATGCGTGCTCTTGAGAGAGCATGCTCCTTGCATGGAGTCGAATTTCAAGAGAGATCAGAAGTAGTGGATTTGAGATTCGACAAAAACACAATTACAGGTGCAACAGTTGTATGTGCCACTGGGGAAATAAAAAAAATTAACTGCGAAAAAGCAATTATATGCAGCGGTGCTTGGAGTAAAAAAATTTTTAATAAGATTCCAGTCTTTCCTGTAAAGGGACAAATGCTATCAATACAAGGTCCAACAAATTTTTTGAAAAGAGTTATTTTTGGTCCAAAAACTTATCTAGTTCCCCGTGATGATGGACTTATTATAGTTGGAGCGACAGTTGAAAAAGATTCAAAATTTAATCAGGGTAATACTCCTAATGGAATAAAACAATTGCAAGAAGGTATTCGCTCCTTATTGCCAGAAGCTATTAATTGGCCACAAATGGAACATTGGTGGGGATTTAGACCTTGCACACCAGATCTAAAACCAATAATTGGAAAATCAAAAATTGAAAATCTTTTTATAGCTACAGGACATTACAGAAATGGAGTTTTATTTTCCGCAATAACAAGCGATCTTCTTTTGAAAATAGTTCAAAATAAAAATCTCAAAGAAATAGAAAAAAACTTTTTAGAAAAATTTAGTTTAGATAGATTTGAGATTTAAATTTTAATTTTCAGATCGCCATTTCGAATCTGAAGTTTCCCACTCACATAATTCCTCTTCGTTAAACCATAGATCAATTTCAAATTTTGCTGTATCTTCTCCATCAGAACCATGAATAATATTCCTCCCAATATCAATAGCTAAATCACCTCTAATTGTTCCAGGCTCTGCTTCCAGAGGTTTTGTTGCACCTATAAGTTTTCTAGCACTCAAAATCACTCCTTCGCCTTCCCACACCATTGCTACAACCGGGCCACTTGAAATAAATTCTACTAAATCACCAAAAAAGGGTCTTTCTCTATGTACTCCATAATGATTTTGAGCAAGTTCTTTTGAAGGAATTAATTGCCTTAATCCAACCAATTTAAATCCTTTTTTTTCAAATCTGCCAATAATCTCAGAAACATATCCTCTTTGAACTCCATCTGGTTTAATTGCAATAAAGGTTCTCTCTTTGGTCATTTAGTTAATAATCACTCTATGTATATTCAACTTTTGGGTGGTAACTTGGCAAGTAATCATTAAAATAAAAGATATTGTTTTGAGTTATTTTCAAAAACATTTATTAATCATTAAGACATAAATTGACCAATTTTGAGCCGAAAAAATTAAAGAATATTTGGACTATTAAAGATAGTATTTCGACTTATAACATTGACAAATGGGGAGATAAATATTTTTCTATAAATTCCAAAGGAAATATATCAGTAACTAAAGATATAAAATCTGAAAATAAGATTGATCTTTTTCAACTTGTCAAAGAACTTAAGAGTAGAGAAATAAATCCTCCATTAATCATAAGATTTAATGATATCTTGAAAGATCGCATAAATGCATTACATGACTCTTTTTTTAAAGCAATAAAAACCTATAAATATAAGAACATATACCAAGGCGTTTTTCCTGTAAAATGTAATCAACAGAAAAATGTCCTAGAAAAGATAATAGAGTTTGGGAGCCAATGGAATTTTGGTTTAGAAGTAGGAAGTAAATCAGAACTTTTAATTGGCCTTGCACTTCTTGAAAACCAAAATTCATTATTAATATGCAACGGATATAAAGATAAAAAATATATTGAGATTGCTACTTTGGCCAGAAAACTCGGGAAAAATCCAATAATAGTTATTGAACAACGAGATGAGGTAAAAAGAATTCTTCAAGCAGTTCAAGAACTTAACGCGACTCCATTGATAGGAATTAGAGCAAAGTTATCAAGTAAAAGTACTGGTAGGTGGAGTAAATCTATTGGAGAAAATTCCAAATTTGGATTATCAATCCCAGAAATTATGTTGACAATAAAAGAACTAAAAGAGGCAAATCTTATCAACGAAATGAAATTACTCCATTTTCATATAGGCAGTCAAATAAGTGATATTGCTGTGATCAAAGACGCATTACAAGAAGCGAGTCAAATATATGTTGAACTATGCAAACTAGGAGCCCCAATGCAATATATCGACGTTGGGGGAGGATTAGGAATAGATTTTGATGGGACTAAAACCTCCTCCAACACCTCTACTAATTATTCTCTTCAAAATTATGCTAACGATGTAGTTGCAACTATTAAAGATTCGTGTGAATTAAATAATATCAAACATCCAACCATAATCTCAGAAAGTGGAAGAGCAATAATTAGTCATTGTTCAGTTTTAATTTTTAATGTCTTAGGAACAAGCCATGTCAATTCTAAACTACAAATTTTTGATAAAAAAAATCAACAATTAATAATTTCAAATCTAATTGAAACTTTCAATGAATTAAAAAAACTTAAAAATAAAAAAATAAATTTATCTCAAATAATTGAACTATGGAATGATGCAAAAAAGTTTAAAGAAGATTGCTTAGTCGCTTTTAGATTAGGATTTTTAAGTTTGGCAGAAAGAGCTTATGCCGAAGAACTTACTTGGGCTTGCGCAAAAGAAATTTCTAATAACCTGAATAATGATGAAATCAATCACCCTGATTTATCTGAAATTACAGAAACTCTTGCATCAACTTATTATGCAAATTTATCTATCTTTAAATCTATTCCCGATAGCTGGGCAATAAATCAGATTTTTCCAATATTACCAATACATAGGCACTTAGAGGAGCCTTTCTGCAAAGGCAACTTTGCAGATTTAACTTGTGATTCAGATGGAAAACTAAATAATTTTATTGATGATGGAAAAATTAAATCATTACTAAATTTACATAAGCCAGAGGAAGATAAAGATTATCTAATTGGAATTTTTATGACTGGAGCCTATCAAGAATCATTAGGAAACTTGCACAATTTATTTGGCAGTACAAACATTGTACATATAGACATAAATCAAGATAATTCATATAAGGTCAAAAATATTATTAAAGAGGACAGTAAATCTGAAATTTTGCAATTATTAGATTACAGTTCAGCTTCTTTGGTTGAATCTATAAGAATTAATACTGAATCAGCAATTGATCAAAAAAAATTAACTATTGAAGAAGCAAGGAAATTAATGGATCAAATCGAAATTAGTCTCAGAAAAAGTAGTTATTTATCAGAATGACTATCTAATGTTTTTTGCAAATAATTTTTAGCATAATCTAAAGCATCACTTAACTTATCAATATCTTTAGCACCTGCTTGAGCAAAGTTTGGCTTTCCTCCTCCTCCCCCCGAACAAATTCTTGCGATCTCATTGATTAATTTACCTGCATGCAATCCTACTTTTACTGCATCATCACCCAAAGAAACTACAAATAACAACTTTCTATTTTCTGGATTTGGTATTCCCCCAAGAATCACTATTGCATTATTTCCTAAATGAGAAGTTAAATTAAGTGCTGCAGATTGCAAAGAATTCCCATCTAATCCATCAATCTGATTTACCAAAATTGAAAAAGAATTTACTATTTCTGCGGATGATTTGATAGAAGAGTATTTAAAATATGCAATTTCATCTTTCATTTTTTGTATCTCTTTATTCTTATTAATAAGCTCTGCTTGCAAATTATTAACCCTTTCAAAAAGTTGATTAGGATTTGCTTTTAATAAATCACTTAGTTGATTTACTAAAGCATTTCTATCACTGAAATAATCTAATGCTGATTGGCCTGATAATGCTTCGATCCTTCGTACTCCGGCTGAGATTCCTTCCTCACTAATTATTTTGAAAGAACCTAATTCGGATGTAGTTTTAACATGTGTGCCACCACAAAGTTCCATTGAAACTCCTGGTACATTAACTACGCGCACTTCATCATCATATTTTTCTCCAAACATGGCGACTGCGCCCTTATCAAGAGCCTCACTCTTAGACATATTTTTTATTTCTAGGGCATGATTTTCCATAATCCAAGAATTAACTAAAGTTTCAATCTTAGAAATTTGATCTTTAGAAATAGGATTAGAGGAATTAAAGTCAAATCGTAATTTATTAAAGGCTACTAATGAACCTTTTTGTCCAACACTTTCGTTAACAATTGATTTAAGTGCAGATTGTAATAAATGAGTAGCTGTATGATTTGCAGCAGCCTTAGCTCTATTAGAGGAGCTAACATTAGTCTTAACTTTTTGTCCAATAGTTAATATTCCTTTTTTGATCGTTCCATAATGTAAAAAAACATTTTTCTTTCGCATAACATTATCAACCAAGACCTCTACATCTTTCGAAAATATCGTTCCAATATCACCAACTTGCCCGCCAGATTCTCCATAAAAAGTTGTCTGATCAAGAACAATTAAAACTTTCTGACCTTCACTTGCTTGCTTAACTAATGTTGAATCCAAGAATATACCTTTTATTTCAGCTTCCGAAAGGAGTGAATTGTAACCATTAAAAACAGTTTTATTAAAAAGATCTATTTCTCGCTCCAATGATCCCTCTAATGTCAAATCAATATTACTTGAAGCAGCTTTTGCTCTCTCTTTTTGTGCATTCATTTCTTCTTCAAAACCCTTTACATCGACACTGATACTATTTTCTTCAGCAATTTCTACAGTAAGTTCCAGAGGAAAACCGTAAGTATCATAAAGTTCAAAAGCTTTAAAACCAGAAATTAATTTCTGCCCTGAAGAAATTAACTCATCAAGCAATTTCTCTCCTCTTTCAAGAGTTTCCCTAAATCTTATTTCTTCAATTTTTATCTCATTAAGAATTAAATCATTATTATTTTTTAAATCAGGATAATTATTTTGCATTAAATTAATCCCGACAGTAGCAATATGGGGTAAAAATTCATTTGTTATACCTAATAATCTCCCATGTCTGACCATTCTTCTAATAAGCCTTCTCAATATATATCCCCTGCCGAGATTACTTGCTGCTACTCCATCAGAAATTAAATGAATAACAGCTCTTGTATGATCACCAATGATTTTTAAAGAAATTTTGTTTTTATCGTCTGAAGATAAATAATCAATATTTGCAATCTCACAAATTTTTTGAATAATAGGAAAAATTAAATCTGTCTCATAATTATTTTGCTTTTTTTGTAGTATTTGAGCCATCCTTTCAAGACCCATTCCTGTATCAATATTTTTAAATTTTAAATCTGTCAATTTTCCATTAGGATCACGATTATATTGCATAAAAACAAGATTATAAAATTCAATAAAACGATCTCCATCTTCTAAATCAATATTCTGCAGACCTTTTTCAGGATGAAAATCATAATAAAGTTCTGAACAAGGTCCACATGGACCTGTTTTGCCAGATGACCAAAAATTATCTTCCTCACCTAGTTTCACTATCCTATCTGGATGAATACCAATTTCATCTCTCCAAATTTTTGCAGACTCTTCGTCTTGGTGAAAAACACTCACAATTATATTTTCAACAGCAAGTTGATAAATATCAGTAACTAATTCCCAAGCCCATTGAATAGCCTCTCGTTTAAAATAATCTCCAAAAGAGAAATTACCAAGCATTTCAAAAAAAGTGTGGTGTCTAGCTGTAACTCCAACGTTTTCTATATCATTTGTTCTGATACACTTTTGGCTAGATGTAGCCCTTTTTGATGGTCTTTCTTTTAAACCTAAAAAAACTGGTTTAAAAGGTAGCATTCCAGCAATTGTGAGCATAACCGTGGGATCATCTGGAATCAAAGATGCACTTGGAATGATTTTATGCGATTTTTCACTGTAAAATTTTAAAAAAGCATTTCTTATCTCATCTCCAGTAACTATTTTTTTAATTATTTGAGATGTCATTTATCCAGAATAAGAAGATTAAAAATTAAAGAAAAGCGTAATTTCGGTTATTTCGCAAAAATAATCACGCGGATTTATATTCTACATAACTAAAGTTATTTTATAACGCGATTTGTCCTATGCTAGCCTCTGCCCAGACAAGTAATTCTAAATTGGCACAAATAAATAACAAGTTAACAGTTCAATCTCAAAACTTCGCTGATGATTCTTGTGCCATAAGATCATTGGATTGGGATCGCAGTAGATTTGATATTGAATTTGGCTTAAGAAATGGCACTACTTACAATAGTTTTATTATTAGAGGTGAAAAACTAGCAATAATTGATACTAGTCACGCAAAATTTGAAGAATTATGGTTTGAAGAATTACTAAAAGAGGTAAATCCACAAGACGTAGATTATCTAATTACAAGTCATACAGAACCTGATCATTCTGGTTTAATAGGTAATCTTATTGAATTAAACCAAAATATCACAGTAGTTGGATCAAAATTAGCCCTTAAATTCATTGAAGATCAAATACATATTCCCTTTAAGCGACTAGAGGTAAAGAGTGGAGAATTTTTAAATCTCGGAACTAATCCTAATAGTGGTTTAGAACATAATATTGAATTTATAAGTGCACCAAATTTACATTGGCCAGATACCATATTCTCATATGATCACAGCACACATGTTCTATATACATGCGATGCATTTGGACTCCATTATTGTTCTGACGAATTTTTTGACACTGATCAAAAGGAAATATATGATGATTTCCGTTTTTATTACGATTGCCTTATGGGTCCTAATGCTAGAAGTGTTCTTCAGGCGATTAAAAGAATAGATAAGCTACCTGAATTAAAAACCATAGCTGTTGGTCATGGGCCTTTGCTCCATAATCAGGTCAATTTTTGGAAAGGAAAATATCTAGAATGGAGTAGCAACAAAAGCAAAGGAAATGATTTTGTATCAGTCTGCTATATAAGCGACTATGGCTATTGTGATCGCCTTAGTCAAGCGATATCTCATGGAATCAGTAAAGCAGATGCACAAGTCCAATTAATTGATTTAAGGTCTTCTGACCCGCAAGAATTAACAAGTTTAATTTCCGAGTCAAAAGCAGTAGTCATTCCCACATGGCCAGTACACACAGATAATGAATTAAAAGAATCTCTCGGTACTTTATTTGCAGCACTAAAACCAAAACAATTTACTGCTATCTATGATGCGTTTGGTGGGAATGATGAACCAATAGATTCCCTAGCAAATAAATTAAGAGAGCTTGGTCAAAAAGAAGCTTTCTCCCCTTTAAGAGTTAAAAATATTCCAGACCCCATTATTTATCAACAATTCGAAGAAGCTGGAACTGACTTGGGTCAATTGATTAACAAAAAAAAGAATATTGCCTCTATGAAAAGCCTCGATTCAAATTTAGATAAAGCATTAGGTAGATTAAGTGGAGGATTATATGTCGTTACAGCAAGCCAAGGGGAAGGTTCGACGTTTAGACAAAGTGCAATGGTAGCAAGTTGGGTTAGTCAAGCAAGCTTTTCTCCACCAGGTATTACAGTTGCAGTAGCAAAAGATAGAGCTATTGAATCATATATGCAAGTTGGAAAAGGTTTTGTTGTGAACATCTTGAGAGAAGATAACTATCAAAAAATGTTCAGACATTTTTTAAAAAGATTTGCCCCTGGAGCTGATAGATTTGCTGATGTAGATGTAATTAGCAACATCGCGGAAGGAGGACCAGTTCTCTCAGATTCACTCGCCTTTTTAGATTGTAAAGTTAGTTCGAGACTGGAGACTCCAGACCATTGGATAATTTACGGAATTGTTGAAAATGGTAATGTATCTGACTTATCATGTAAGACAGCAGTTCATCACAGAAAAGTTGCTAATCACTATTAAAAAATAAGTTCTGAAAATGTCAGATATTAATATAGGCTTAACTGCAGAAAATCAAAACTTATCAGAATTTGAAATTACCAAAAATTTTTCTTGTGTTAGATTCTTAGATCACAATAAAGAAAGATTTGAACTTGAATTTAATCTTGAAAAAGGAACCTCTTTTAATACTTTTTTCATTAAAAGTCATGAGGAACTTTTAATTATTCATCCACCTGAAAAACAATATTTAAATATATTTAATAAAGTAATTTCTAGGTTTTGCGATCAATTTAAATTAAATAAAATCAACTTCATTTCTGGTCATATTAATCCCCAAATTATTGAAACTATAAAAAATATAAGTACCCAATTTCAAAACACAACTATTACTTGCTCTAATCCAGGTTATAAACTTATTAGCGAACTTTGGAATCAAAAAAATCCTACCTTAGAAAACTTTATTGAAATTAAATTACCAAAAATAAACATAATCAAAAAAGAACTTAATTTAGAATTAGATAACATTTCACTAGAGTTGATTCCCATTCCAACGGCACGTTGGCCTGGTGGCTTGATAATTTATGAACGTAATCAAGAAATACTTCTTAGTGAAAAGATTTTCTCTGCACACATTGCATCTAAATATTGGTCTGAAACAAATCGAGTTAGTACAGAAATTGATAGGAAACATTTTTATGATTGCTTGATGGCACCAATGTCTAATCAAGTAGTATCAATAACTGAAAAAATCGCAGATTATGAAATAAAAACTATTGCACCAATACATGGTCCCGCGATCGAATACAGTTTAAAAAGTTTTTTAAATGACTATATTCGATGGGGAGATAATCTCTCAAAAAATAATCCTAAGATTGCTCTGATATATGCAAGTGCATATGGAAATACAGCCTCAATAGGTGATGCATTGGCTAAAGGGATAAATAGAACCTCTGTAGAAGTTGAAAGTATTAATTGTGAATTTACACCTAATGATGTACTTGTAAAATCTATCCAAAATGCTGATGGATATTTAATAGGCTCGCCCACATTGGGTGGTCACGCCCCAACTCCAATAGTTAGTGCACTAGGAACATTGTTAGCAGAAGGTAATAGAGATAAGCCAGTTGGAATTTTTGGGAGTTTTGGCTGGAGCGGCGAAGCTATAGATTTACTTGAAACAAAATTAAAAGACGGTGGTTTTAAGTTTAGTTTTGACCCTATAAGAATTAAATTCAGTCCAAATAAACCAAAAATTAAAGAGTTAGAGGAAATAGGAACTCACTTTGGAAGAAAAATTATAAAAAAAGCAAGGAAAAAACCAAGGAAATCAGATACTGGAATGATTACAAGCAAAACGGATCCAAAGCTACAAGCTCTTGGAAGAGTAATTGGTTCACTTTGTGTCCTGACAGCCTCTAAAGGTAAAGATGAGAATAATATTAAAGGAGCTATGCTTGCATCTTGGGTTAGTCAAGCAAGTTTTTCTCCGCCCGGGTTAAGTATTGCAGTAGCAAAAGATAGATCGGTTGAGTCTCTTCTCCAAATAGGAGATTCATTCGCGTTAAATATTCTTAGTGAAAAAGATTTTAAAGAACCTTTGAAAAGATTCACAAAGCCCTTTGCACCTGGAGAAGATAGATTTAAAGGATTAAATATTGAATTAACTCCTAATGAACAGATAATTATTCCTGAATCGCTCGCATGGTTAGATGCTTCTGTAAAAGAGAGAATGGAATGTGGGGATCATTGGGTAATTTACGCCGAAGTCCTACACGGTAATATACTAAAATCCGATAGTCTTACGGCAGTTCATCACCGCAAAACAGGTGCTAACTATTAAATTTATTTATCTAATTTATGACTGAAACAAAAGATCTAATAATCATTACGGCTAGTTGTGGTAAAAATCTAGAACTTTCTGAAAAATTTCTTGAAAAAAGTAATGAACTTAAAATAAGTTCTGAAATTTTAGATCTTACCACTCTTGATATTCCATTATTTAATCCAAGAATTCACAACAAAGAAAATATTCCAAATGAAATAGAAGAATTAAAAAAAAAGCTTTTCAAGATTGAAAGGTGGGTGATTTGTGCACCTGAATATAATGGATCTATACCTCCCATTCTCTCCAACTTCATAGCATGGCTTTCTATTTCAGGAGATGACTTTAGGAATTTATTTAATGGTCAACCGATTGCAATCGCAACATTTTCTGGTGGAATAGGTTTGGAACTGCTGACTTCATTACGCATTCAATTAGTGCATTTAGGCAGTCAAGTATTAGGGAGACAACTTTTGTCCTCATATAGTAAACCTATAGATACAAAAACTATTGAAGATATTATTCAAAGACTTTTACAAATGAAAAAATTAAAAACATAAACTTTAAAACAAAAAATTCTTATCAATTTTTCTCATTCCAAACTTTTAAAATTTGTTTAGCCATAGGAAGCGCATGTACCGAACCTCCACCAGGAGTATTTTGTGCAAAAGCGACTATAAGCAACTCACTCTTTTCCGAAGGAGCAAAACAAACAAACCAAGCGTGATCCAATCCACCTTCACCATCTTCAGCAGTTCCTGTTTTACCTGAGACTGGAGGTAAATTTGAAACTCCATAATTAATTGATACTCCTGTGCCAGACTCTACTACTTTCCTGAGACCACTTTTTATCAATTGAATATTTTGTGAATCAATATCTATTGAAATACGTTTTTTATCTAAGAGACTTTCTACATATTTTTTAGTCAAATGTGGAGTAACTAAATAACCTCCATTAGCAATCGCTGCGTATGCTCTAGCTATTTGAATTGGAGTTACTTGAACAACAAATTGTCCAATAGACATACTAGCAATATCTTCTGGAACCCAAGGGGTTCTACCTGGTTGCCCCCATCCTCTACCTTCTTTAGCCCATTGACTACTAGCTACTAATCCTATATTTTCTTGTTCAGAAATTTCAATTCCAGATAAAGAATTAAAACCAAGCTTTCGAGAAACCTTATGAATTTCATCAACTCCTACTCCATAACCTACTTGATAAAAAAATGTATTACTTGAAACTCTTAAAGCATCTTCATAACCTATTACCCCAAAGCCTAAATCGTTGTGCTCTCTAAAACATTGACTTCCATAAGTTATACATGGCTTCGTATCTAACATGGTATCTCTAGGAAATTTTCCACTTTCCAAGCCAGCTAAAGCAGTTACAATTTTCCAAACACTTCCTGGATCATAAGCATTTAATGCTCTATTAAATAGTGGTTTTTCAGGAGAGTTAAATATACTATCATATTCTTTTTCAGACTTAAAATCCTTTGAAAAAAAATTCAAATCAAAATTAGGCCTACTTACCATCGCTCTTATTGCACCATCTCTTGGATCCATTACTATTATCGCTCCAGCTTTTTTATCTTTAAGAACTTCCTCAGCAACTAATTGGAGATTAAGGTCGATTGTCAGTTCAATATCATTACCTTGTACTGGAGGTCTTATGCCCAATGATCTTTGAAATTTTCCTAATGAATTTACCTCAACCATTTCTCCACCCCATTCACCTCTTATAAAATCTTCGTAAAAATATTCAATACCTGTTCTCCCTATTAAGTCATTTAATTTATAACCCTTCTTAGATAAAAACTTATATTCTGATTCAGTAATTGGCTGAGTATAACCAATTACATGGGCAGCAAGGGATTTATAAGGATAATTTCTAATTAATTTGGTAGCTATTTCAAAACTAATTAAATTACCTTCATTTTCTTTAAATTTTATTAATTGATCTATATTTAAATCATCAAGAATAGTTACTGAAAATTTTTGATTTTTTAGTCCATCAGAATATTTTTTTTGAATTTCATTACTATCTAGATTTAACAAATTAGAAATACTTAATTTATGTTTTTCCCATTTGCTTTTATTAACTGATTGAGGCTTAATTATTAAAGAATATTTAACTCTGCTATCTGCTAAAACATAACCATTTTTATCAAGAATTCTTCCGCGTATTGGTTGCGAAGCAATAAGTCTAATTCTATTCTCATCTGACATCCTCTTAAAAGATTCATAATTTAAAAGTTGTAAAAAAATTAATCTACATAGAATCAATAAAAATGAAATAGAAGAAAAAATCAGCAAGACTAATGGTTGTCTTTTTAATGAAATAAGTTTTTTATTAGGACTTGTTTTTATCAAAAATATAAAATTTATTGAGATATTGTTTTTTCCAATAAAGCAATTGTTGCTTTTATCTCTTTAAGTCTATTAATTAGATCGTTATAAACACTATCTTCATTGTCCAGATTTAACTGATCATTTTCGATATTATTTGAATTCAAATTCTCACTCATAAAACTTCTACTTTTTTAGCAATTATTCTATTTAATATAATTTTAAACAAGAAAATTTTTTTTTCAAAATTATAATAACTTAGAGCTTAAAAAATATCAAAACAAATTAATTTAATTGATCTATATTTTGTTCAAAATAAGGATTACAACTATTCTTTGATATCCCTAAAGACCATCCAATAAATGAAGAAATAAATATCGTGATGATTAACGGCAAAATAGCTTGTTGGGTATTTATAAGACTAAACCATTCCATCCAACTACTGAAAAATCTTTCTCTTTGAAATTTTCTTTTTTCATTTTCTAATAATCGTGCTTTTTTGGCAAAAGATTTTTTTACCCACTTTTCGAAAGGTAACTTTTTTGTGATCGCCATTTTTCTCTCGATTTCTAATAATTGTCCGGAAGTAAGAGAGGGATGAAATGTACTTATTAATTCAAGAGTTTTTAAAAACATCTCAACAGTTGCATCTTTTATAAGTTTTTGCTCATGACTTAAATCAGCCCACTCTATTTCAGGATAAAAACGGTTCCTGTTTGGTGAAATTTGATCCTCTGACATTTGACCAGGTTCTCTAAGCCATCTATTAGTATTTTCATCAAATCTCCGCCAATATAAAAAAGGATTAATAAAAATTGTTTTACCAGATACTTTCACTACATCTTGTTGAAGATGATTAGTTATCTTTCTTTCAGAATTTTTTGGTTTTATCAAAAGTCTAAGTTAATAATCTAATTAAAGATTATCTTTTATTCACTATTTTTCCAGAAATATAAAAAAATTATTCTAGGTATATTGAGTTACCGATAACTGCCAACGCTTCTTTAAATAATTACAGTATTCGCAATTTAAAGAAGGTTTGGGGAAATTCTCCGAACGTAATAAATTGACCGTATCAATTATCTTTTTTTCTACCCATGAAGTAGAACAATCTAATTTAATTAGATGTACGTCAAAATTTAATTGTTTATTAAATAACTCTTCATTTTTCTTTCCATTGAAATATAAAAGATAAGCTTCTTTAGCTACTTGAAAACCGTTTTTTTTAAATAACCACTGATACATTTCTAATTGTCTCTTATAAGCTTTTGCATATTCATATTTCTTAAAAGTCTCAGGCCAATCAAAATTATTTCTAGATGTTGCTTTTACATCAACGATAATAAGTTCACCATTATTTTTCTGCCAAATATCATCCACTGCTCCACCAAAATCATAATTGTGTTCCATTGACTTATATCTTATCCCTTGAAAATTACTTCTCCAACGTTCTAAATCTTTGTGTTTAAAAGGAACACCATCAATACCATGTTCAATAAATAAAGGATGCGGCTCCTGAATTTTTCTATAATAATCAAATTCATTTTTACATAAATTATCTACAGCAATATTTAAAGTAAATGGTAATGATGGTGGTTTAATTTGATATTTTTTATCAAGGACACAACATCTTGGACAACTAAGATATTTCTCAACAGTAGATCGACTTAATTTAATAATCTCGCTCATGACGATTAATATCTCATTTAAAAATATTTCTTACATAAAATAAAAGTATTAAAATTATTACATTACCCTCACTCAATAGTTCTTCCTGATTTTAACCCTCGAGCCCAATTCGTATGATTGACTTGGGTCATGGTTCTCTTGTCATGTAAAAGACATCTAAAATAGATTAACTCCATTTTTTATACTTTGAGTTGGGATTATATGAACTAATTGTAGAGAATACATTTTTATTTTCAACAGGTTTTTAAATTAACAATTTTCCTTTATCCAAGTTTTATTATCAGAATCTTCATTCCGTAAAGAAACTACTTTTTTTGCGTCAAAGCAAGCACCATTAATATCTCCAATTTTCTCTTTAGCAATACTTCTATTGTTATATGCATTTGCATATTTAGGATCAAGCTCTATTACCTTTGTATAATCAGCAATTGCTCCTGCATAATCTTTTAAGATACCTTTAGAAATTCCTCGATTGTAATATGCATCCGCAGATGTTGGATCAACTTCTATTGCCTTTGTATAATCAGCAATAGCTCCTGCATAATCTTCTAAGATACCTTTAGAAATTCCGCGATTGTAATATGCATCTGCATATTTAGGATCAATTTCTATTGCCTTTGTATAATCAGAAATTTCTCCTGCATAATCTTTTAATGTACCTTTAGAAAATCCATGATTGTAATACACTTTCGCATCTTTTGGATCAAGTTCTATTGCCTTTGATAAGTCAGAAATTGCACCTTAAGAGTCTCCTAAATCTTCATACAGAATTGCTCTATTGTTATATGCATCTGCATATTTAGGATCAATTTCTATTGCCTTTGTGTAATCAGCAATAGCTCCTGAGTAATCTTTTAAGATATCTTTAGAAAGCCCACGATTGTAATATGCAACCGCATCTTTTGGATCAATTTCTATTGCCTTTGTATAATCAGAAATTGCTCCATAATGATCACCTTTTTCCCCCTTTTTAAAAGCACGTTTAAAAAAATAATAAGAATCTCTTGCATATACATTTTCAGGAACAGAAAGTATTAATCCCGTAGTTGATAAAACTATACCAGTCTTAATTAATAATGGTTGACCAAAAGAAATTAAAGATAATATTGTACCAATGAAAGCAGTTCGTTTTTTCATATCATAATTTACTTTTAATCAATATACCAAGTGTAGAGAAAATCAACTTTATACGATTTCTCTTAAGAGACAGCGAAAAGGCGCTACGTAAAACCCACGTAAAACCGAACGGAATTTAATCGCTCAAAAGCACTACTATCACTAAAAGATAATTTTTAATTATTTCACGTAAACCCGAATAAATTAACCTATGACTGGGTTCTCAAAATTGGTTTATTCCCACTTTATAGTACTGAAATTGACGCAAGAAAAAAAGTCATTCATATCAATACATCTGAAGGTATAGTTTTAAATATTATCTCGTGTGAAACCCCTTTTTAGATCGAGATTATTTAATAAAAACTAAAAATTAATTACTCAGTCACAGTAAATTAAACAATTTTGATTTGTTGGATGTTCTCTACATTCTTTATCCCAAAAGTTTTGAAACTCAGGAGTACATTTTTCTAGTTCTTGCGGAGTCTCATTCAAGTTTAACCCTGCATAATTAAATGCAGTTAGGTATCTTGGAAGGACATTAAATTGATTGAATAGTTTCATAAGACCTCCTAGATCTATATCTATATTGTCCTCCTATTAACTTGAAATTCATAGAGTATTATTACCCGAGTAGAAGTGCTTTGTGGTTTATACGACTATCTTTTTCTATTCAGTAGGAGTAGAAATAATTCAGGAGTCAAAAGCACTTCATCGACTTTGTGGACAGCGAGGTGCATAAGACTCGAAGAGGGCAAACAAATGCCCTCTTATTTTATTTTAAGAAGGTAAGGTGTTGCTTTGGTGTATCATCAGGGATTTTCATAAAAACTAAACTTTCACTTTAATATGAATCAATGAGAAGAAAAATTATCCTTGATATTTAATGTTGCGACTTCTTCCGCTACCGATTTTTATAGGAATTTATCTATTCTCTTACTGGAGATGTAGAAAAAATATTGCTGCTAGTGATAAGCAACTAAAACCATGCATTGATTGGGCATATATAAAAAATTTACCTCTACCACCAAAACCTTCATTTATCGAGTTTTATATTGTTTATGTTTCTTCTTTTTTTAAATTTCCTTTTGGGATAATTATTCAAACATTACCTTTCTCGAAAAAAGTAAGATACTACGAAAGAGAAATGAAATTAATATTTGATAAATGGAATTTAGAAAAAATTAAAAAAATAAACAATTAATTTTTGAAAGTGTAGAGAAATTTAAAACTTTACGATTTCTCTATAGAGATAGATTTTAACCTCCATGTGAAACTCATGTGAAACCTCGGTATCGAGATCCCTTTCAGATATATTACAAGATTCTCGTTTGAAACCTATGTGAAACCAATTTTTCTAGACTAAGTCAAGGTTTATCCTCTACTTTTCATTCCCACTCAATGGTTCCACCCAAAAAACGTGCTTCAAACTGGTTGGTATCATTGACTTCTTCAAAAGGGTAATTCTCGTGACAAACCCGTGACAAACCGAAGACTTCCATTCTTTATATTTTTCTTTGTAATTAGATGAACTAATTGTAGAGAATACATCTTTATTTTAAATATCTTTCAAAAATTTACAATTTTTCTCTATCCAACTTTCATTAGCATCCTCATCACCCAAAGAAAATGCTTTTTTTGCATCTGCACAAGCACCTTTAATATCTCCAATATTCTCTTTAGATTCACTTCTATTGGTATATGCTAATGCATATACTGGATCAATTTCTATTGCTTTTGTATAGTCAGATATCGCTCCATAATTATCTTTAAGTTTGTGTTGTGAATATCCACGATTTAAATATGCTTTTGAATGTTGTGGATTAATTTCTATTGCTTTTGTATAGTCAGCAATCGCTCCATATTGATCTTTTATATTAGATTTTGCCAAACCTCGATTGTAATAAGCAGAGTCAAAAGGATTAATTTCTATGGATTTTGTGAAGTCAGCAATCGCTCCGTTATAATCTTCCAGTTCTAGTTTTGAGGTGCCGCGGTTATAGTAAGCATTTTCATTATTTGGATTCAATTCAATTGATGAATTATATGCAGATATTGCTCCATAATTATCACCCATTCCACTCTTTGCCGCACCAACCCCTTGCCAAGTTAAATAATCATCGGGATTTATTGAGAGTGCTTTTTCGTAGTCTTTAAGCGCACCTTTATAATCCTCTAATTTCTCTTTAGCAGAACCACGATTATGGTATGAATCTGAATCTTTTGGATTAATTTGTATTGCTTTTGTATAGTCAGATATCGCTCCATAATAATCTCCGTTTTCTGCTTTTTCATAAGCACGATCAAAATAATAATCAAAATTTCTAGCGCTTACTTTTTCCGGAAAAGAAAGCATCAATGCGGAACTAGATAAAACAACTCCTGTTTTAAAAAGTAGAGGTTGCGATATTGGAATTAAAGATAATATCGCGCCAACAAAAGCAGTTCTCTTTTTCATATCAAAATTTACTTTTAATTAATATACCAACTGTAGAGAAAATAGACTTTATACGATTTCTCTTAAGAGATGGTCAATTAGGTTCGTGACAAACCCGTGACAAACAGACGGGTTGAAATCCCAGTAATTCCGTTACTATATCATACGTGACAAACTCGTGACAAACCGCAAGAATAAGGATATAACTACACTTTGACCCTATAGTTTATTCCCACTCGATAGTTCCAGGAGGTTTGCTTGTAATATCATAAACAACTCTATTAACTGAAGTTACTTCATTTACAATTCTATTTGCAATTCTCTCCAAAATCTGAAAAGGAATTTTTGACCAATCTGCTGTCATGCCATCTTCACTAGAAACACAACGTAAAACTATTGGCCATGCATAAGTCCTTTTATCACCCATAACTCCTACAGTCTTTACAGGTAACATTACAGCAAAAGCTTGCCAAATATCATTGTAAAGACCAGCTTTTTTAATTTCATCTCTTACTATCCAGTCTGCATCTCTTAAACAATCAAGTTTTTCATTGTTGACCTCTCCTAAAATTCTTATAGCTAATCCTGGTCCTGGAAATGGGTGCCTTTTTATAATTTCATCCGGCAAACCTAATGCAGCGCCTACTTTTCGGACTTCATCCTTAAAAAGTTTTCTTAATGGCTCAACTAATTTAAATTGTAAATCTTTTGGCAATCCACCGACGTTATGGTGACTTTTTATTTTAACAGCTATTCTTTCACCAGTCTTAGGATCAATATTAGTACCAGCACTTTCAATAACATCAGGATAGAGAGTACCTTGGGCTAAATACTGAAAAGGTCCCAATCTATTGCTTTCTTCTTCAAATACTCTAATAAATTCTCTACCAATAATTTTCCTTTTTTGTTCTGGATCAGTAATCCCTTTTAATTTGGTTATAAACCTTTCCCTGGCATTAATATATTCGACTTTTATGTGAAATTTCTTATCAAAAAAATTCATTAAAAATTCTGGTTCACCTTTTCTCATGAAACCCTGATCTATAAACATGCATGTAAGCTGATTTCCAATTGCTTTATTCAGAAGAAAAGCAAGAGTTGAAGAATCAACTCCTCCTGATAAGGCAAGCAAAACTTTTTTATTACCAACTTGCTCTCTTAACCTAGGAATGGTTTCCTCTATATAGGTCTCGGTTGTCCAATCAGCCGCACAACAAGAAATTTTATAAACAAAATTTTTAATTACCGTCATCCCAAACTCTGAATGAATAACTTCAGGATGGAATTGTACGCCAAATAATTTCTTAACATCATTTGCTATTGCTGCATGGAGTGTATTTTCTGTATGAGCAATTTTATTAAATCCATCAGGCAAACAATTAATTGAATCACCATGACTCATCCACATTATAGATTTATCTTCTACATCAGAAAGGAGGTCAGATTCTTGATCTATATTTATTGGTGCTCTACCATATTCAGCTTTTTTGGTTGCTGCAATAACAGATCCTCCAAGTTCTTTGACCATTAATTGCATTCCATAACATATTCCAAGAATAGGAATTCCTAAATTAAAAATTTTTTCATCACATTTAGGTGAATTTTGTTCATATACAGAATTTGGGCCTCCACTCAAAATAATCCCTTTAGGATTAATACCTTTAATGTCTTCAATTGAAATACAATTACTTACTACAAGAGAAAAAACATTAGTTTCTCTAATTCTTCTCGCAATTAATTCAGAGTATTGAGATCCAAAATCTAAAATTAATATTGAGGGATCTCGTTCTTTTTTTAAAGATGTTTGACTCATATATAAAAGTTAGCTCAATTTATTTACAAAAGCATAATGCAACACAAATCTATTTCATTGAAAATAAGAAATATACTTATCACCGGAATTTCCAGCCCACCTTATTTTCCTTTTTCTATCAAAAATGACAGATGCGATTTCCATATCAGTTTTTACATACCTATTTACATACTCAAAAGAACGCTTTTCGATCATATTCGATAAATTCTTGAATAATTTATCAGCTAAAGATTTATTAAATCCCTGAAGAAGTAGTAATGCATCCTCAAGATTATTTAACTGAGATAATTCAATTATTTTTTCAGGTGGTACCTTTTCTTGAACAGCTAAATAAACAAGGATCTCAATTCTTGCATCAGCCAAATGATTATGTGTATGAAAAATTCCACCTGCTAATTTTATTAATTTTCCGTGATAACCAAAAAGAATTACAGTTTTAACTTTTTTTATCGCAGCATCAACTAATAATGGTCCTATCCAATTTCCAATTTTGATAATGGGCAAATTAACATTATGAGATTTGGCCAAATTTAACCCATTTTCGCCAATAACAAAAATGACTTCCCCTTTAAAATCATTTTGGATTAACTTTGCTAGGTTAGTTTTAGCCTCTTCTAATTGATCAGGGGAAGCACTAGAGTAAGTCTCAGCAGAAGTACCAATAATAGATAATCCATTAACGATACCAAATGACTTATTACTAGTTCTTTCAGCTAGAAATGCCCCTTTAGGGAAAATAATTTCTAATTTCAAATTAAAGCCCTCAGGAATACTATCTAATAAATTTTTATATAAAACCTCTTTTGCAAAATTAGAAATACATATCTCTGATGTATCCTCTGTTATTCCTACTCCAGATCCTGCAATAATATTTATTGGAATTTTTTGAACAGGATTTTTAAAAGAAATTTTTTCTAAAGAAGCTATTGTCCAAATTTCCAAATTTTGTGTAATATCAAGATCTAAACCAGACTTTGCAAAGGTAATTCCTAATGCATGCGAGTCATCTTTAAGTAAACCAACAGAATGAATCTCAATTTTTATTTCTTTTTTTTCATCAGGAATTTTTATTAGTTCATAATTCTCAAATGGTAACCCTACTAGTTTTTTTAATGCTGATCTAGCAGCTCCAGCAACCCACAAAGGTAAAGAAAATCCTTTTTTCAAATCAAGTAATTGAAAAATATATAATGAGAACTAATCTAAGAATGACCTATTTAACAAAAAGTGGCCATACAACAAAAATTATCATTGATGATTCCTGGACCCACACCAGTTCCAGAAAAAGTTTTGCAAGCATTAAGTAAGCATCCAATAGGCCATCGTAGTAAAGAGTTTCAAGATCTTGTAGAGAGTACTTCGAAAAATTTGAGGTGGCTTCATCAAACTCAAAATGATGTTTTAACAATCACTGGTAGTGGTACTGCCGCAATGGAAGCTGGAATAATAAATACACTAAGTAAAGGAGATAAAGTAATTTGTGGAGAAAATGGAAAATTTGGTGAAAGATGGGTAAAAGTTGCTAAAGAATTTGGTTTAGAAGTAATAAAAATTGATTCCAAATGGGGAACTCCACTAGATCCAGAAGAATTCAAAAAAATATTAGAAGAAGATAACCAAAAAGAAATAAAGGCTGTTATTTTGACTCATTCTGAAACCTCAACAGGGGTAATTAATGATCTAAAAACTATAAGTTCATATATTCGCAAACACAACACAGCTTTATCAATTATTGACTGCGTTACAAGTCTTGGAGCTTGCAATGTACCAGTAGATGAATGGGAGTTAGATATTGTTGCTTCAGGTTCACAAAAGGGATATATGATACCGCCAGGGCTAAGTTTTATAGCAATGAGCCAAAAAGCATGGGACGCTGCAGAAAAATCTAATTTACCAAAATTTTATTTGAATTTAAAATCCTACAAAAAAAGTCTTTTAAGTAACAGTAATCCATATACTCCTGCAGTTAATTTGGTTTTTGCTTTAGATGAAGCTTTAAAAATGATGAGAGAAGAAGGCTTAAATAATATTTTTATGAGACACAATAAACATAAATTAGCAATGAGCAATGCTATGAAGGCTTTAAATCTAAAATTATTTGCTGATGAAAAATATTTAAGTCCTTCAATTACTGCAATAAAAACTGAAGGAATAGATGCTGAAGAATTTAGAAAAAAAATAAAGAATAATTTTGATATTTTACTTGCTGGTGGCCAAGATTATTTGAAGGGAAAAATTTTTAGAGTCGGACATTTAGGATATATTAATGATAGAGATATTATTACAGTAGTTTCTGCTATAAGTAGTACACTCCTCGAAATGGGTAAAATTACAGCTCAACAAGCTGGTGAAGCATTAGTAGTAGTATCTAAATATCTAGAGAGAAATTAAATTAGGTACCTGGCTCTTCAACATTTCCGCCTAGTTCAACAATTTTTTTTCTAAGAACGATTGATTTTTTTTCATCACCGTTGGATTGTGCTATTGCAAGGGCAAACTCTAATTTTTCGAGCTGATGGCCACCCTCAAAAAAAGATAATTTTTTCTTTATGCGATTTTTATTATCTTTGTATGAAATTTGAGAAGACATAAAAATTAATGCTTTAATTCATATTATGCCAATAAAAGGGGACATTACGAGAGTAAACCAAAAATATTATTTAACTATAAACTTAACCAAAAAAAAATCTTTCTAATATTATGTTCAAACATCTCTCAAATTTATGCCAAACATAAATCTAATCTATTATCTAATTGCAGGTAGTATATTTGGAGCTTTAGCTCTTAAAACTGGAATTCCTGCTGCTCCTCTAGCTGGTGCATTAATAGGAGCAAGCATACTTAGTATCAGCGGAAAAGTTGAAATAGCAGAGTGGCCAATAGGTACAAGAACAATTTTAGAAATCGGCATTGGAACAGTAATTGGTACATCATTAACCAAAGACTCATTAGTTGATCTTCAAAGTTTATGGAGACCTGCAATCTTAATCACTTTTACTTTAGTTGTGACTGGATTAGCAATTGGATTATGGACAAGCAGGTTACTTAAAATAGATGTAATAACAACAATTCTTGGTGCTGCACCAGGAGGGATTAGCGGTATGAGTCTTGTAGGTTCTGAATATGGAGTGGGAGCTGCCGTAGCAACTCTACATGCAGTAAGGTTGATTACTGTGCTTTTAATTCTTCCGTTAGTTGTAAAATGCTTGAATATATTTGGAGTGATTAAATCTTAGGTTTTCTATAGACATATTCACAAAAAAAGATATTTTTAAATAGAAGAAAAAAGTTTAATGCAAAAATTTAGGCAAAAAAAACTAATATTATTAACTTTAGGATTTTTCATTCCTCTATTCCTTACTAACTCCAATGTAAATGCAAGTTCATTTGGAGCAGAAATTTTTTGTACAATGAGAGATGGCGGAAATGATCACGAAAGTAGTTGGGATGCAGCTTATACTTATATAAAAAAACAAAAAGGAGGATTATTCAAAGTTTCACCTAAAAATGCAGCAGCGCAAATTACTGAAACAGTTATAAGAGAAAGAGAAAAATTTAGTTATTGTGTTGAATATTTAGACAATCTTCATCCAAATAGAAAGCTAATAAGAGATTTAGAAAAAGAAGAAGAAAGAAAAGAAAAAGAAGAAAAAGAAAGAGAAGCCAAAAGAAAAAAATTAGAAAAAGAATTAGAAGAAACTAATAAAGAAATTTCGGAAGAATTTACTAATGAATCACTTGATAGATATAGTTATTAGGCAAAATTCATAAAGATAATAATTTTTTCTAAATTTACTAAAAACTATTTTTGTATCTAAAAACACTAAATCATATTTTTGCTGGCTAATTTAGAATATAAAGCATAAATAATTATTGACTTTTAATATATTCAAGCCATTATTTATTTAACTAAATATTCTGAATGCATATTAACGATGCGGTTTTTTTAGAGGATTTATGTCCTAAATTCAGATTTAGACAATGGCGAAAATCTATTCATAGGTTTACAGGAAAAAGTTGTATATATTGCGGAAAACCATCTGAATCTATTGACCATGTAATACCACGATGCCAAGGCGGCTTAAGTACAACAGAAAACTGCGTCCCTGCATGTCTTTCCTGTAATGGAGATAAATCAGATGAAAATGCATTGTATTGGTATAGAAGGCAAAAATTTTATGATCCTCGAAGAGCAATGGCTATAAGAGCTTGGTTAGAAGGAGATTTAAGATTAGCTATTAGATTACTGCAATGGGCTAATCCTAATTTCAAGGTAAAAAATAAAAATTACGAAAAAGATCAATCAGAATATAAAGCAGCTTAACTACCAAATATTACATATTTTTCTAGAGTTATAACTCTCACATATATTTTCCAATTCTCTTGGAGATTCTGGGAATATTAAAATTGTCGAAATTGAAATTAGAAAGACAAATAATTTTTGGTAGAATCTAAAATTATCTAAACTTACTTTATCTACTATAAATCGGGGATAACTTTTGCTAACACAGAAAGTTTTTGTTTTTAAATCAGGCTTAAGAGCTGTCTTCATCATCAATTAATACATATGTACTACTTTAACCCAGCATGAAGAAGCCTGCAAGTTTACTCGGAAATAAAAATAAATTTTTAATCTTAGGATGTGGCTTCAGCGGTAGTTTTTTTGCAAAAACGATTAAAAAATTCGGTTGTACTGTTTTAACAAGCTCAAGATCTACGAGTAGAGATCCAAATAGTTTTGTTTTCAACAGTGAAAAGAGTATAGTTCCTGATGCAAAAATTTTTGATGGAGTCACCCATATACTTAGTTGCATACCTCCTGACAAAAATGGTAATGATCCAGTACTAGAAAGCCTTCAAAGTAAACTAAAAGACTTACCCCTTGAATGGATTGGATATTTATCTACCACAGGAGTTTATGGCAACACAAAAGGCGGTTGGGTTTATGAGATAGATCAGCCTAATCCTTTTCAAAAAAGGAGTCATAACAGATTAAATTGCGAAAAAAAATGGATTGAATCTGGTTTACCCGTACAAATTTTTAGATTACCTGGTATTTATGGACCTGGAAGATCCACATTTGAAGCAATAAAAAATAAAAAAATTCGTGTTATATCTAAAAAAAATCAGGTATTTTCAAGAGTTCATGTTGCTGACATTACAAATGCAATTATCTATCTATTACAAAATAAAAATTCCTTAAAGTTTTACCAAATTATTAATATTGCAGATGATGAACCTTGTTCTCAAATAGAAGTTCTGCAGTATTGCTACGATTTAATTGGTTTAACAATGCCAAAGCCAATTTTATTTGAGGATGCAAAAGAGGAATTATCACCTATCGCTCAATCTTTTTGGATGGAAAATAGAAGAGTTTCGAATAAACTTTTATGCGAAACTCTTGGTTATAAACTAATTTATAAAAACTATAAAATAGGGTTAAAAAATTGCTATTTAAATAGTTAAAAAAAATTCAAAACTTCTTATGAACTTTCAGAATACAAATAAGGAATTGAAGGTCGTAATAAGCGTCGGCGATGAGTCAGGCATTGGACCCGAAATAATCTTAAAAGCACTTTGTTCTAATGAAATACCAGATAATATAGACTTTACATTGATAGGTTCTAAAAAAAATCTATTAAATACATATAATCACCTCAAGTCTCTTGGTTTAGAAAAACTAGCTAATCCAAATTCTCTAAAAATTTACGATCTCGAAATTCCATCATCAGATAATGATCCTCAATTAAATTACGGTAATTCAAGTTTCCAATATTTAACAAAAGCAATAGAAATTGTAAATAAATATCCTTATTCAGCACTTGTAACTGGACCAATATGCAAGAAATCATGGTCTTTAGCAGGTCATTTCTTCTCTGGCCAAACTGAAGTGCTAGCAAAATCATGTGGGGTAAAAAACGTTGGAATGTTATTCACAGCAAAATCACCAATTACAGGTTGGAGATTTAATACTTTACTAGCCACAACCCACATAGCACTTTGTGAAGTTCCAAAGAAATTAACTACAGAATTAATTCATTCTAAATTAGATCTTTTCAAAGATTTTTGTAATACCTATACTAATAATCCTACTTTAAAAGTAGCAGGATTAAACCCTCATGCCGGCGAAGAGGGTATTTTAGGTCATGAAGAAAAAGATTGGCTCAATGATGCACTAATAACGTGGAATGAGAAGAATAGAAGTATTAAATTATTAGGGCCTTTATCACCAGATAGTTGCTGGAATTCTTCAGTAAAAGCCTGGAGTGAAAAAAATGCTGAAAAGCACGATGGCATTCTTGCTATGTATCATGATCAAGGTTTAATACCAATGAAAGTGATAGCTCTTAATTATTCAGTCAATACCACAATTGGTTTACCTTTCATCAGAACATCCCCGGATCATGGAACGGGATTTGATATAGCTGGTAAAGGAATTGCTCAATCTCAGAGCATGATTGAAGCTATAAAAGCTGCCATAGAAATGACCAATAATTCAAGACTGCTTAACGCGCATTAAAACTTGCCCAAATTCAACTGGCGTCCCATTTTCAACGAGAATCTCTACTATTTCAGCATTAAATTCAGATTCAATTTCATTCATTAACTTCATAGCTTCCAAAATACAAATAGTTTGGCCGACTTTAACATTATTTCCAACTTCGACGAAAGGATCCTCGCCAGGTGCTGCAGCCCTATAAAATGTCCCAACCATAGGAGAAGTAATTTCAGTAAGGTCTGAACGTCCTGGAGGTGCTACCTGGGGCACTTCAGGCTCGCTTACTAATGAAACATTTTCATTAATAGATTTTTGATTTGCAATTGTTTGCTTATCAAATGAAGTATTAGAAACTAAATTATTAACAACCTGGTTCTGCTCAAATAAATTCCTTTTTATTTCAAGTTTAAAATCTTCTCCCTCTAGTAAAAACTCTTGTATGTCACTTGACGAGATTTTCTCTATTAAGCGATTTAAGTCTTCATGATCTAATTTCATAGCCATTAATTTTCACGTCCTAGATAACTATCATTACGAGTATCAACTTTAATCATTTCTCCCACAGAAATAAATAAAGGAACCATAACTTGAGCACCTGTTTCTAGAATAGCTGGTTTCGTGCCCCCACTAGCAGTATCACCTTTGACTCCAGGATCAGTCTCTGTAACTTTCAAAGTAATTGATATTGGAAGTTCTACTTCTAAAACTTTACCATTATGGAAAACTACATTAACCTCCATGCCCTCTTTCAAATACTTTGCCCCTTTACCGATTTGTTCAGAGGTAAGTCTTGTCTCTTCAAAACTTGTCATGTCCATAAAAACGTAATCACCAGACTCCACATAAGTATGCTGCAGGTTAGACTTCTCTAAGATAGCCTGCTGTACTGATTCTCCGGCTCGAAAAGTTTTTTCAACCACGTTGCCGCTTTGAACTGATTTTAATTTTGTTCGCACGAAAGCAGAACCTTTGCCAGGCTTGACATGTAGAAATTCTACAACACGCCAAACTTGTCCATCCAATTCGATGGTAGTACCTGTGCGAAAATCGTTACTGGAAATCATTCCTGTATTACATCCCCAAGGATCATAAACCTGCAAGAGTGCTATGCAAAAATTCTTATCAAATCAGAACAAACTTTTCTTAATTCTATGTACTGTAATTTTACAGGTTTTTCTCTTAAAACCGATTCAAGTACTAGCTGATTTACCTACTGGAAATGCAGTAAAAGACCCTAGCGCAATCCTCAGAAACGCACTCCCTATCAAGCAAGTTGAGTTGCAAGAACTTCAACACAAATTAGAAGAAACTAGTGATCTTGTAAGAGGAGGAAGATGGCCCGCTCTTACGAAAACTGTTACAAAATGTCAATCTTTACTAAAAAAATACCAGAGTAAAATTATTCAAGAATTACCAAACGATAAAAAGAAAATTGCTGAAAAAACATTTTTAGAGCTCAAAGAAAATTTTGATAGTCTTCAAGATTACACAAAATCAAAGGATAAATACTCATTTATAGCAACCCGAAGAGATGCTTTAGATAAAATAGGTGGATTAGAAGAATATTTTCTACCAATTAAATTTCCTTACTCTATTCCCCAGGAATTTGATAATTTACCAAGATTATTGGGCAGAGCAAAAGTCAATATAAAAACCTCCCAAGGAGATATGAAAGCTATTGTAGATGGATTTAACGCTCCACTTACAGCAGGAGCATTTATAGATTTATCTTCAAAAGACTTCTACAAAAATTTACCTATCAATAGAGCAGAAGAATTTTTTGTACTACAAACAGGTGATCCAATTGGTGAAGATATTGGTTACATAGATCCCGAAACAAACGAAGAACGTCACGTTCCCTTAGAAATAAGAATTCCTGATGAGCAAGATACTTTTTATAATCAAACTTTTGAAGATTTAGGTCTTTATACAGAGACTCCAACATTACCTTTTGCAACGCTTGGAACTCTAGGATGGTCTCATTCAAATACCGCAGTTGATGATGGCTCATCGCAATTTTTCTTCTTTTTATATGAAGCAGAATTAAATCCAGCAGGTCGCAATTTAATTGACGGGAGGAATGCCGCCTTTGGTTACGTTGTAGATGGATTTGATGTATTAGAAGAGCTTACTAAAGATGACACAATAATTTCAATTGATGTTTTAGAAGGGATTGAAAACCTCAAATTAAATGCATAAAGAAATATTAGAAGATATAGGGGAAAAAGAATTAATAAATAGGATAAGAAAATTTGTGCCTAAAAACCAAATTTCAGATGATTGCGCTTTAATCAAAACTAAACATGAAAATTTGCTTATTAATACTGATTCTTTGGTGGAAAATGTTCATTTCAATGACATTACTATTTGTCCTGAGGACATTGGTTGGAAAGCAGTTGTTAGCAACATCTCTGACTTATTATCAAGTGGAAGCAAGAAAACTATAGGTGTTACAATAAGCCTAGTTCTGCCTCCTAGAACTGAGTGGATTTGGGTTGAAGAATTATACAAAGGAATAAATAAAGCATTGGAAGAATATGGCGGGGTGATTCTAGGTGGAGATTGCTCAAAAGGGGTTGAAAAAATCATTTCAATTACGGCCTTTGGGGTTCAAGGTGAACTTGAATTAAGAAGAAACGCTTGTAAACCCGGAGATATAATATTAACTACAGGAATTCATGGTCTTAGCAAACTGGGATTTTTGATAAAAAATAAAATTAATTTCGATAATGAATATTCTCTCAATAAAAGATTAATTATTAAGTCCATTGAACATTTTTGTCGTCCTAAAGTTTATCCAAATTTTCTGAATAATCTCCTCAAAACTCGCTCCAATAAAAATATAAAGAGAATAGGATGTACTGATAGCAGCGATGGTCTATTTCAAGCCTTACAAGATTTAGCAATAGCAAGCAACTGCAAAGCGATCATAAATTATGAAAAAATGCCTATAGATAAGGATTGGCCTAAAGGAGATAGATGGGACGAATATTATTTTTTTGGAGGTGAAGATTATGAATTAGTTTTCTCATTGCCTAAAAAATGGGCAAAAAATTTATCTAAACTTGATAAAAATATTAACGAGATAGGTATTTTTGCTGATGGTGAACCATCAATAGAGTTTAAAGATTATAAACAAAACAAATTATTTAATAACACACCTTACAAACACTTTTAATTACTCCCAATTTTTTGCAACAATCTCTGCTAAATCTACTACTCTCTGACTATAACCCCACTCATTGTCGTACCATGCAAGCACTTTGACAAGGTTATCTCCGATACACATAGTAAGATCACTATCCACAATTGATGATTCATTGGTACCTGCATAATCGCTTGACACTAATGGTTCGTCTCCATACTTAATAATTCCTTTCATTGAGCTTAGAGATGCTTCCTTAAGAGCATAATTGACTTCTTCAGCTGTGACAGATTTAGATGATTCAAAAACAAAATCTACTGCCGAAACGTTAGGAGTTGGAACTCTCATTGCAATTCCTGTTAATTTGCCTTTCATTTCTGGGTATACCAGAGCTACTGCTTTTGCAGCTCCTGTAGAAGTAGGAACAATGTTTGTAGCAGCGGCTCTAGCCCTTCTTAGATCTCTATGACTATTATCTAAGATTCTTTGATCCCCTGTATAACTATGAATTGTAGTCATCAAACCTTTGTTAATACCAAAAGTTTGGTCTAAAACTTTAACTACTGGAGCTAAACAGTTCGTTGTACAACTAGCATTACTCAAAATATCAAAATCTTTATGTTTATATGTATCAGCATTGACTCCAACTACATAAGTACCAACGCCAT
>CACNJU010000012.1 GCA_902620895.1 uncultured Prochlorococcus sp.
TTGAACATGAAATCACATTCTCCTTCAGATGCAAAACTCCTAATGGGAGGTGCAAAAGGTTTGAAAGATGCTTGGCGACTAGGTGTTCTGCATGTTGAATACGAAAGACTGAAGAAAATACAGGAGGAACAGCAACAGCAATGAAAGAAAAAATAAACTGGCAAAAAGAATTAATAGAAAGCGGAAAATTCAATGATAAATTTTCAAAGAATTTATTAGAAAATGGTGCAAAGAACTTTATGCAAGGAATCTATCTTGGATACATGTATTCCAGATGGAGAAAGATCAGAGGATTGGATAAAGATGACCCCATAGAAAACAAAGGTCAAATGCAATCATCTTTTAAAGATTTTGAGAAGAAAATCAAATAAAGATGATACCTACTTACATCCAGAAGATTCTGAACAACTCCAGTATTTACAAGCGATCTTGAGGAATCCACCAACACATAATTCGTAAATTAAATATCCACCAACACATTAAAAAATATCCACCAACACATCCACAAACACTAAAAACTTGCCGATATTGGACGATACTGTACTCAAAATAATTAATGATTGATAAGATTAAGTTTTTGATTAGAGGTATAGTCCTTTATAAATTAATGCAAAGTTTTAATTCAAGTCAAAAATAATAATCTAATCTTATTTTCAATAATATTGAATATTCAAATATGTCTGAGATTGAAGAACTAAATTATTATAATTCTGGGATTGAGAACATCTGGAATAATCATCCTAAAAAAGCGTTAAATGATTTAAATAAAGTAATTGAGTTAAATCCGATTTTTGGCAACGCTTATTCTTATCGAGGATGGTGCAAACATCTACTTAATGATACTAAGGGAGCATTTGAAGATTTTAATAAATCCGATCAACTCAATCCCAATAATCCCTTTAATATGTTCTTTGTGGGAATTATTTATATGGATGCTGATTTAGAGAAAGCAAAAGATTTTTTTGATCAAGTTATTCAGTTAGAACCAAATTTTAATATAGAAAAAGGAGGTAATGCTTATATTATGCGTGGAAAAGTAAAGACTTATCAGGGGGATATAAAAGGTGCTATTGAAGATCTTAATAAAGGTATAGAAATAAATCCTAATATTGCTGAATTTTATGCAGATAGAGGATTGGTCAAAGAAGGTTTACATGATTTACAAGGTTCAATAGATGACTTTACTAAAGCAATAGAAATGGATCCTAATCTTGCTAATAAGTGTCCTGATATTTTCCCTGATATTTATATCAATAGAGGAATTTCCAAAGGTATTTTAAAAGATTTAAAAGGTGCTATTGATGATTTCACTAAAGCAATAGAAATTGATCCTAATATTGCTCCTGTTTATAGTCATAGAGGAATGGCAAAAGCAATGTCAAAAGATATACAAGGTGCTATTGATGACTTCTCTAAAGCAATAGAAATTGATCCTAATGATTCTGACTCACAAAAAAATCGTTCAGAAGCAGTTTGTATTTTAAAGGAACAATATGAGCAAAATAAGTCTTTCCAAGTTAAAACATGTCCTGAATTATATATAACGCTTAAAGATGCTTATTCTTATAGCAACAGAGGACTTGGTAAGTTAATGAGTTTTGAATATATAGGAGCAATGGATGACTTTAGTAAAGCAATAGAAATTGATTCTAACTATGCAAGTGCCTATTATCTTCGAGGATCTGCTAAATATGGTTTGTGCGATTATCAAGGCGCTTTAGATGATTGCAATAAAGCGATAGATATAAATCCTAAACATTATCTTTCTTATCAAAAGCGGGGTGAATCTAAACAAAAGTTAGGAGACAAAATAGGTTCAAATGAAGATATTAAAATCGGGAAAGAAATTGAATCAAAAGATAAAAATGCTTTTGATACGAAAGAAATTACATTTGATTATACAAAAGTAGTTGCAACATATAAAAAAGATTGATTCACCATAAATTAAGTTTTTTTAAAAGTTTATGCATATAAAATTAGAGATGTCATATTGAAATTCCTAAGCAATATTTATTCTTTAAAAAATGAAGGATTGCAACCTTAATCTCTTAAAAAATTAGTTGAATAAATGCTTGATTTAAATGCACTAATGGAAATAGGGCACAAAATTAAAATCAATGATATAGAAGATGCAATCAACGATTTGAATAAGGCAATAGAATTAAATCCTAATGATGCTAATGCTCATCTTCTACGTGGAAAAGCAAAACTAGGTTTAAACCAATATAAAAATGCAATAGATGATTTCAGCAAAGCAATAGAATTAAGACCTAATTATGGTCGTGCTTATTCGCAACGCGGATTAGTAAGAATAGGTTTAAAGCAATATAAAAATGCAATAGATGATTACAGCAAAGCAATAGAATTAAACCCTAATGATGCTAATGCCTATTTTCATCGTGGATTTGCAAAAAAAGGTTTAAAAGATTATCAAGGATCGAGAGAAGACTTTACAAAAGCAGAAGAAATTGATCCCAAAAATTGTAATTCCTTTCATCAAGTATTAGCAAAATGGAATTTAAGAGAATATCAAGAAGAAATAAAAACAGAATTCCTCAAATATCAAAATGCAGTAGATGATTTGAGCAAGTTACTAGAGACTTACCCTAATGATGTTAATTGCCTTTCACTACGTGCAAGTGCAAAGCGAAAATTAGGAGATAATAAAGGTGCTGATGAGGATGATAAAAAAGCAGATAAACTAAAAAGTATGGAGAAAAAGTATGACTCAATGGAATGATAAGTCTTGGCAGAAAGACTTTTTGAATATGAAGTCTCATTCTCCTTCAGATGCAAAACTCTTAATGGGAGGTGTAAAAGGGTTAAAAGATGCATGGCGTTTAGGTGTTCTTCATGTTGAATACGAAAAACTGAAGAAAAGACAGGAGGAACAGCAACAGCAATGACAGAAGAAATAAATTGGCAGAAAGAATTATTAGAAAGTGGAAAATTTAATGATAAATTTTCAAAAAATCTTCTAGAACATGGAGCAAAAAACTTTATGCAAGGAATCTATCTTGGATATATGTATTCCAGATGGAGAAAAATAAGAGGTTTGGATAAAGATGATCCAGTAGAAAATTCAGGTCAAATGCAATCTTCATTTAAAGAGTTTGAGAAGAAAATTAAATGAAGGTGATACCTACTTACCTCCAGATAAATCTTAACAACCCCATTATTAACAACCGATCTTGAGGAATCCACCAACACCATATTTCGTCAATCAAATACCCACCAACACATTAAAAATACCCACCAACACATCCACCAACACCCATAAAAATAAAAACTAACTAGAAAGAAATTGATATTTCTTAGAACTCTTCTCTATCACTGCAATTTGAATTAGAACTCCAAAAATTAAGAGTGCTAATTATCCTATTAAAACGGAGAGGGTGGGATTCGAACCCACGAATAGTTATCTATTAAACGATTTCGAGTCGTTCGCTTTCGACCACTCAGCCACCTCTCCTTATGTTTAAAGTATGCACAAAAAAAGAAAATTAGATTCTATCTCATTATTTTAATTTTAATTCCAACCTGCATCTTTCATCAATTTAATAGCTAGAGAATTTTTTTTTCCAAGGTCTTCTACAGTTACGTTATCAGGTATAAAATCCCCAAAGCTCTTTACTATTTCATTCTGATTAATTTCCTTCAAAGGATATTCAAAAGTAGGGGCAGCTAATCCTTTACTTCCTTCTGGAGATGCCAAGAATTCAAGCAACTTAATAGCTTCATTTTTATTTGTTGCATATTTTGCAACACCACCGGCACTAATATTTACGTGTGCAGGATTAGGAGTAAGGACCTTTGTTTTTTTCGCATACAAAACATCTCTTCTTCCATTAACACCTGCTAACATTCTTGCGACATAATAATGATTAACGATTCCTACTCCACATTTTTTCTTGGAAACTGCTCTAATTATTGAAATATCACCTGGGAAGAATGGTTGGGAAACGTTGGAAATCATACCGCTTAACCAAGCTTTAGTTTCTGATTCACCTTTGTTAATTATCTGATTAGCAACTAAAGATTGATTATATGGACTTTTTCTATTTCTTAAACATACTTTCCCTTTTAAAGATGGATCAGCCAAATCGGTGTAATCATTGATTTTACTAACATCTACTAATTTTGGATTTGCTACCATTACTCTTACTCTTCTTGTTAATGCATACCATTCCTTATTTGGATCTTTCATTCCAACAGGTACATCATTTTCTAAATTAGAAGATACTATTGGTTGAAGTAATCCAGCCTTTGCCGCATTTGTAATTCTTGCGGCATCTACTAGCAATATTAAATCTGCTTGAGAATTCTTTCCTTCTCGTTTTAATCTTTCAATTAAAGATATCCCTGCCGCCTCTATAAGCCTAACTTTAATTCCTGTTTCTTCTGCAAATTTTTTGTAAATACTTCTATCTGTGTTGTAATGCCTCCCTGAATAAACTTTGACTTCTTTTTCTGTTGAATTAACAGGTATATTAACGTTTAGCAAAAATGTACATGTAAATACTGAAAAAATTAATTTTTTGAGTTTTTGCACTTTTTCGAATTAGTATCTATGGTTACTTTATACCTATAAAAACAGTTCAAACTTTCAAAGCGAACTTCTATACATCGAGTTGTATCATTTTTTATATTTCATATGAATTATTTAATCCATCAGTTACTAAATGCTGAAGAAATAAATTTAATAAAAAAAGAATTAGAGAAATGTAGTCAAAAAGATTGGGAAGATGGAAAAAAAACTGCTGGCAGTTATGCCTCAAAAGTAAAAAATAATTTGCAACTAAATAGGAATACTGAAGTATCAAAAAAAAACGCTCAATTAATTAATAAAAAGCTCCTTTCTAATCAATTAATAAAAAGTTTTTCTTTACCAAAAAGAATACATGGAATAATGTTTACAAAATCTTCAAATAATATGCATTATGGGAGACACATTGACAATCCATACATGTCATCTGGCAGATCAGATTTATCATTTACTCTTTCATTGACGAATAAAGATTTTTACAAAGGTGGAGAATTAATTATTGAAACAATGAATAATGAAGAGAACTTCAAATTAAATGCTGGAGAGATAATTTTATATCCAAGTTCTTACTTACATGCAGTGAATGAAGTAAATAATGGTGAAAGATTAGTATGCGTGGGTTGGATAGAAAGTTATGTCAAATCTATGGAAAAAAGGGAATATTTGTTTGATTTAGACGCAGGTGCAAGAAGTTTACTGGCAAAGCATGGTAGATCTGACGAACTTGATCTTATTTTTAAATCTTATTCAAATCTCCTAAGAGTTATGGGAGATTAAAAAGAATCATTTTATACAACAAAAAGAATCTAAGTCTAAAGTTGATTAATATAAAAAAAAAGAATTAACTAATGCTGAAAAAAAGTTCTATTTCAATTTTTATTGCAGCTACAAGCGCACTCGCTATTTCCACAACAAATACCAATTCCGTCAAATCAGGTGAAAATGATTTGGGGGGACTCAAAGAATGGAATACTGATATGCCATTAGAGGCTGATTTTATCCTCGACGATGAAGCCCAGAAATTAGCTGAAGAAGCAGAAAAGTCTAGCGCATGCATTCCCATAGGAGAGGGAGAAAATTGTTGGTAACTATATTGATGCAATAAAAAAGGCCTCATATAAAGAGGCCTTTTTTAATCAATTTCAATATTAGAATTTGAAAGTTGTTGTTAATACTGTACCAAAGAGATCGTCTCCCGTATCTGCGTATACATCAGTTCCACCAAATATTGCTGGTGTAACTTCAATAGAGTCGTTAGGTCTAAATGAATAATACGCTTCCCACATGAAAGGATCGATTTCACTCAAAGTACCTGTAGAAACTTTGGTAGCCTTCATTGGTTGACCAATAGCTAAGCCAATCCTGTCATCTGGTTGGAACATATCTGACCAGTTAAGACCAACAAAATAGCCACTACCTTCAGTAATATTATCGCTACGATTAGAGAAGGTGATTGCGTCATAACCCACTGAAATTGATGGTGTAGCAGTACCAGCATCCTCAGGTCTCCACCAACCTCTTAAAGCAACTGCATCAGCTTGAACAGTATCAAGTGTTGACCCTGTACCCCAACCTACAGTACCTGCATTATCTGCAAGCGTCTTTGTTGAGAAATAAGACCACGAATTCCATCCGTTTTGCATTGAGTAGGTAGCTGATAAGTGATAATTATCTGCGGTGTAAGCTACTTGCGTATTGACTTTATTCTGATCTTGATCAGTGAATAAACCACCTGTTGAAGCTGCTTTCTTAGAGTTAAATGTAATACTTGATGCGAAACCGTTATCGGCGACATATTTTAAACCACCACCTGTAGAAGTACTAGCTCCAAAAGCAGAAGAATGTCCTCCTAGTTTGAATGCCTTTAAAGCTCCAGGCTTATATACAGAGGGTGTTGCCGCAAGCATGTAGTAGTTCTCAATTTTTGGACCAAATGTTGCAGTAATATTGTCTCCAAGAGGGAATGAGTACCACATCTTATCAACATTAAAGGCGTCAGATGTGTCTTTAGCCTCTATATGGTATGTACCTGGCTTATTATCAAATGCTCCATCCCAGCCATCTCCGGCTTTAAGTCTTACATAAAGATTGTCATCGCCAGTAAAACTAGTATTTAAGTTCCATTGATAGACATATGCAGCAGCAGTTTTTTCATTATGGTTGCCACCAAGTGCGTCACCACCATCAACGGCACCAATTGCCATTACTGCTTTTCCATCAAAGACTGTTGTTTCTGAGAAGGTGCCAGCTTCAAATACATTTTGCTTAACCTTAATAGAATCAATACTTTCATTAAGGTTTACTGTATTTTCATTATCGAATGTTTTACTGTCTAATCTTGAAGACTTTTTTGAACTACTGCGTAAGTAGCTATTAATTTCATCAAGATTAAATAAATCGGAAGCTTGAGCAGCAATTGGGGATAATAACCCTAATGTTGCTCCTGCTACCAACATTTGTTGGAAGAGTTTCATTTTACCTCACACATAAAAAGGCCCACATTAATGGGCAACTATACTGTATCGTTAGTAACAAAAAATTAAAGGGAAAAAAGTGTCAAAAGAACGTATAATTTGTTACTTACTAAATCTTATGTTTTGAGGTTTCAATATCTTTATTATTTATTAATGGGAATTCCAAAAATTTTCTTTCCTCTAGCCAAGTTGAAGCAACTTCTCTTGCTAAATTTCGAATCTTTTCAATATATTGAGCACGATCTGTAACTGAAATCACTCCTCTTGCATCAAGAAGATTAAATGTATGGCTACATTTAAGAACGAAGTCAAGGGCAGGATAAGTTAATTTCTTTTCGATTAAATTATTTGCCTCAGCTTGGTAAATTTCAAATAATTTTCTGAGATTGTCAGCACTAGATTCATTAAAATTATAAGAACATTGACTTTTTTCAAATTGAAGCCAAATATCGCTATATTTCAAATCTTTGTTCCAATTTAAGTCCCAGATACTTTCCTTATCCTGCAAAAACATTGCAATCCTCTCTAATCCATAAGTAATTTCAATTGGGATTGGATTACAATCAACACCCCCGCATTGTTGGAAATAAGTAAATTGAGTAACTTCCATTCCGTCCAACCAAACTTCCCAACCTACACCCCAGGCTCCAAGAGTTGGAGACTCCCAATTATCTTCCACAAATCTTATGTCATGATTTCTAGGATTAATTCCAAGAGATTCTAAAGATGTCAAATATTTTTCCTGGATTCCTTCCGGTGAAGGTTTAATTATCACTTGATATTGGAAGTAATGTTGGGCCCTATTTGGATTATCCCCAAAACGTCCATCTGTAGGTCTTCTACATGGCTCTGCATATGCAACACTCCAAGGCTCTGGTCCAATAGCTCTTAAAAAAGTATGCGGATTCATTGTCCCAGCTCCCTTCTCGGTATCATATGGCTGCATAATCAAACAACCTTCTTCTGCCCAAAAATTATTTAAATTTTGAACTATATCCTGAAAAAACATTAAATTAAAATAGAGGGAAAATTTAGATCAATGCCAATAAACATAATAACAAAACTTTAAAGTAAAGAATATTTTGAAATTCAAGTTCTCAAAATATCATGAGATAAAAGCTGTTATTAAAATTCATCCTCGATAAAAAAATAAACTGGGAATTAATTAAGTAAAAAAATCTAATGGCAATGGTCCAAAAGTATTAGATTCTTTAGTATCTTCATCATGCTGACATGTTATTAAAATTCCTTTTCCAAGACCTTTTTCAGATCTCACAAAAACATTACCTGTTTTTTGATTAGCTTTTAAAAAAACACCCTCATCAGAATGAACGGAATCTAGATTCCCAAATTTAATTGAGGGATATCTCTTAGAAATTGATCGTAATGCTTCAATAGCTTTATTATCACTAGGTGCCATTATTCCTATCGTTATCCAATCGGCATTAAAGATATTTGCTTCTAATTCCTCTAAAAGTTTTTTTCCTTGCATATCACTTAATTGAGGTGCAGTTCTATGATTATTTAAATCGTCTAATTTATTTATTTCCATTAACTATGTATCTAAAAAATTCTTAACCAAATGTTCTTCCATTCCAAGCCCAAAATGAAGCTTGTACATCTTCAAAAGAAATATAAATCCTATCTATTGGGATCCCCATTTTTTTATATACAAAATCAGATATTGGCTTTGCCATGTCTGAAGGATTTAGAGAACCTATTGATTTAATCTCTAAAAAGCAAGAAGGTGTCTCATCATCAAAATACATCTGGCAATTATCGTCTATTCTTGCCATAACAAATCTTCTTGATTTGTTAGTTAAAGATGAAATAAGAATTGAAATTTCTTCAAGTAATTTATATTTATCTTTAACTTTTACTGAAGTAGAAACATTAATATAGGGCATCTCTAAGCAGCAAGATAATTTTTCTTAGAATCTTTTCCCAGATATACTGTTTTATTTTTTAAATTTCTTTTTGATGAAAGATATGCCATATCGTATGAACTTATTCCATTTTTATAGGGATTGAAAAGAGCATTTTTAGACCTATTTTTTTTGCTCCTATTGAACTCAATCATCATTATTAAATCTTTAATTATTAATTTAACTTTTTTTGAATAGATGTCTAGTTTTTTTGAGAATTTTTAATCTATTAAATGAAAAAAATTCCTAATACACAATTAAAATTTCTTTTTACTAGATTTACTATATAGATTCTAAATTAATTGCTTTGGAAGTTTTAAATAATTATCAAAGGAAAAAACTTGATGAAAGCAATGATGAAGAATTTTATTCTGATCCAAAATTTGTTTATCATCTAGATGCAAACTTCAGGCAAAATCTATCCGATTTATATGAAAGAGAAATTAATAATAATTCAACTGTCCTTGATCTAATGTCCAGTTGGGATAGTTATTTACCTAAAGGTAAAAAATATAAAAAAATTATTGGACATGGTTTAAACAAACAAGAACTTGAAAGAAACACATTTTTTGATACATATTGGATACAAAATTTTAATTTAAGTCAACAAATTCCGCTTGAAAAAGAAAGCGTTAATTATTGTTTGATGGTAGCAGCATGGCAATATTTACAATATCCAGAGAATTTAACTAAAGAAATCGCAAGAATATTGAGCAGAGATGGCAAGTTTATTATTGCCTTTTCAAACAGAGCATTTTGGCATAAAGCTCCTAATATATGGACTTCATCTACTGAAGAAGAAAGGGTTAAATATGTAAGAAAAGTATTAATCTCAAACGGATTTAATGAGCCAAAAATTATCAAAAAGTTTACTGAACCAGCACTTAATATCTTTAATTTTTTAAGTAAAGACCCATTTTATTGTTTAATCGCAACTAGAGAGTAATTTTTTAATTGCATTGCATTAAACGACAAATCTATGAAAAAGTTATAAACAATTTTTCATAGCCATACTTTTAAATTTTTACTAATATTGGGTAGTTAAAATTAATCATATGGGTTCTAAAAGAGAAAAATATCCTGAAAAATGTCCTTGGGATCTTGGCCCTAATCAACATTTAGCAAAAGAAGAGAACTGGACTTTAAGATTAGGAGAAGCAAATGTAAGCTTTAGCAAAAATAAATTAGATAATAATTATTTTCACGTAATAAGTAATGAAAATGAAGAGCAAATTTTAGCTTTTAGAGCAAGACTCTTATATCAAAAACTACTTGATAAAGGGTTTAGATTGGTTGAATAAAAGCCTAATTTAATAAGCATATATCCTCGAAGACAAACTTTTGTGTTTCTTCTTCTTGATTTTGGTTTAAGTATTTTATTGTCCTCGAATTTAATATCCAATAATCGTCTTTACCCATATTTAGAAACTCATCCTCATATTCCAATTTTTGAGAAATTGTCTCAAGTGTATCTGGATCAATTTGTTGACTACTATATTTTTTACTAAGGGAACCTATTCCTGTATCTAAAAATTCTTCAACAAAAATTTCTATTATAGTTCCATGAATTTTTCTGTAGACCATATTAATACAGTTATTTTTAACCCTGTATTTATCACCTTGATTCTTACCTGAAACACTCATCTCAATCCCACTTTCTGAATTTTCAAGTAAATAAAAATTATTTTCTGAGTGCACCGATTCAAATTTTCTCTTTACCCTATGTATACCCACTTCAAATAACTGGGAGGCAATACTTTTAACAACTTTCTCATCTTCTATTTTTTGAATATTTGGTTTAAAGTCTTTCCCTAATATGAAGTCCCCTTTATAAATATTATTATTACTCAAGAAAATACATTTACCTTGGTAACCATGAAAATCATTCTTCCAGGTGTAACGATTTTCATAAGCCTTTTTGAAAATCTCTTTACAATTAATTTCTTTTAGACTATCCATTAATTTTTTAAAAACCGTAAAATAATTCTACAAAAAAAAACCTCCCTGTTAGAGGAGAGGTTTTTTATTAGATTAAATTAGTTTTGCGTAATTTTTGTATTTTCAATATTGTCAAAAGCTTGACCAATTTTCTTAAAGTCAAATCCCATTGCTCTTAGTGCGTGCCAAAGATGACCTTGTAAGAAAAAGAAACCCAAATAAAAATGAGTATTAGCAAGCCAAGCTCTTGAGCTATATGCTCCTGAACCTAAATCTACTGTATCAGTAAAATAAGGGGCAAATTCAAATTGAAGCTTTAAGGGCTCTCCGTATAAATCAACTGGATATATGGTTGTATTTGAAGCACACCAAAAAGCAGCAACAAAAGCCATATAAGAAACACCAACCACTGAGTATGACAAAATTGCCTCAGCACCAAGTAATCCTTTTCCTTTAAATTCTGTATATTCTCCAAATTGTTTAGTACAAATATGGAAAACACCTCCAATTATTTCTAAGAAAGCTAGGAAAGCATGTCCTCCCATAACGTCTTCAAGACTATCTATTTTTAAAAAATCAAATTGATGATTCCAGATAGCGGCAATATCTAAATTGTAAATAACTTGTCTTGTAGATCCTATTGCTGGGTCGTAAATTCCATGAATACGAGCCCATTCAACGAACATAATTGCTCCAAGCCCAAGAAAGATTAGATGATGACCAAGAATAAAAGTTAATTTATCTGGATCATCCCATTCGAAATCAAATTTTTGTGGCTTACTATTTTCTGGGTAGTCTCCAAGATTACCTGCAAATTTGTTGGAATGTAATAATCCCCCAGCACCCAATACTGCTGAAAAAATTAGATGTAATGTGCAAATTACAACAATTCCATATGGTTCTGTAATAACACCATTTTCAACGCCACCAATTCCAATACCCGCTAGGTGAGGCAAAACAATTGCTTTCTGTGCACCCATTGGAATACTGGCGTCGTAACGGGCCAATTCAAATAATCCAAAAGCTCCTGCCCAGAACATCATTAGGCCTGCATGGGCAGCATGAGCAGCTATGAATTTACCTGATCGGCCAACAACACCAGAATTCCCTGCGTACCAGTCATAGGTGACATCAGATTTTCCGTAAGTTTGTAACACTTGATTTAAGTAAACAGCAAATTGAGCATATTGCTTAACGCTATTGTTTTTACATGTTCTTTACAGATTTAATTACTTATGTAAAAAAAACATATTGTGAAAGAACAAATGTTACAAACTAAGGAAGTAATGTCTGAGAAAGCTTACCCCAATGAAGGAATTTCACCCTTAAGCTGAGAAGCCCATGTTTCAAGACGCGAATCGGTCAAATCAGATTCACTATCTTCATCAAGAGGTAATCCACAAAAGCTTTCTCCTATAACACTTTTAGACTCATCAAATGTATAAGAGGATTTATCTACGTAACCAACCATTTCGGCGCCCGCTTTTGTGAAATAACTATGAAGTTCCTCCATTGCATCACAATAGTTTTCTGTATATGTGGAAGAATCTCCTAAACCGAAAATTGCAACTTTTTTTCCTGATAAACTTAGTTCGCCAATATCCTCTAGGATTGAATCCCATGCAGTTCCAGATCTTTCTTCATCGGCACCTGTATTCCAAGTAGGTATCCCACAGATAATTCCATCAAGACCTTCAAATTCTGAAAGATCATCCACGTCAGATACATCTTTAGGTGCTTCTGCTGAAGAGATAAAGTTGTGAAGACGATCAGCTACGTCTTCAGTTTTTCCAGTTGTAGTTGCGTAATAAATTCCTACAGTCATAACTTCAAAATGTTTACATTAAAATAATAAAATCTAAAAACGTTAAATTAATTTCTTTAAAAACTTTTTCATGTAAAATTTTATACTAATCAAGGTATGAAAAATTTTTTGAGAAAAATTTATAGAATATTTAAACAATCGTGACTAACAAATTACAAAATGATATAAAAAATATTGTTGAAGAATTCAACTTTAATGGGAATAAAAAATTTAAATTAATTGTTTTATTTGGTTTATTGGGAGATTTTGATAGCTTTGAATATGCAATAAATTTGAAAGGTTTTATCGATAATAATCAAGATAAAAATTTAGATATTTTTGCAATTGCTATTGGGAACAAAAATGGGAAGGAAAAATTCTGTAAATTCACTGGCTTTCGTAAAGAAAATTTAATAGTTGTTTCTAATAACCAAATTCATAATAATCTCAAAGTTTCAAGAGGATTAAATATAGGTTTAGGCGGTTGGGTAAATATGCTTTTGATGCTATCAGGAATAAATTCTTTTAAAACAATTAAAGAAGTTATTAGAGGTTACACCGGCGATCGAAAAGCAAAGCAAATCTATTCAGAATTTGACAAAATTGACGTTTTAAAATTTCTAAAATTTTCAGGTAATTCTTTTAAAGAGGTTTTCGGGGATGGTTATTTGAGACCATTTGAATTAGCAACATTTAGATTAAACAATATGAATGAAATAATCCAAAATTGGAGTGATTATATTCTTAATGAAGAATACCTTCCTCAAAGGGGAGCTTCTTTTCTTTTGAATGATCAAAATCAAGTTATTTATAAATTTTTTTCAAGTGATGTTCTTGGATATTCATCAAACATGAGAGATCCTTTAGGATTTTTATCTGATTTAATTAAAGAATAGTTCTTAAAAATATTTGTATGAATATAGATATATTCGGATATTTTGCAGCGATCTTAACAACAGCGGCATTTCTACCTCAATTGATAAAAACTTTAAAAACAAAAAAAGCAGATGATGTTTCTTTGACAACATTAATAATGTTTATTATCGGTGTTTTGTCTTGGATTATTTACGGTTATAAAATTTCCTCTACACCAATATTGATAGCAAATTTAATTACCCTGATCTTAAATCTGTTGATATTAATTTCTAAAATATATTTTTCAAAAAATTTAAAATAAATAAAAATCTTTTTATAAGTAATAAACCTTAGTTTTATTTAAATCTTGATTAAAATGTATTAAAAGTAGGTTAACTTTGAAAACTTCAAAATGCTGGGTTTGGTTTAAAGGTAGCCTTAACAATGGTGGATATTGGAAAGAAGGATTTACTTGTACTTTTGATGAAAAACCAGGCGTTTTAATAGAAAGTCCTGCTTACGTCACTTGTCGGGTTCCTGTATGGAGAGTTGTGACTAAAGAACCAGATAATTTAAATAAATCTCCTTTAATTCCTGACAAAGCAATCTGGAAAATAATTTAAATTCTAAATGAACCATAAAAAACTTTTTACTGCACTACGGCAAGTTAATATTGCTTTAATAAATATTTAATTAATACCATCTACTCTCTTTTCATAAATATTATCCCTTTCTTAATCCTTGGTTTTCTTATCGGGAAAAAGAATCCAAAGATTTCAAAATATATTGCAATACCTCTAATAAGATTTGGCATTCCATTGAGTGTAATGGGTCTATTATTAAAGGAAGGCATAGATATAAACCTAATTAAAAGTGCATTTTTAGCATTCTCTGTAATTGGATTTTTAATAACTTTAATAAATATAATCCCAATATTTAAAAAGAGTCTTCCAAATTACACATTGCAACTAGCAGGCCTAATAGGTAATACATCATTTCTTGGAATACCAATTGCGCTTGCTCTTCTACCCTCAACAACTATAAATTTCACTATTGGATTTGATTTAGGAACAACACTTTTCGCTTGGATATTTGGACCTTTTTTTCTTCAAGAGAAATCCAACAGCAATAACATTCCAAACATCAAAGGACTGTTAAGTGCATTGATAAATAGTCCTGCATCTAGAGGGATTATTGGTGTACTTCTCGCATATCTTCTCCAAATAGATGAGATTTTAGGAAATTATCTTTGGATTCCTGCAAGAATAGTTATTGCTTTGGCAATAATAATTGTGGGAACAAGACTTGGAATAATAACAAATCAAAAGGGAAGGATTTTGGATCTAAATGAAGAAATTAAATTTTCAATTTTATTAAAATTATTTATTCTTCCTTTTATTATTTTTTTAGTTTGTAAATCTTTAAATTTTAATTTCTATCAATCATCAGCAGTAATTCTACAGGCAGGAACACCAACAGCAATATCAACGATATTAATGGCAGAGGCTTATGGTGTAAAACAACAAATCGCTTCAAAAATTCTTTTTACCACAACTTTAATTTCAATAATTACAATTCCTCTATTAAAAATTTTTATGAATTTATTTATTCAAACCACTTAAATGAAAACCTAATACTTTCAGCATAATTAATGAATATTGTAAAGATTATATCCTCATAACTAAATAATGTCTTAAGATTTAGGTTATGAAGTCAGCAAACCCTGAAAATGAATATATCCCTTTAGATCTAAGGATTTCTGTTAGAAGGGATACTCTAAGGCTTATCTCAGAGATGGCTCAAGATATGGGAATAAGCATTAATGAAGTTTTTAGTTTTTTAGCCGAGGATTCTGTCATCGATCTCGAATTGCTAGAAGATTTGAATGAAATTGATATCCCCAGTAAGTGCAGCGTTGATGATCTTAAAAAAGCTCTTCTCAGAAAAAGGCTTTGTTAAAATTTTTCAACTTTTCTGTTTTTCCAGTCAGCTTTATAACCACTATTAACTAAAAATTCAGAATACTTATTCAAATCACTTTTCTGAATTCTCCATAAATTATAAATCCCATATTTGCCCAATTTTTGATGATTTATTTTTGACCATTGTTGATTGCGGGAAGAATATTCATCTATCACAACCAATAAAGATTTGTATTCATAATCCGGTTGGTCCTCATAATTTTCTCTTCTATCGGTATTTAGCCTGTGGGACAGATTAATTAACCCTTCTTTAGTGTTTGGTTCATAAAAAACTATTTGTCTCGAATAAAAATGCAATGAAGGTTTTCTAATACCAATCATCGCTAAAGTTTCCTTCCCCTCACGAGAATCTGAAATTAATTTTGAGATATTCCTCAAGGGTAATTGCCTAGAAGTATCAGCTAACTTTCTAATTGGCGACATCAAAAAAGCTTGCCCAATTAAAAATAAAATTTGTAGATAAAGAAGGATATTTTTGATTTTTAAAGAAAATAAAATTATTGCGAGAAGTGTAAACGAAGAGAAAAATAATTTTGCTTTAAAAATTATCCCAGAGCTTATAAGTTCAGAAGCAAGATTAGGCATTTCAGGATCATTTATTGAACTTAACCATATATTTGAGAGAAAGAATGCCATAGAGATACCAAACAAAATTAAAATATTAAAAATCCACAAATATTGATAACTTTTAGTTGAATTTTTTAAGTTTATAAAGCTATTACTAATTAAGATTGCTGCTGGAGGGATTGCTGGCAACCAATAGCTTGGTAGTTTCGTAGCAGAAAGACTAAAGAATATTAAAACTGATATTAACCAGCACAATGAAAATGTATAAAGTGTTTCAGTGACATTGCAACTTTCTCTTGAACTTTTCAAAAAATCCTTAAAAGCTCTAAATATACCGTGATACAAAAAAGGAGTGAATGGTAATGAAGCCAATATCATTATGTAAAGAAAAAACCAGAATGGTTCTGCATGATTATTTACAACTGAGGTATATCTTTGAAAATTATGGTAACCAAAAAAATTATCCCAAAAAGGCTTACCCTCTTTTATGAGTTCTAAGATGTACCATGGAACACTTATTAGTATCGTTATTAAGAGACCTTTCTTAGGGTTTATCTTGCTTAGCAAAGTTTTCCAATTCTTCTGACTTAACAAGAACGATGTAATAGTAAATATTGCTAAAACCAATGCAACAGGTCCTTTAGTTAAAATTGCAAACCCTAAAAATACCCATGATGAAATGCATTGATCATTATTTTCACTTGCCATTCTTCTCCAAAACAAGAGCAGGCTAATTCCAAGGGTTCCAGTTAAAAGGGCATCACTAACAGCAGTTCTACTCCAGATAATTATTAATGGAGACAAAGCAAATCCTAATGATGCAACTATTGGAGTTAAGAATTGCCTATCACCATTCTGTGGCCAACAAAACAACGTATCTCCAATCATCAACATTAAAAAAAGTGATCCCAAGGCTGAAGGGAGTCTTGCTGAGAGTGTCCCGAAACTGTCCCAAATCTCGTTTTTCGGCAATGAGTAAAAAAAGCCCATTAGCCAATATATTAATGGAGGTTTATCAAAACGGAACATTCCATTTACTTTTGGAGTTAACCAGTCACCAGATTCACTCATTGCCCTTGCTGCAGCTGCGAATAAAGGGGGAGTTTCATCCACCAGACCTGTAGTACCTAAACCAAAAATAAATATAATTATCCCAAAAATTAGAACCATTATTGAGGTTAAAAGCCTTTTTTTTGAGTTATGAAGAATCATTTTATATATGTATTTTATTCATATTCGATAATTACCTCATTAAGCCAGTTCACAACCTTGTTAGCAAATATATTTGCGGAGGCATTTTTTTCTACCCATTCTCTACATTTCTGACGCTTTATTTTTTCAATAATATTTGCAAAGTAAAGCATATTTTTTTTATCATCAGGATCAACAAGATAACCTGTTTGACCATGCTGAATAATTTCACTAGGTCCTCCCCTTTTATAAGCTATAACAGGCACTCCACAGGCTAAAGCTTCAACAACTACGTTCCCATATGCCTCATTCCATTTCGGAGTATTTAGCAATCCTCTGCATTTACCAAGTTCTTTTTGTAATTCATCGGTTGATAAAAAACCCATCCAATCTATAGTTCCTTCAGGGAAAGATTTTTCTATCTTTGACGCATACATCTCATCTTCAATAAGTCCCCAAACTTTTAATTTTTCGCCAAGTTCATTTGCTACATAAACTGCATCCTCCAAACCTTTCTCTGGAGCGACTCTTCCAACCCATCCCAATGGTCCCTTCACTGAATCTTGAAAAACATAATTATCTAAATTAAACCCATTCCCAATAATTGTTGGTTTTTTTATGAATGGATAATCATTAGCTTGCATTTTCGAATGAAAAGCAAAATTATTTGGATATTTAGCATATACCTTAGATATTAAATTACTAATTACTAAACTTTCAGAACCCATACTAATAATATGTGCAATGGGTATCTCAAAATTTAGAGTCATCCAAATAGGCAACCAATCATAGGACATGTTTAACAATACATCTGCATTTTTAGCAACATCTAATCCCTTTTCAAGCATTCCTGCTAAAAGAGAATTGTCTGGGATACTTACGGGAGAATTGTAATTTTGATGCTGCCAACTAATCTGCTCTTCACCTTCAACAAAATGTAATTTTGCTTTTACATTACTTTCATTTAACTTAGAGTTTTCTGGAGCAACAACCTCAACAGAATGGCCTAAAGAAATTAAACCTGAAACTAAAGAATTTAAAGTTAATTCAACTCCACCACCTTTGCCACTCCCTAAAAACCCTATTGGAGTACTAATCAAAACTATTCGCATTATTAGACTTTTTACAAAAAGACACTAATTAAATAGTAGTATCAGAAAACTTATTTTCCCATAAACTCTTTCTCTGGCTAACAAAAAATACCGAGACAAGGACAAACCCCACTCCTATCCACTGCACGATAGTGAGTCTTTCATCTAACCAAACACCTCCACTGAGAAGAGCAAATACAGGTGTTAAAAATGCAAGAGTACTAAATCCAGTTATTTCTTTATTATTAGCAAAGTAGAAAAACAATCCATACGCTATTGCTCCTCCAAAAACACTTGCAAATGACATAAGTAACCAATCAAATATTGACCAATCTGGAATTATTGTGAAACTTGATTGCAAGCAGTGCTTAATAATTAAAGGAATACTTCCTAAAACCATATGCCAACCTGTAACTGCGACTGGGTCACTTTTAGTACAAGTGAATCTAATTAAAATTGTTCCTAAAGCCATAGCTAGAGAAGCTGCAAGCATCCAAAGTTCTCCAAAGTTAAAAGCAACATCATTTATAGACTTATCAGACATCAACCACCAATTCCCTAAAAATTCTTGAGGAACTCCTAAAAATACAATTCCTCCTAAGCCAAAAAGTAGTCCTAACCAACCTATTGGATTAATTAAATTTCCAAAAATTGACCTCGCTAAGATCGCTACCAAAAGCGGTTGAGAATCAATTAAGACAGAACCTAAACCGGCTCCAGTTTTTTCAATCCCATAAGTTAAAAACAACTGAAAAAAAGTAGCATCGACAATCGTAAAAACAAAAAACCACTTCAAATCGCACCTATAAATTTTTAAATCTCTTTTCAACAAATATGTTGTTATTAGAACAAGAATTCCTGCAGGTAGTAATCTTAAAGAAGCCACAAATTCTGGCCCAGCACTAGAGACTAAGGGAGTCATAGCCGCCATTGAAGTACCCCAAAGTGCAAAAGGGAGTATCATTAAAAACCAATTTAAGATTGAATTCATTAGGTGTGCTGATAGTCTTTTTAAAGTAGTTTTATGAATTTACCTTAAAAGCATGATTTGGCCTTTTAGACGAAAGTCAAAAAAAAGAATGGCTCGCATAGTAATTGATGAGCCCATAACAAGTTCAACAAGAATTTCAGTCCTTAAAGCTCTTAAACAAATTGAGGATAGAGAATTTCCTGCATTAATCGTGAGAATTGATTCTCCAGGCGGTACTGTTGGGGATAGCCAAGAAATATATTCTGCTATTAAAAGACTAAAAAATAAAGGATGTAAAGTCATTGCTAGTTTTGGGAACATTTCAGCATCAGGAGGTGTTTACATTGGTGTTGCATCTGACAAAATAGTTGCAAATCCAGGTACAATTACTGGATCTATTGGTGTAATTATAAGAGGAAATAACTTATCTGAATTGTTAGATAAAATCGGTATTAAATTTGAAACTGTTAAAAGCGGTGTATTTAAAGACATACTTTCTCCAGATAAACCTCTAAGTGAAGAAGGAAGAAATCTACTTCAAGGTCTCATTGATGAAAGTTACAAACAATTTACTGAAGCAGTAGCAGAAGGAAGAAATATTCCTGTTGAAGAAGTAAAAAAATTTGCTGACGGAAGAATTTTCACTGGAACTCAAGCACGCGAACTTGGTCTTGTTGATGAAGTTGGAGATGAATTTGTTGCGAGGGAACTAGCTGCAGAAATGGTTAATATTGATCCCAAAATTCAGCCCTTAACATTTGGGAAGAAAAAGAAGAAAATACTGGGACTAATTCCTGGGAGTAAAATGATTGAAAAAATTATCAATAATATCTTTTTTGAGTTTGACTCATCTAATAAAATACTTTGGTTGTATAAGCCTTAAAACGATATGTCTGAAAAAATAAAAGATGATTATATAATTAAATTTATACGCGGAGCTACAACAGCATCCGGAAATTCTGTTAAAGAAATTGAAGCTGCTGTAGTGGAATTGATTGATGAATTAATTTCACGCAACAATCTCATTAAGACGAATATTTTATCCATTACATTCACTGCAACAAAAGATTTAGATGCATGTTTCCCAGCTTCAATTGCGAGAAAGTTTAATGGACTTGATTCAGTGGCATTTATAGACTGCCAACAAATGTACGTATCTAATGATATTGATTTCTGTATAAGAATAATGGCCCAAGTTTTATTGCCACCCAATAAACCAATAAAGCATCCTTATTTAAGAGACGCTGCTAAATTGAGGACAGATAGATGTTAACCTTAGTAGAAACTATTTTTCCTCTTTAAAATTTGAATACCACGAACTTAACCTTTTAAATTTCATTTACTCAATGTTAAAAAACGCAAGGAAACTTTCTTTAAATCTTAAAATTTTAAGGTTTTTTATTATTCCTACAATTTTAGTTTCAACTACATTCTTTAATGTTAATCAAGATGCTAAAGCGGGATTAGAATTCCAGTGGGATCAAGACTCGAACTATAGACGATTAAAGTGGTTTCAAAAAGAGAATAAAAGGAAATTTAGAAATACAATTTATTTTTTCTTGAGGCCATCTGATAGAAAAACTGAACTCTTAAAAATTAATCTAGCAATACCTAAAACCTTTAAATCTACTTTAAAAAAAGAAAAAATTAGTTTTTGCAAAGTATTAATAGGCGGTTTTGAGAATAGAACAAAATGTTTAGAAGATATTCCAGCTGATATCGAAATTAACACTGATGAATCAGGCATGCGTTCCCTAGATATTTACCCCTATCGCCCAATTCCTTCGAATAAGGATAGTTATGCAATTGTCTTTAAAGTCAATAATCCTAAAAAATCAGGTTTATATCAATTCCATTCATATGGGCAACCTAAAGGGAAATCATTTTCAAGTTATTTAGGAAGCTGGACTATATTGATCGATTAAATGATAAATTAGATAAGGATAATTAAACAAATGACAAAAAGAACTTTTGGCGGAACTTCAAGAAAAAGAAAACGTGTATCTGGTTTTAGAGTAAGAATGCGTTCTCATACAGGTAGAAGAGTTATTAAAAGCAGAAGACAAAAAGGTAGAGAGAGAATAGCTGTATAACTTCAAATTTAAATGGCCTTACCTAAGGATATGCGTTTAAAAGGTCATAGGACTTTTAACTATATTCATAAAAATTCATTAACATATCATGGAAAATTAATGACATTTAAGATTGCAAAATCAAACCCAGAAATTCTCTTAACTCATAAACTCACAAATAAATCAAACGAATTTAGGATCGCAATTGCTATTAGTAAAAAGGTTTCAAAAAAAGCTGTAGAAAGAAATAAATTGAGAAGGATCCTGCAAGAGTGGTTATTAAAAAACATTAATAAAATTAATAACCACAAACCATATTGGTTACTTGTTAACCTTAAATTTGGAGATTTCTACAATGACAAAAGTAAACTTTTGGAGGAATTTCAAAACTTAATGTTCAAATCTCGCCTACTCAAATGACTAACATGAATGAAGAAATCTTTTACGAAGGTGGTCCTGCAAAAAGTGATCTAATTATAAATCTTATTGCAGGCATAACGATTCTTGGATTACCATTTACTTTCGCTGCAGTAGTTCGAGCATTGTGGCTAAGGTATAAAATTACAAACAAAAGAATTACAATAGATGGCGGATGGTTTGGTAAAAACAAAACACAAGTTTCATTAAGTAACATTGATGAAATCAGATCTATTCCGAGGGGATTTGGATCATATGGCGATATGGTTCTTATCCTTAATGATGGATCAAAGGTTGAAATGAAATCGTTGCCTTTATTCAGAGAAAAGCAAAAATTTATTGAAGATAATATAAATAAAAGATTACAAATCCCAAATCTTAAGGAGGTAGAGGGATTTGCTACTAAATCCTAACTAAATTAATTACAAAAACCTTTTTTTCCTGTAAAATAAAATGTCTAGTAAAACTTCACTCTCTTTAATATCTTGATAGGGTTCATTTCTGAAAAATTACTTATCCCGATTCTAGATTTTTTCTACGGTTTAGTCCCTAGTTACGGATTAGCTATTGTTGCATTGACAGTCGTAATTAGAATTGCACTTTTCCCTTTAAGCGCTGGTTCCATTAGAAGCGCAAGAAGGATGAAGATTGCTCAACCAGTAATGCAAAAAAGGCAAGCAGAAATAAAATCTAAATTCTCAGGTGATCCAAAAAAACAGCAAGAGGAACTTGGGAAACTCATGAATGAGTTTGGTAGTCCTCTCGCAGGTTGCCTTCCATTAATTGTACAAATGCCCGTGCTGTTCGCTTTGTTTGCGACCCTAAGAGGTTCTCCATTTGCTGATGTCCCCTACAACATAAATCTCAAAGTGGTACCTCAGGATCAAATAGCAGCCATCGATCCAAAACCTTACAAATCCCCAAGACACTCCATATTCATTACAGAAAAATCACACTTTCCTGTAATAGCCACAATCCCTAATGGAACAAAATTAGGAACAAATGAATCTGTAAAAATAAATTTACAAACAACAAACGGCAATAGCTATTCTGAAGTTTTAGATAAATACGAAAATGGATCGAAGTTCCTACCCACATGGACAGTTTCTAAAGGGTCCGAAAATCTTAAAGTTTCCCAAGACGGAACAGTAACAGCAATCAAACCGGGGGATGCAACAATAGAGGCCAAAATCCCCGGTCTAGCTGCTAAGAGTGGTTTTCTTTTTATCAAAGCTCTTGGTCAAGTTGGTTTTTATGTTGATGGTGCAATAAATTGGGATATTGCTGCACTAGTTGGGGCCTTTGGATTAACCCTACTTCTTTCTCAAGTACTATCTGGCCAGGGAATGCCTGCCAATCCTCAGCAGTCAACTGCTAACAAAATTACACCAATAATGATTACTGGAATGTTTCTGTTTTTCCCACTACCAGCAGGAGTATTACTTTATATGGTTGTTGCTAATATTTTCCAGGCATTTCAGACTTTTCTGCTTAATAAAGAAGCTCTTCCTGAAAATCTACAGAAAATTTTGGATCAACAATTATTGGCTAAGAATGAAGTAATAACAACTTCTCCATCAAATATTTCAGATAAAAGACTACCTTTTGAACCTAACAGTAAAAAATAGTTTTAATCTTCAATAATGAACTCATGGTGTAAGAATTTAGAATTACTCATAAAATCAAGAACCCCATTAATTTGGATCAGGACCAAAGAGGAGGAAAGATTAGAAAAACTAATTAATCACTCTTGTGAAAGAGTAAATATAAAAAGATTCATTAGCTGGGATTGTGTTTGCGGTATCAAAGGATTAATTAATGAAGAAGGTAAATTTTCTAATAACCCTTTAGGTGTCCTTAATTGGCTTAAAGAACAAAACTCTGAACTTTCAACAGTTTTATTAGTAAAAGATTTTCATAAATTTTATGATGATCCATCTATCAATAGAACTATTAAAGAACTATTTTCAGTTCTTAAGAGATCTAATCACAATTTAATTATTAGTTCACATTTATTTCCATCATCAGAAGATCTAGATGAATTAATGGCGATTGTAAATTTACCTTTACCTGATCAAAAAGAATTGAATAATCTAATAAAAAAAATTGCCATAAATAACAATTCAAATCTTGAGGAACAAGATTTAAACGAACTTACTATAGCTTCGAGTGGTCTAACAGAAGTAAAAGTAAAGCAAGTCATGGCAAAGGCCCTTGCAAAAAGAGGGAAAATAAGTAAAGAAGATATTAAAGATATTCTTGAAGAGAAAAAACAAGTGATCGCTAGAAGTGAAATTTTAGAATTTTTCGAAGCCAAATCAAATCAAGATGATATTGGCGGTTTAAATGTTTTAAAAGTTTGGCTCAAGCAAAGATACAGGGCCTTTTCTATAGAAGCTAGAGACTATGGATTACCTATCCCAAAGGGAGTATTACTCGTTGGAGCTCAAGGAACAGGGAAATCACTGACTGCAAAATCAATTTCAAAGAGTTGGTCTATGCCACTACTTAGGTTAGATGTTGGGAGACTATTTTCTAGCCTTGTTGGTTCAAGCGAGGCAAGAACAAGAGAAACAATATTAAGAGCTGAGGCTATGGCTCCCTGTATCCTTTGGATCGATGAAATTGATAAAGGATTTGGTGGCGATGCCAGAAGTGATGGAGGTACAAGTCAAAGGGTTTTAGCAAGTTTGCTAACTTGGATGGCTGAAAAAGAATCCGCTGTATTTGTAATTGCTACCGCTAATGCTATTGATAAGCTTCCTGCTGAATTATTAAGAAAAGGTAGATTTGACGAGATATTTTTTCTAGATTTACCAAACTCTGAAGAAAGATTAAGTATTCTCGATTTGCACTTAAAAAAAAGAAGATCAAGTTATAATTTCCCTCTCTCTACCATCATCGACAGAACAGATGGGTTCTCAGGAGCAGAACTTGAACAAGCAGTAATAGAGGGTATGCATATTTCATTCTTTGAAAATAGAGAACTTATGGAGAAAGATTTAATAAAAGCAGTTTCTGAATTAGTTCCTTTATCCAGAACTGCTAAGGAACAAATTGATTTGCTAAAAGAATGGTCATCTACAGGAAGAGCTCGTTCTGCATCATAATTAAATTAATATTTATCAAAAATGCTTAATAAGTTAGGAATCATTAATTTAGTTAATTTTTTACGAAAAATACCTAATAATGAATTTAGATTAACTATGTTTATTAAGGTATAAAAAAAAAAGAGTGTTAGATCAAAAATTAATAAGAGAAAATCCAACAATTGTTGAAAAGAATTTATCTTTGAGAGGGAAAGTTTATAACATATCCGATATAAACGAATTAACTGTTAAAAAAAAGGAAATTGATATAGAGGTATCAAATCTTCAATTTGAGAGTAAAAAATTAAGTAAATTAATTGGTCAAGAAATTAACAATTCTCAAAACAAAACTTCCCAAAAACTGAACGATTTAAAGAAAAGAGGCAACGAATACAGAATTAAAATTTCTGAATTTGAAGAAAAACAAAGGATATTGGATAAACAGATTTATGATAAAATTTCAAATTTGCCAAATTTTCCGAGCATAGATGCGCCAATTGGAAAAGATGAAAGTAATAACGTCCAAGTCAAAACTTGGGGAGATCATTTGAAAAAAGATAATCTTAATTCTCACTGGGAAATAGGAGAAAGTCTTAATCTTTTTGATTCTACAAAATCAACTAAAATTTCAAAAAGCCGTTTCATTACACTGATTGGCAATGGTGCAAGATTAGAGAGAGCATTAATAAATTTCATGCTCGATATTCATACTCAAAATGGTTATTTAGAGTTAATACCTCCAGCATTAGTAAATTCAGAAAGTCTTACTGGATCAGGTCAATTACCTAAATTTTCAAATGAAAGTTTTAAGTGTTCTAATGACGATTTATGGCTTTCTCCAACAGCTGAAGTTCCACTAACTGCTTTTCATAAAAATGAGATTATTGATTCAAAGCATTTGCCCCTTAAATATGTTGCATACAGCCCATGTTTTAGGAGAGAAGCTGGAAGTTATGGAAGGGATACAAAAGGTTTAATAAGACTGCATCAATTTAATAAGGTAGAGTTATATTGGTTTACCGATCCAAACAAATCTATAGAAGCGCATCAAAAGATTACTTCTGATGCTGAAAGTATTTTAAAAAAGCTTAACCTACCTTATAGATTGGTAGACATTTGTACAGGTGACTTAGGTTTCTCCTCAAGTAGAACTTTTGATCTTGAAGTCTGGTTGCCAAGTAGTAAATGTTATAGAGAAATTTCAAGTTGCAGCAATTGCCTAGAGTTTCAAGCACGTAGATCATCAATAAGAACAAAAATCGATAAAAAAAATCAATTTGTTCATACTTTAAATGGTAGTGCATTAGCAATTGGAAGAACAATGGCTGCAATTCTTGAAAACGGCCAACAATCTGACGGGAGCGTCAAGATTCCAGATGCTCTAGTTCCTTATTTTGGATCAAATTTTATAAAAACTGCCTAGTATAAAAAAAATGGATGTTTTAACTTCAATAACAGTTTTAGGATTACTCATTTTTTTTCATGAAATGGGGCATTTTCTCGCTGCAATCTTACAAGGTATTTACGTTGACGGATTTTCTATTGGATTTGGACCAGCAATAATTCAAAAAAAATATAAAGATATAACATATTCATTTCGAGCTTTCCCACTTGGAGGTTTTGTTTCTTTCCCTGATGAAGAATGTAATAATATTGATCCTACAGATCCAAATCTTTTAAAGAATAGGCCAATAATACAAAGAGTTATTGTTATATCTGCAGGAGTATTTGCTAATTTAATTCTGGCTTATACAATTTTGATTCTAAATGTAACTTCAGTTGGAATTCCTTTTGATCCTGAACCAGGGATTTTAGTTTTGGCCACACAGCCTGAAAAGGCTGCTGATCTGGCTGGACTAGAGGCAGGAGATAAAATCATCAAGGTTAAAACCTTTACATTAGGCGTCGGTGATCAAGCTGTTTCTGCTTTAGTCAAAGAGATTCAACAATCATCAGAGGAACCAATTTCAATAAAAATCGAAAGAGATGGACTTTTTAAAGATTTAACTTTAGTACCAAAGAATGTAGATGGAAAGGGTACGATTGGAGCTCAATTACAACCAAATATAAGTAAAGAAACTAAAAAGACAAAAAACCTTTACGAACTTTTTAAATATACTAATAATGAGTTTTCATCACTTTTAGTAAAAACAATTCAAGGTTATAAAGGTTTAATAACAAATTTCGCATCAACAGCTCAACAACTTAGTGGGCCAGTAAAAATCGTTGAAATTGGTGCTCAACTATCACAACAAGGAGGTACCGGAATATTATTATTTGCGGCTTTAATTTCTATTAATTTGGCAGTTCTTAATTCATTACCTTTGCCGCTTTTAGATGGAGGACAACTTGTTTTCACTCTAATTGAAGGATTAAGGGGAAAACCTGTACCAGTTAAGGTGCAGATGGTTGTTACACAATCAAGTTTCTTTCTTCTGGTTGGACTTAGTGTATTGCTAATCATTAGAGATACTAGTCAACTTTTAATCGTACAAAGATTATTAAACCAATAATTAAATTTCAATATTTGACATTCAAGCTGTTAAAATATAAAAAGTTTATAAAAATTTTAGATGGCAAAAAAGTCCATGATTGCTAGAGAGGTAAAACGAAAAAAACTAGTAAAGAAATATGCTGCGAAAAGAAAATCGTTATTAGATCAATTTAATGCTGCAAAAGATCCAATGGAAAGGTTAGAAATCCATAGAAAGATCCAAGGCCTTCCAAGGAACTCTGCTCCAAATCGAGTCAGGAACAGATGTTGGGCTACAGGGAAACCAAGAGGAGTATATAGGGATTTTGGTTTATGTAGAAATCAATTAAGGCAGAGAGCTCACAATGGCGAACTGCCTGGAGTTGTAAAATCAAGTTGGTAGAAAAATTTATTGATAAAAATCATTTATATTATGCGAAATTTCTTTTAAGTAATGAATTCTAAAGACTTTAATTTTAATTTTTATGCTTTTTTCTACAATATTTTCATTTTATCTAAATAATTTACTCTATATGTCCCTATGAGATGTAAGAATAAAATATGTATAGATTTATAATTTAAAAAGTGGAAGGACAAAATAAGTCGATCACGTTTGACGGACGAGAGATACGACTAACTACAGGACTATATGCTCCTCAAGCAAGTGGATCAGTAATGATTGAGTGTGGGGATACATCTCTACTAGTTACAACAACAAAAACTACGAAAAAAGAAGTTTCAGACTTTCTACCTCTAATTTGTGATTACGAGGAGAAATTATATGCTGCAGGACGAATTCCAGGTGGATTCATGAGGAGAGAGGGACGTCCTCCAGAAAGAGCTACCTTAATCTCTAGATTGATTGATAGACCAATGAGACCTCTCTTCCCTTCTTGGATGAGAGATGAAATACAAATAGTTGCATCATGCCTTTCTTTAGATGAAAGAGTGCCTGCAGATGTTTTAGCTGTTACAGGAGCTTCAATAGCAACTTTACTTGGAGAGATTCCATTTTATGGTCCAATGGCAGCAGTTAGAGTTGGTTTAATTGGGGATGATTTCATCTTAAATCCAAGCTACAGAGAGATAGAAAAAGGAGATTTGGATATTGTTATTGCAGGATCACCTGATGGCATCGTTATGATTGAAGCAGGAGCCAATCAATTATCTGAGCAAGATACTATTGAAGCAATAGATTTTGGATACGAGGCTGTTACCGAACTTATTAAATCTCAAGAAGATTTATTAAAAGATTTAGGAATTAAACAAATTAAACCATCGGAACCAGAAGAGGACAAAACATTACTCTCTTATATAGAAAAAAATTGTACAAAAGCTATTGAGCTGGTCTTAAAGAAATTTGATCAGTCTAAAGAAGACAGAGATCTTGAACTGGAAAAAATAAAAACCGAGACTCAAAGCAAAATTGAATCTCTTAAGGATGACAACCAAGTAAAAGTTCTTCTCTCAGAGAATGAAAAGTTGTTAAGTACCGACTTTAAAAAAGTCACAAAGAACTTAATGAGGTCGCAAATTATTAACGACGGGAAAAGAGTTGATGGCCGCGCATTAGATGAAGTTAGGAAAATTACAGCATCTGCTGGAATTCTTCCAAAAAGAGTTCATGGTTCAGCTTTATTTCAAAGAGGTCTAACACAGGTCTTATCTACCACCACACTTGGGACACCTAGTGATGCTCAAGAAATGGATGACCTTAACCCAAGTACAGAAAAGACCTATTTGCATCACTATAATTTCCCTCCATATTCTGTTGGAGAAACCAGACCAATGAGAACCCCAGGCAGAAGAGAAATTGGTCATGGAGCGTTAGCTGAAAGGGCAATTATTCCTGTCCTCCCAGGTAAGGAGACTTTCCCTTATGTACTAAGAGTGGTTAGTGAGGTCTTGAGTTCAAATGGTTCCACATCAATGGGATCTGTTTGTGGCAGTACTCTTTCGCTACTAGACGCAGGTGTTCCTTTGAAATCCCCGGTTAGTGGTACTGCTATGGGCTTAATTAAGGAAGGGAAAGAAGTCCGCATCCTTACAGATATTCAAGGTATCGAGGATTTTCTTGGTGATATGGACTTTAAAGTTGCGGGGACTGAAAAAGGTATTACTGCATTGCAAATGGATATGAAAATCACAGGTTTACCTATTAATGTAATTTCTGATGCAATCAAAAAAGCAAAACCAGCTAGGTTACATATACTTGAAAAAATGAAGGAAGCTATTGATAAGCATCAAGATTCTTTATCACCACATGCTCCAAGATTGCTAAGTTTCAGAATTGATCCAGAACTAATCGGAACTGTTATTGGTCCAGGGGGTAGAACTATAAAGGGCATAACAGAAAGGACTAATACAAAAATAGATATTGAGGATGGGGGGATTGTGACTATTGCGTCTCATGATGGAGCGGCCGCTGAAGAAGCTCAAAAAATAATAGAGGGCTTAACAAGAAAAGTTCATGAAGGAGAAATTTTTTCAGGGGTTGTCACAAGAATCATTCCAATAGGAGCTTTTGTTGAAATCTTGCCAGGGAAAGAAGGTATGGTACACATATCACAATTATCTGAGGCAAGAGTCGAAAGAGTTGAAGATGTTGTGCGACAGGGAGACGAAGTGACAGTAAGAGTTCGAGAAATCGATAGTAGAGGAAGAATTAACCTAACTTTAAGAGGGATTTCTCAAAATAACGGCATGTCTTATCCTGAACCAACCCCTACACCAGTAGCTCCATTAAATTAATTCATTTTAAACAAATCTAATTCCTTGATAGTTTCTTTAATTTGAGAACAGATTGATTGATGGAATAATTTATTACCAGTAGCAATTATTAAACCTTCCTGACAAAAATGTGGTTTATTATAATAAAGTTCTTCATTGTTTATTGTAGTTATAGATCCTCCTGCTGTTCTTAAGATAGCTTCTGGAGCGGCAAAATCCCAGTCTTTTGGGGAACTCTTGCCAGGCAAACTTAAAGAAATATAAATATCGCTTTCTCCTCTGATTATTGAGGCTATCTTACAACCGATACTTCCCATACTAATCGTTTTTCTAAATTGGGCTTTATCAATTAAAAGTTTAAGAGTCTCGTTACTATGATTTTTACTGGAAACTAAAGTCAAATCTCTAATTTTTTTACCTCTAGATAGACAACTTTTTTTGGTAGTACCATCTCTTGTTTCGCACCAAGAATTAAGTCCATCTGAAATCCATAATTCATTTTTTTCGGGTATCAAGACAACTCCAAGATAAGGTTTATTTTTATAATTCAAAGCCAAATGCATTGCGTAATTGCCAGTCCCCTGTATAAAGTCTTTAGTGCCGTCAAGAGGATCAAGAACCCAAAGCCAATCTGATTCTTTAGATTTTGAAACCAATTCATCTTTTATACTTTCCTCACTTAAAATATGCCAATTTATATTAGGATATTTTTCATGGATTCTCTTAATGATCCTTTGGTTTACTTTTAAATCAGCTAAAGTTACAGGGTCATCATTGCCCTTAAATTTTATAAATTTATTTTTATTTTCATCTTTATATATTCTTTGATAATAATATTTCAAGATATCTGCAGCTTCCCAGCTGAAATCCCTCAGGTCTTCGATAAGATTATTAATGTTTACTCCATTTGGTAATTCAATCACGAAATGAATGATATTTCTCCATTATCGCATAGAAATTCAGAACCTGAAGAAGGAGTGTTATATATAGTTGGGACACCCATAGGAAACTTAAATGATTTATCTTCAAGGGCTATTAATATTCTTGAAAATGTAAATTTAATTGCTTGTGAGGATACAAGACAAACTAAAAAAATCATGAGTAAATTTAAAATAAAAAATACCCTGATTAGTTTCAACAAATTTAATTCCTTAAAAAAGATACCTAAGATTGTAGAAAATTTAAAAAAAGGAGGATCTATTGCATTAGTAAGCGATGCTGGGATGCCTAATATTTGTGACCCAGGAGAAGAACTTGTTAAAGAAGCCAGAACAAATAATATTCAAACAGTTTGTATTCCAGGACCATGCGCGGCTATTGTAGCTCTCGTTGCGAGTGGATTTCCTGCATCAAAATTTGTATTTGAAGGTTTTCTACCCAAAAAAAAATCTGATCGAGAAAAAATCTTAAATGAAATTAGCAGTAATCAAAAAACTACTATTCTATACGAATCACCACACCGAATTAATAGGCTTCTAGAAGAACTTAAAGAGTTTTGCGGAGGTTCAAGAGAAATTCAAATAGCCAGAGAATTAACAAAAAAATTCGAAGAAATAATAGGTCCCGATATAGACAGTGTTATTAATCTATTCAAAAGTAGAGAGATCATTGGGGAATTTACTATAATTTTAAAAGGAAGGGTTAAGCCTGCAAACGAAAAATTTAATAAAATTCAAGTCAAGAAAGATCTCCAAGAACTTATTGATGCAGGATTAAGTTTATCTGCTGCCTCAAAATATTTAGCAAAAAAATTAAATTTGTCGAAAAATATAATTTATGATTTATATTAAAATTACAGGCTTAAATTTTGTAAATGAATACCTTAATTAGAAAAATAATTTTTTCTTTGTCTGTAAATTTTTGTTTTTTTATAATACTTATTTTGGGTATTCAAAATAGCGGCATAAAAAATAAAGTTAAATTTTTAGGTTATGAATCTGTAAATTTACCCTTGAGTTTTATTGTTGGAATTTCATTTATTGGAGGATCTATTTCTGGAATTTTTATACCATCAAACCTTAATTTTAAAAATGAATGATAATTAATTTTAAAGGGCAATAAGCTGATCGTTATTGATAATCCTTGAAATACCTTTTGATATTAAAATAGGCCTCACAATTTGAAAGACTTTTGTATTTGGAACCTTAATAACTTTCTGTTCTTTATTACATTTAAGTTTTGCTAGTTTCGATTCAAAAAAAATTTCTATAGTTTTTCTATTTAGTTCACTCTCAGAAAGATATTGCCACTCAGGATATTCTCTAAGAGACTTTATATTTAATTCAATATTTTTATCAACAACCATATAAACCACATCAGGAAATTCTACACAATCAAGCGAGATAGATGCGTAGTCTTTTTGAGGAACATTATCAATATCTAAAAGCAAAGGTGTTAGTTCTGTAAATGAAGAAGATTGCAAAAACTCATTTCCAGAAACATGACTATTGAAATTCTCAGAGAAATTCTTAATTAAATCAGGTTTAGAGGTTCGTGATTCTTTTTTAAGTTTTCTACTTGTTTTTACTTTTTTTATATTTAATCTATTTTTTTTTAAAATTGATTTGAATTTATCTTCGCCAAAGTTCTTTTTTAAATTTCGAGAAATTGTTAATTTTGTGCAACTAAACGCAATTGATAATTCATCTATAGTTTTTCCATTAAGGAAAAGTTCCAGAATTTCTTCCTTTTGTTTTTCAGAGAGATGTTTAGCCAAATCAAATTTAATTTAGTTTATTCTATGAAACAAATCTAAAAACATCAATTTCCTTAGTTCAAAAAATTTTTGTATTAGAATTTATTATTATTGTTTACTATAGGATAATTCGATATAATAACATAATGCTTCCTTAGCTCAGCTGGATAGAGCAACTGCCTTCTAAGCAGTGGGCCGCAGGTTCGAATCCTGCAGGAAGCGTAATATTTTTAACTAAAGGAGTTTGTCAAATCTAAAAAAATATTTTTGCAATTAACATGCTTCCTTTAAAGAATAAAAATACCAAAAATATAATCAATCATCTACTTAACTTCTTTAGGTCAAGGGAACCTATTATTATAGGTCAAATTTGTTTTTTGATAGGAATTTCTTTATTACCTTCAGCATTACCTATAAGTGTTTTCTTTCTATTAATTTCTATTTTTATATCATTAGTTAAAAACGGTAATAAATTTCTTGAAGATAAATGGAATATTTATCTTTTAATTCTTTCATTAATAATGATAATTAGTTATTTATTTAGAGTTTTCACTATTGATAACGAGGAAATTGTTCATCTAATAAAGGCTTCCTGGATCGATCTTTTTAATTGGTTACCATTATTTTTAACTTTTTACACTTTTCAATCTTATTTAGCAAATTCCAAGCAAAGAATATTATTTTGTAAGGCCTTGTTGATAGGGTCAATACCTGTAATTTTTAGTTGCATAACACAGTATTGGTTAAATTGGTATGGTCCATTCACAACCTTCTTTGGTTTGATTACATGGTTTCAAAAACCTTTTGAAAATTTGGAATCTGGAGTCACTGGATTATTCAATAATCCAAACTATACCTCTTACTGGTTAGCAACTTTATTACCTTTTGCATGCTTTATTTTGATTAAAAATAAGTCTAAAAATCTTAAGTTTTTAATTTACTTATTTCATTCATTTTTAATTTTCTATCTTTTAATTTTGACCAGCTCAAGGAATGGCTTATTTAGTATCTCAATATCCACTTTATTAGTTTTCAGTTCAAAACTTATATTTTCATTAATCTCAATAGCTTTTGCAGTTCTTTTATTTATTAACTTATTCAAATCTCTATTACCTATTCATATTATTGAGATTATTGATACTGTAATTCCTACAAAATTGCTTAAAAAGTTTTTTTCTATTTCTGAATTTAATTTAAATTATTTGCATAGATTCGATACATATAATAAAACAATTTTATTTATACTTCAGAAACCGTTTTTTGGCTGGGGAGCTTCAACTTTTACAATTATGTACTTTTTAAAAAGTAAAATTTCATTAACTACTCATACTCATAACATATTTCTTGAAGTTGCTTATAATTATGGAGTTTTTGCTTCAGTAATTTTTACAATTTTTTTACTAAAACTTCTTTATGAAAGTTATAAAGTTATTAAATTCGAGAATAAAGTTGGCATTGATAACATCAATAAATTTTGGCTAACATCTGCTTTCTGCTCAATAATTTTTCACCTAAATGACATGCCTTATTACGATGGCAAAATAAATCTACTTTTTTGGATATTGCTTTCAGGGCTTAAGTGCATAATAGATGAAAATAAAAAGATAAATATCAAAGAAGTATCAGCTCGTTAAAAAATTATCCAAGTAAGAAAAATTAAATATTATTTATGATCATATTTTTATCTATGGTGGGAGTGTGATGGTGGACAGTTACCTAAAAAATATTCAGAAATGGAGGATATTATAAAATATCATTTATTGCGATATAACTTATTAGAGCTAGAAAACAAAAACTAAATCTTCTAAATTTTAGAAAAGAAACTTATGAAAATCACTTTATACCTTTGAAATAAGATCACTTTATTTTCTTCCATGTATAAAACAGCAAATCTAATAAAATGATTGGAGTTTATATTCTAAATAAACAACTTTTAATTAACTCTAAATCAGCAGTATTTAACTCAGGATAGTTACCGCAATAAAATGAATTATTATGCAAGAAATCTGCACCTGGGCATGATAAGGATTTATCCACATATTTCTTATAAAAAGGTTGATTTTGTATATTACCTGCAATCATAGGTCTTATCTCAATACCTGAACCTGCAAACTGCTGACAATAGTAAGATCTCTTTTCTTCATCTTTACAAATTATTGGGAAAGCAAAAGGTGATATCTCTGTAATATGAGAGTGTTGAATACTTATTAAATCTCGATTTTTCTGAATTTGCAAATCCAACTCTGAATGATTATCTCTTCTTTTTTTAATATTACTCTCTAAGAATTTTAGTTGCTCTAATCCTAAAAAACCTGTAATTTCTGTAGGTCTAAAATTATATCCAAGATCATAAAAAGTATATTTTGCTTGAAATTCACTCTTCACATTGTATTCACTTCTCAAAGAATTTTGTTGAGTAGCAGTTAAATTTCTATCCCATCCATTAGCTCGAACCATTCTAAGCATTTGAGCGATTTCATCATCTTGTGTACATATCATCCCACCCTCAATTGTTGACATATGATGGGCGACAAAAAATGAAAACGAGGAAGCCAGGCCGAAGTTCCCTGTCCTACCTGAAGGTAATTTAGTTCCTAAAGCTTCACAGTTATCTTCTATTAATACTATTTTTTTTGATTCACAAATATCTCTTATTTTTTCAAGATCTCCAGAAAAGCCAAGAACATTAGTGATGAATAATGCATCTAAATCACAGTACTTTAAAGTATCCAAAATATTTTTTGACATTGTATTCAAAGTAGTTAGCTCACAATCAATAGCTACTGGGATCATCCCTAATTGAATAATCGGCATTACATTCGTTGACCATGTCAAAGCGGAAAATCCAACTTTTGAATTAGTTTTTAAGCGATTGAGGTTTTTTAAAGTTTGTAATAAAGCCAAATTTGCACTGCCACCGCTATTAAAAAGTATTGAATGTTTCGTTTCTTGTATAATTGAAAATTCTTTCTCAAATTTAAAACATTTATCTCCCATACTTAATTTATCTGCAGAGATAATAAATTCTGCTAATAGTTCTTTTGTTTTATGTTCATTAGTGAACGCGTTCTTCATTAAAGGAATCATATTTATTACTTAATTATTTTTAATTTTTGAATTTTTATAAATTTTAATCATTTGAATAATTCCATCATCTAATGAAATTTTTGGTTTGAAGTTTAATTCATTAATTTTAGTAATGTCTAATAGTTTACGGGGCATTCCATTTTCTTGAGTTGAATTCTCCCATCTTATATCTCCCTTATATCCAGCGAAATATGCAACTTTCTTTGCAAGATCTTTAATTGATATATCTTTCCCTGAACCGACATTGACATGATCACTTGAATTCCATTTCTCTAGAAGTAATAAAAAAGCATCAGCAGCATCATCTACATGAAGAAATTCTCTCATTGCTTCTCCCGTGCCCCATAACATTTCGCAATCCCTAGATTCTTCAACTGCGTCAACAAATCTTCTAACTAAAGCCGCTAAAACATGAGAATTGTTTTTATCAAAATTATCATTAGTTCCATAGAGATTACATGGCATTGGGCAAATACATTTCATACCGTAACTCTGACTATAAAATTGTGCTAATTTTAATCCGCTTATTTTGGCTAATGCATAACCTTCATTTGTTGGTTCCAAAGGACCATGCATTAAATAGTCTTCAAAGATAGGTTGAGGTGCCTCCCTTGGATATATACAAGAGCTTCCTAAAAACAAAAATTTTTTTACTCCACTTATAGCAGCAGAGTTTAAAACGTTATTTTGAATCATCAAGTTTTGATATAGGAAATCTGCCTGTTTTGTCCTATTTATTCTGATTCCACCAACCTTAGCAGCAGCCAAAATAACAATGGAAGGTTTGTTAAATTGAAAAAATTCTGTAACTTGTACTTGATTCACTAAATCAAGCTCAGATCTTTCAGCAGTTATTATTTTATATTTTTTATTTGCTTTTAATTTCCTCAATATTGCTGAACCAACCATACCATTATGGCCTGCAATAAAGCATTTCTCGGAAGCATTTGAATCCATCAAGAACTATTTAATTTAATTAATTAAGAATTTATCATTATATCAAAATTTATAATAGGATATTGAGATTGAACATATTGGTATTTTTTTAGAAATTGATTTAAAAATTATATTCATAATTAAGATAACTTTATTTTTTATACAAAGTTATCCTCCATTAGTTTTTTTTTTCATTAAGTAATAGGATTTAATAAATTACTTTATTAGATAAAGATAGTCATGAATATTTTAATTTGCACTTCAAATTCTTTTAGTGTGCCCTGTGCTGCATTAAATCGTTTGAATTTATTATCTGATGCTCTAAAAAAATTTAATAATAATGTTTTCCTTTGTGGCTTTAATTACATTAACAATGATTTTGCAATAAGAAAGAACAAGGTTATTTGTAATTTACCTAAAAAACATTTTTTCCTCCCAAAAGCATTTGATACGAACTTAAGAGCATCAATTTTTTATAAGAAAAATTTATCAAAACTAATAAAAAGACTAAATATAGAAATTATTATTGTTTACTCCACATTTTCAACTTTAATAGATCCAATAAATTCAATCTGTCATAAACACAATATAAAATGTGTTGTTGATTGTGGAGAACGAATGCCAATCACTCCTAGAACTTTATTAAATGGAGTATTTTACATGCAAACAAAAGCCCTATTAAGTAGCTTTCATAATATTGATGGATTTATAGTTCTTACTCCAAAATGGGAAAAATTTGCAAAATCTCTTGGGAAGAAATCAGTATTATTTCCAGCTTTATTGCCTCGATTTGAAAAATCAAATAATTTCCAATCAACCTCTAAAAATGAATTAAAAAGGTTCCGAATCATATTCATGGGAAGATTATTTCGCAGAGAAATGCCCATGGTTTTAATTAAGGCTGTTGATATAGCTAATCAAAAAGGCTTATCAACTGAATTAATAATCATTGGGAATCAAGGATCTACATTATTTGAAAGGCTTTTATTACGAAACGTAATTAATAATGTAAAAAAAAATAAATATATCAAAACAACAGGTTTTTTATCCAATGTCAAAAAGGCAAAGTTATTGGATACAGCAAACTGCTTTGTTCATCTTCGTAAAGATGATAAAGAAACAGCTCATGTATTCCCAACTAGATTACCGGAATATTTTGCAACATCAAAACCAGTAATATTGACAAAAGTAGAGCCCTTTTCATTATTATTTAAACATAAAAAAGAAGTTTTTTTTATTCCTAAAACTTTGAAACCTGAAGATCTTGCCAATGCCTTCTTGGAGCTAGGAGATAATAAAAATCTTTCATTAAGGATTGGAATAAATGGTAATAAATATGCGTCAAAATACTTATCAAGTAATTATATAGGCAAGAAAGTAAATAAATTTTTAAAGGAACTAATCTGAGGAATTGAACATAATTAAGATTAATATATCTAAATATTAGGAATAATAAATATCGTTTTTTTTAATTTTTTCTATTAAATAATCTATTATAAATACTTTTTGATATTAATATTTGAAATAAGATTTATTTGATTTGTTTTTATAGTAAATTTTATTTAGCCAATTCTATTTGTTGCAATTTCAAAATTATGATTGAATTTGATTATGTAATTATTGGTTCTGGAGCAGTTGGATCTACTTTAGCTAACCAACTCTCCGCAATTAGTAAAGTTGCCCTAATAGATATTGGAACTAAACCTAAAGGGAATAGAAAAAGATTAATCTCTGCTCCTTACATAAATAATGCATCAAAAGATTTTAGTCACGGGATCTCAGGAGTCTTTGGAGGGTTGACTGCAGCCTGGAAGGGTAAGACTTATTTATTAACTGAAAAAGAGAATAAAAAATGGCCAATTGAATATTCTGAATTTGTTGAAAACTCAAAAGAGTTAGCTTTAGAAATGAATATACCCCATGATCATATTAATTTTCGTGAGGAAATTGATAACAAAGCTTTTTATCATAGATCAATTAGATTAGGAAGGCTAAATCTATTTAACTACTTTAAAATTGCAAAAAATAAAAATATTACTTGCTTTGAAAAAAGTACCATTTATGACTTTAAATACAAACAGGATATAAATAAAATTACTAACTTATCTATAATCAATACTCTTGGCCAAGAAACAAATATAAAAGTCACTAAGGCTTTGATATTATCAGCTGGCGGAATAGGTAATATCCCCCTTTATAAAAAATTTATAGAAAGAATTTTACCTAATAAAAAGTCTCTTGATAAATTTAATTTATTAGAACAACCCCATTTAAGTATTGGCAAGATAAGAAAGGATTGTAATCCAAGAATCAGGAAACCCTTCAAAGAAGTTATTAAAGGATTAGCCTCAGAAGATTGCCTAGTAGTAGGAGGTGAAAGTGATACGTATGCTTTTCAAATATCTGATGTAAATATTGGAACACAAATTTACAGAAGATTAGTAACTAGATTCAAAAATAATATATTATCTAATTCTTTAATTCTTTTATTAAGATTATTAATTGGTATAAATAATAAGATTAGAAAATATTTTTTCAAAATCAGAACCTCTTTTAATGAAAATATTGGAAGTATTGAAATTTGGTTTGAAGATACAGAAAAGAATAATTCAATAGTAACTATATCTTCTAAAAAATGGTTCAAAAAAAGTTTGAATAAATTGAATATTAATTACAATTTTTCAAAGAAAAACTTTTTAACTTTGAAATCTGAATTAGAGAAATACACAAATGGTGAAATATATGATTTTAAAAATCAAGAACTTAACACTAGCAAAATATATGTTGGTCCCAAACCTGGATGCTCAACTCCAATAAAATCCAATCCAGACGAAGGAGAAGTGAATATTGACTTGCAAATTAAAGGCATTGAAAATCTTTATACCCTTGGATTAAATATTTATCCAGCAATAGGATTTACTAATCCAACTTGGACTTTAATGGTTTTAGCAAAAAGGCTTTCAAAACATTTGAAAAGAAAATATATGTTTAAAATAATATAATTAATATGTAATTAACCTAAATTATTGAAGTCAGGCCACTTAGCTAATTCAACTCCGCTTTCTCTGCATATATTCCTAGCTTTACATAAAGAATCTCCAATAAAATTTAGTAAATGAGCTATACCTAAAGCATCAATATAATCATTTTTAAGGCTTTCTTTAATATCAATAATTTTTCCGATCCCACCAGCAATAATGTAAGGAGTTTTTGATTTTTCTTTAAGCAATTTAACTAAGTTCATATCTAGACCATTACCTGTGCCATCTTGATTAATAGAATTAATATATAATTCGCCTATATCTTTTAAAATATCATTTCTAGCTAAGAAGTCTTCTAAAGAACCGATTAAATTTTCTCCATTTTCTGTATAAATTTTAAATTCATTCTCTATTCTAAGAATATCTAAAGATCCTATAAGACATTGCTTACCATACACTTTAGAAATCTCGTGTGCTAAATATGGCTTCCTAAAAATTGCCGTATTTAAAGATACTTTGTCAGCGCCTGAATTAAATAATAAGCTTGCATCCTCAATTGTATTAATACCTCCACCTACAGTAAGTGGGACAAATATATTTTCAGCTAATTTATTGACGACTTCGCAGAATTGTTTTTTATCTTTTTTATCTCTGCTTACATCAAAAATTAATAATTCATCAATATGAAATGAAACATTATCGAAATTATAGTTTTTCTTCAACCAATTAAAATCCCCTATTGACTGTAATCTAAAGTTTCTACTCAAAACAAACATACCTGAACTATATAAGAGGGTAAAGATTATCCTTTTTTTTGGCTTCATAATTCCAGAAACAACTTTAAAAAACTTAATCCGTTTGATTGACTTTTTTCAGGATGAAATTGGGTAGCGAATAAATTATCCTTTTGATAGAAGGAAATAAATCTATTTTTATATTCGCTATATCCTATAAGTGAATTATTATCTTTAGTTAGTTCTTTTAAACAAAATGAATGAATAAAATAAAAATCTTTTTTAATAGAAACCTTGTTTTTAAATATTGATTCCTTTGGAAAGCAAACTTCATTAAAACCTATATGAGGCAATTTATAATCATCTGAACTCTCAAGCTTAACAACATCTGTTTTTATTAATCCTAAGCCATTAGTTTTTGTATTTCCCTCTTCGCTTGATTGGCATAAAATTTGCATACCTAGACATATTCCAAGAATTTTAGTTTTTTGATTTTTAGAAATATTGATTATTAATTTATCTAATGATCTAATTTTTAAATTTGTCATTGCTTTTCTAAATTCTCCTACTCCAGGGAGAATTATATGAGAGGAATCTAATATTTCATCCTCTGAAAAAGATATTTTTGAGCAATATCCTAATCTTCTTATCGCACTCGATATTGAATGTAAGTTGCCCATCCCATAATCAATAATTACTATTTTTTTCATTAATTAATTTCTATTTTTAGTACCCATTTATCATTTACTTTTTCAAGAATATCCTTATTTGCCCAAGAGTCTAAAACATACATAAAATCATTTTTATTCATCTCATAATAGTCAAGATATAATTCTAAAAACTGTTCTGGGAATATCCCATCATACAATTTTACTAGATTAATTCCCTGATCTCTAGATAAAGCACCTCTCCTTATTTCAATACAAGCATCTTGATTAGCCCTCCCAAACCCATATTTTAAAAACATTAAATACGTATGCAAAGCATATAAAGCTTGATCATTTTGTGAGAAATTTGTAAATGTCCCTTCGTTTACACTTTTATTCTCCACTAGTCCACAGAACTCTTTTGCAACAAGATAATTTCTATATGGATCCCAGTTTTCAAAATATGACCAATGTGTAATTTCTAAATTAGATTCATTCTGATCTTCTGGGAATTGGAATAGATTTATGTCCATTAATTTTTTATTACAAGCTTCTTCAAAAATATTTTGAAAACTTTTATAACTTTGATTTTCTAAATAAATTTCCTTCATATATTTAAAGTTATAAATTGGATTATCTGCAGTTTCTGTAGAACCGCCATATTCAACCTCTCCATCTTCGCCATAAAATATTAGATTAATTCCAAAATTTAAAGCTATTGATGGAGGTATAGTTTGAATCGCCGTAAGCCAACCATAATAGGGAAATCCAATTTCAATAAAACCTTTTTTATTAAAAAATTGCATTGTTTCTGGATTTATATTTACAGAAAATAGGGTATAACCACTATTAATAAATGATTCAATATTTTTCTTCCCAATTTCAAGTTGCAAGGGGGGAGTAACTGTTACACATAAAGGATTCATTCCATACTTATTCTTTAAATTATGCGCAACATAGCTCCCATCCTTTCCTCCACTTACTGGCACGACACAGTCAAACCTTCCATCAGAAGATCTATGTTTATCTAAAAGTGCCTTTAACTTACTTTCCCTAATATTCCAATCTAAATTATCTTTTTTATGTTTCCATTGACAAGCATTACAATTGCCTGATTTATTAAATGTAATTCTTCTTCTGGTTGACATCGCAAGACAACTTTTGCACCAAAAGATTTTTTTCATTTAGATCTTTAATACTTAAATCAATCTATCATCTTGAGAATATGATTTGTCAAAATATAAAAAATCTACTAATTATAAGAATTAACTAAAACTTTTTTTAAGCATTTGACAATGTAACTAATATCATCTTTTTGTAAATTTACTGAAGTTGGCAAAGAAATTCCATGTTTAGAAATAAACTTGCTATTTGACAAATCTTTTGAGCATTTAAATTTCTTATAAGGTGGCATTTCATTTAGTGGATAGAAAATCCTTCTAGTTTCAATACCATATTTAAAAAGTTCATTAATAACTCTATTTTTATCAAAATTCTTCTCAAGAATAATTGTATATAACCAATTTGAATGTTTTATAAATTTAATCTTTACAGGTTTTTGGGATATTCCATCACAATCATGAAGTAAAGATTCATACCAATATGATATTTTTATTTTTTTTTCTACAATACTTTTAAATCTTTCCAATTGCGCAAGACCTACTGCAGCTTGCATATTTGTAAGTCTATAGTTATAACCTGAAAAATCATGCCAATATTTGATATCAGGATTCATTCCATGATCCCTAAGGATCTTACATTTTGAAGCAAAATTTTTATCTTTAAAAAGAACCATTCCTCCTTCACCAGTAGAAATTGTTTTATTACCAAAAAAGCTAAAAGTAGCGGCATCACCAAATACTCCAACAGGTTTCCCCTTAAAAACGCTTCCGATTGCTTCAGCACAATCTTCAATTAAATAAAGACCATATTTTAATGCAATTTGTTTAATCGATTCAATATCTGCAACTTGACCATAAAGATGAACTACCATAATTGCTTTGGTTTTTGAAGTTATTAATGATTCAATTTCTGAAGATTTAATGCACCAAGTATTCTTATTAATCTCACAGAACACAGGATCAGCACCTGCCTGAATAACAGCATTTGCACAAGCAGCGAAAGTAATATTCGGAACAATCACCTCATCTCCCATCCCAATATCAAGGGCCTTCAAAGATAAATGCAATGCACAAGTCCCATTAGAGACAGATAAAGAATATCTATTTAAGTGCAATTCACTAAAAAGCTTCTCAAACTTTTTTACGTATTGTCCTTGAGAGGAAATCCAATTAGTTTTCAAACAATCCTGTATATAATTCATTTCATTACCAGACAAATCTGGTTCTAAAAGTTGAATTCTATGAGTTTTAGTAATACTAGCTATGTCAACCAAATTAAATTCATCATCTATCAAAGGTATGTATTTGATATCTTCTTTAAAAGAATCTCTAATTATTGAAGCAGCAGTTTGTACATGAAAATAAACAAATTTTTTGTTCATGATATCTGATATTTGACATTCTAAATTATTTTCTTTCAAAAAATATCTTCTTAAGTCGCCATCTGTTACCAACCCTAAGAGCTTTCTATTTTTAACTACAAAACAGATCCCACAACCATTTTTATTGATAACTGATAATGTCTCTTTAATGGTTTTTTTATATTCAATTATAAATCCCTTTATGGATTCCATTTAAATATATCTTACAAACTAAGATTTAATAATAACACAATTTTTAATTTCCTTATTAAGACTAAATTTATAAAAAAAATTGAAAATATTTTAAGAAATTCAATTCTGAAAAATTATCTAAGTTTCATTGAATCCATTTTTGCAATTTTCAAATCAGCATTTATCATTTCAGCAACTAAATCCTCTAAAGTTGATTTTGCCTCCCAGCCTAATTTTCTTTTTGCTTTTGATGGGTCTCCAAGTAGGGTCTGCACTTCAGCAGGTCTATAATAAACAGGATCTATCTTAACAACTTCCTCACCATTATCGAGTCTAATCCCAACTTCTTTTATACCTTTACCTTTCCACTTTAACCCCCCCCAACCAATTTCGATTGCCGCTAACTCTAAAAATCTTCTAACGCTCTCTTGTCTTCCAGTAGCAATTACAAAATCTTCTGGTTTTTTTTGTTGTAGCATTTGCCATTGCATTTCTACATAATCTCTTGCATGACCCCAATCCCTTAGAGAATTGATATTCCCAAGATAAATACATTTTTCAAGTCCTTCATTTATTCTGGCAAATCCCCTAGTAATTTTTCTAGTAACAAAAGTTTCCCCCCTTCTTGGAGATTCATGATTAAATAAAATACCATTACAAGCATAAATTCCATAAGCTTCTCTATAGTTGACTACTATCCAATATCCATACAATTTCGATACCCCGTAAGGACTTCTTGGATGAAAAGCCGTTAACTCGTTTTGTGGTGATTCAGCTACTAAGCCATAAAGTTCACTTGTACTTGCCTGATAAATTCTGGTCTTATTTATAAGTCCAAGCATCCTAACGGCTTCAAGTATTCTTAAAGTTCCTAATGCATCACTATTAGCTGTATATTCAGGAGATTCGAAACTTACTGCTACATGACTTTGAGCTCCTAAATTATAAATTTCATCAGGTTTAACAATTTCTATAATTCTGTAAATACTAGAACTATCAGTTAAATCGCCATAATGTAGATGAAATGTATTACGTTCTTTATGAGGATCTTGATATAAATGATCAATTCTTTCAGTATTGAATGAACTCGATCGCCTTTTTATCCCATGAACTATATACCCTTTTTCTAATAAAAATTCTGCAAGATAACTCCCATCTTGTCCTGTTATGCCGGTAATTAATGCGACAGGCTTTCGTTCGTTTTTATCCAATCTATAAGTCTCTAACATCTATTAAATCCAACCAAAGATAATCGGATTCATTAAGATTAACTGAAAAAACAAAAATAATCAAACTTTAAAAATTCAATATTGATTAATAGTCTTATCTATATTAAAAGCTAAGAATATAAATAAAAAATCATTTTTTAATTAGTACTTCATCTAAAAGAAATTCCGCTCTTTTAGAACAACTTTTTATAGCATTAAGATAGACATAATTAGAATTATTTATTTTTGAATAAATATCTTTTCTGTTTTTAACTATATATTCTTCAATTTCCATCAAATTCAAACAATCCCAATCTAACTTAAAGTAGTGCTCATCTCTATAAATATTTGGCCAAGTCTCCAAATGTCCCATATCAGGTTTCACTAAAAGACTTTTGTTTAGTACTGCTTCAAAGTCTCTATAACATATTTCCCCCCATCCAAAAGGAGACATCATCGCAATTGTCCTTGATAATTCCTTTATATAATCCCAAGAGTTTATTTTACCTTTTATAAAGTTTTTGTTAAAAGCAATTTTTTTTAGAATTAATTTTCTATTAAAACCAACTGAATTAGCGTAACCCTCATAAGAAAATCTGGCATTTATTAAATTAACCTTTCTTTCTAATATTAATTCTCGATTAAGATAATTTTTCATCTGAATTATATATAAAAAGATTATTTTTCTTAATAAATAATTCATAGAAAAGAATGCTAATACACAACAAAATTTTTTCGTGAAAAAATAAAATTTATTTAAGAAGTTGTACTTAAATACAGGAAAACATCCTATCCCTATGTTCCATGCAATTTTTATTTTTTCATCGCAAACAAACTTGAATTTAGGACTTAAATTCTTTCTTTGATCTTTAACACCATAGTTCAAATAGTAATAATCACTATATGTTCTCCCTCCATAAAATGGTTTTTCATATTGAGATTTATCGTTCAACAATCCTCTAACCCAATAAGAATCGACGTAAGGTAGGATAAAATACAAAATATGAGAAACGGCGGCAGAATCATCAAAATAAATTACCTTATCAAATTTTTTTCTATATTTTTTAATATCATCTAATATTAATTCCCTATTTTTTTCTTCATTATGGTCTATATGATGATATTTCCTAGTTAAGATAATTAAATCAGCCTTATAATTTATTAAATTGATGAATTTAAAATCAATAAATTTGAACTTATATTTTGTATCCTCCCCTGATAACAAATAAAAAGGTACCAAAGTATGCATTATTTCAATAGAGCTATGATTATGTGCTACTAAAACCTGAAGTTTCCTCATAAAATCAACAAAAATCATTCATGCATTAATCTTAAGAAAAATATTAGATATGGAAATTTATTGTTTATTTATCGTAAAGAATATTTTTTATAAAAATCAAAAACTGAGGTTCCAAATAATACTTCGAAAAATATTCCAACTTTTTCAAAATAATTTGTATTAGATTAATATTTATATTCTCCGATAAATATTAATCTATATGCCTTTGAAATAAAATTTTGAAGCCTAAATAAAATTATTCACTTTTTTAAAGACTTGC